>NZ_JBFTIX010000003.1:0-404468 GCF_056395105.1 Stenotrophomonas sp. 10L48 | reverse complement strand
GGGTCCGGTTGCGGGGGTGTCCGCGGCATGGATGCCGCGGCCAAGCCCCCATGGACGGGTTTACGGCGTCCCCCGCAACCGGACCCACCCCGCCATCCCACGGATAGCCCGCTTCTGCTGTTGCTGTTGCTGTTGCTGTTGCCGGCCAGCGGCCGGCACTACCGCTTCGGCGGGTGCAGGGCGCAGCCCTGCCCGAAACCCTCAACCCGCCGGGGTGCCCGCACCATGCAGATAATCCAGGCTCACCTGCAGCAGCGCACGGAATCCGACATCCAGCGCCTTCTCATCCAACAGGAACTTCGGCGAATGGTTGGCCGGCGCCGTCGCCGGGTCGATGCCCACGCTGGTGGAACCGACGAAGAAGAACATGCCCGGCACTTCCTTGGCGTACAGCGAGAAATCCTCCGCGCCCATCTGCAGCGGCGGCTCGTACACGTTGTCCTTGCCCACCACCGCCTGCAGGCTCGGCAGCATCTTCGCGGTCAGCGCCGGGTCGTTCACCGTGGCCGGGTTGCCTTCCGATTCGTAGATGTCGGTCACCGCCTTGGCCCCATGCGCGGCAGCGGTGTGGTCGGCCACGTTGCGCAGATCGGCGAAGATCTGCTGGCGCATGCCTTCGTCGAAGGTGCGGATGGTGCCGACCATCTCCACTTCATCGGGAATGATGTTGTAGCGGATGCCGCCGTTGATCGCGCCGAAGGTCAGCACCGCCGGCTGCTTGGACAGGTTGGCGCGGCGGCTGACGATGGTCTGTGCGGTGCCGATCAGATCAGCAGTGGCCACGATCGGATCCACGCCGTTCCACGGTGCCGAGCCATGGGTCTGGCGGCCGATCACCTTGATGCCGAAACGATCGGACGCGGCCATCAGCGGGCCACCGCGCACCGCGATCTGCCCTGCCTGCACGCTGGAGAACACATGCAGGCCGAACACCGCCTCGGGCTTGAAGTCGGCAAACAGACCTTCCTTCAGCATCAGCGCCGCACCGCCCTCTTCCGGTGGCGGCGCACCTTCTTCGGACGGCTGGAAGATCAGCATCACCTGGCCCGGCAGGTCCTTCTTCATCGCCACCAGCGCTTCGGCCACGCCCAGCAGGGTGGCAGTGTGCGCGTCATGGCCACAGGCGTGCATCACGCCCACGGTCTGCCCGCGGTACTGCGCGGTGGCCTTGGAGGCGAATGGCAGGCCGGTCTGCTCGGTCACCGGCAGTGCGTCCATGTCCGCGCGCAGGGCGATCTTCGGGCCCGGCTTGCCGCCTTCGATGATCGCCACCACGCCGTGGTGGGCAATGCCGGTCTTCGGCTTCAGGCCCATCGCGCGCAGGCGCTTGGCGACCTCGGCGGAGGTGCGCTCCTCGCGGTTGGACAGTTCCGGGTGCTGGTGGAAATCGCGGCGCCATTCAACCACCTTGGCCTGCAGGCGCTGCGCGGCAGCGGTCACTTCCGGGCGCTGCGCGTCCTCGGCGTGGGCAAGGGCCGGCAGGGCCAGCAGCAGGGCGGACAGCAGCAACGAACGGCGCATCTCGATCTCCACGGAAGGGGTCTGCACCTGAATGTAGGGCAACCTTGCCGTTACGGGAACCTCCAGCGTCGTCCATCTGTCTGAGCGCCCGTCCCATCCGTCATGCAGGAAACCCGGTGGGCCACAGGTATGCTTTGCGCATTGCCACCCGGGGTGCCCACCCCGTCCAGCCCTCTTGGAGTCTTGAATGTCACGTGTTTGGAAGATCGTGCTGCTGGTCGTGGCGGTGCTGGTGCTGGCCGTGGTCGGCCTGCGCGTACTCGGTGGCGGCAAGGACAAGGCTGCCGGGCAGCAGGCAGGCGCCGGCCAGGGGGGTGAAGATCCCGATGCCGGCCCGGTGCCGGTGACCGTGGTCGATGCCGCGCGCCAGGACGTGCCGGTGTATGCCAGCGCACTGGGCACGGTGACCGCGATGAACACCGTGACGGTCAGCCCGCAGGTGGGCGGCCAGCTGATGAGCCTCAATTTCCGCGAAGGCCAGGAAGTGAAGAAGGGCGACGTGCTGGCGGTGATCGACCCGCGCACCGCCCAGGCCAGCTATGACCAGGCCGTTGCATCCAAGCGCCAGAACGAAGCCCTGCTGGCCACCGCACGTTCGAACTACCAGCGCTCGAACGCGCCGGAGTACCGCCAGTTCGTGGCCAAGACCGATCTGGATACACAACGAAACCAGGTGGCACAGTACGAAAGCGCAGTGGCGGCCAATGAAGCCAGCATGCGTTCGGCGCAGGTGCAGCTGCAGTACACCCGGGTCACCGCGCCGATCACCGGTATCGCCGGCATCCGCGCGGTCGACGCCGGCAACGTGGTCAACGCCGGTACCGCACTGGTCACCCTGACCCAGATCCATCCGATCCACGTGCTGTTCAACCTGCCCGAACGCCAGCTCGGCGACGTGCGCCAGGCGCAGGCCGCCGGCAGCGTGCCGGTCGCAGCGCTGGACCGCGCCGATTCGCACGTGCTCAGCGGCGACGGCAAGCTGGACGTGGTCGACAACCTGATCAGCGCCGACAGCGGCACCTTCAAGGCACGCGCGGTGTTCGACAACACCGACAACGGCCTGTGGCCGGGCCAGTTCGTCAATGTGCGCATGCAGCTGCGCACCATCGGCGGCGGCGTGGTGATCCCGACCCAGGCAGTGCTGCGTGGCCCGGACGGCGAGTACGTCTACGTCGTGCAGGGCGACAACACGGTGAAGATGCAGACCGTGCGCAGTGGCGTGGAAGTGGGCGACAGCCAGGTGCAGATCGCCGAAGGCCTGAAAGGCGGCGAGCGCGTGGTCAGCGAAGGCCAGTTCCGCCTGAAGCCGGGCAGCAAGGTGACCGCGCTGAAGCCGGGTGAAACCCCGGCCGCACCGACCGAGGCCGAACTGAAGGCCGCCGAACAGAAGAGTGGCGGCGGCCGCCGCGGCGGTGGCCCGCGCTGAGCGCAGGCCCCTGCTCTTCCCCGCGCCGGCGATCCCGCCGGCGCTGCCATTGAAGTGCCAGCAAGGATCAGTCCGTGGGCTTTTCGACGATCTTCATCCGCCGCCCGATTGCCACCTCGCTGTTGATGGCGGGCTTGTTGCTGCTGGGCATCCTCGGTTACCGCAAGCTGCCGGTGTCGGCGCTGCCGGAAATCGATGCGCCCAGCCTGGTGGTGACCACGCAGTACCCCGGTGCCAACGCCACCACCATGGCCTCGCTGGTGACCACGCCGCTGGAGCGCCAGTTCGGGCAGATCTCCGGGCTGGAACTGATGACCTCCGATTCCTCGGCGGGGTTGTCGACGATCATCCTGCAGTTCTCGATGGACCGCGACATCGACATCGCCGCACAGGACGTGCAGGCGGCGATCCGCCAGGCCACCCTGCCCTCGTCGCTGCCGTACCAGCCGGTCTACAACCGGGTGAACCCGGCCGACGCGGCCATCGTCACCCTCAAGCTGACCTCCGATACGCGGCCGCTGCGCGACGTCAACAACTACGCTGACTCGATCCTCGCCCAGCGCCTGTCGCAGGTGCAGGGCGTGGGCCTGGTGTCGATCGCCGGCAACGTGCGTCCGGCCGTGCGCATCCAGGTCAATCCGGCGCAGCTGTCCAACATGGGCTTGACCCTGGAAGAGCTGCGCAGCGCGCTCACCCAGGCCAACGTCAATGCGCCGAAGGGCTCGCTGAACGGCAAGACCCAGTCCTACAGCATCGGCACCAACGACCAGCTGGCCAGCGCCGCCGAGTACCGCGACACCATCATCAGCTACAAGAACGGCCGCCCGGTGCGGCTGTCCGACGTGGCCGAAGTGATCGATGGCGTGGAGAACGACCAGCTGGCGGCATGGGCCGACGGCAAGCCGGCCGTGCTGCTGGAAGTGCGCCGGCAGCCGGGCGCCAACATCGTGCAGACCGTCGAGCGCATCCGCGCGCTGCTGCCGCAGCTGCAGGGCGTACTGCCGGCCGACGTGCACCTGGAGGTGTTCTCCGACCGTACCGAAACCATCCGCGCCTCGGTGCATGAAGTGCAGTTCACCCTGATCCTGACGATCGGCCTGGTGGTGGCGGTGATCTTCGTGTTCCTGCGCCGGTTCTGGGCCACCATCATTCCCTCGGTGGCAGTGCCGTTGTCGCTGGCCGGCACCTTCGCGGTGATGGCCTTCACCGGCATGTCGCTGGACAACCTCTCGCTGATGGCGCTGGTGGTGGCCACCGGCTTCGTGGTCGACGATGCGATCGTGATGATCGAGAACATCGTGCGCTACATCGAACAAGGCAAGAGCGGCAAGGAGGCGGCCGAGATCGGTGCGCGCCAGATCGGCTTCACCGTGCTGTCGCTGACGGTTTCACTGGTGGCGGTGTTCCTGCCGCTGCTGCTGATGCCCGGCGTCACCGGCCGCCTGTTCCACGAGTTCGCCTGGGTGCTGAGCATCGCCGTGGTGCTGTCGATGCTGATCTCGCTGACGCTCACCCCGATGATGTGCGCCTACCTGCTCAAGCCCGATGCGCTGCCCGAGGGCGAAGACGCGCACGAACGTGCGGCCGCGGCCGGCAAGCAGAACCTGTGGACGCGCACCGTCGGCCTGTATGAGCGCAGCCTGGACTGGGTGCTGGAACACCAGCCGCTCACCCTGGCCGTGGCCGCTGCCGCGCTGGTACTGACCGTGCTGCTGTACGTGCTGATTCCCAAGGGCCTGCTGCCCGAACAGGACACCGGCCTGATCACCGCCGTGGTCCAGGCCGACCAGAACATCGCCTTCCCGCAGATGGAGCAACGCACCCAGCAGGTGGCCGAAGCGCTGCGCAGGGATCCGGACGTGACCGGCGTATCGGCCTTCATCGGTGCCGGCAGCATGAACCCCACGCTCAACCAGGGCCAGCTGTCGATCGTGCTGAAAGAGCGCGGCGAACGTGATGGGCTGGAAGACATCCTGCCGCGCCTGCAGAAATCCGTCGCCGGTATTCCCGGCGTGGCGCTGTACCTGAAGCCGGTACAGGACGTGACCCTGGACACCCGCGTGGCCGCCACCGAGTACCAGTACTCGCTGTCGGACGTGGACAGCGCGGAAGTCGCGCTGCAGGCCAACCGCCTGACCCAGGCGCTGCGCCAGCGCCCGGAACTGGCCGACGTCGACAACAACCTGTCCAACCAGGGCCGCGCACTGGAACTGAACATCGACCGCGACAAGGCCAGCGTGCTGGGCGTGCCGATGCAGACCATCGACGACACCCTCTACGATGCGTTCGGCCAGCGCCAGATCTCGACCATCTTCACCGAGCTCAACCAGTACCGGGTGGTGCTGGAAGTGGCGCCGCAGTTCCGCACCAGCACCGCGCTGATGGAACAGCTGGCGGTCGCCTCCAACGGCGCCGGCGCCCTCACCGGCACCAACGCGACCAGCTTCGGCCAGGTCACCTCGTCCAACTCGTCGACCGCCACCGGTATCGGTGCGCAGAACACCGGCATCACCGTCGGTGCGGGCGGCATCATCCCGTTGTCGGCGCTGGCCGAGGCGAAGGTCTCCAGCGCGCCGCTGCTGGTCAGCCACCAGCAGCAGCTTCCTGCGGTGACGGTTTCCTTCAACGTCGCGGCTGGCTATTCGCTGTCCGCTGCGGTCAAGGCCATCGAAGAGACCAAGGCCAGCCTGGACATGCCGGCGCACGTGCATGCGCAGTTCATCGGCAAGGCCGCTGAATTCACCGGCAGCCAGACCGACGTGGTGTGGCTGCTGCTGGCCTCGCTGGTGGTGATCTACATCGTGCTGGGCGTGCTGTACGAGAGCTACATCCACCCGATCACGATCATCTCGACCCTGCCGCCGGCCGGCGTCGGCGCGCTGCTGGCATTGATGGTCTGTGGCCTGAGCCTGTCGGTGGACGGCATCGTCGGCATCGTGCTGCTGATCGGCATCGTCAAGAAGAACGGCATCATGATGGTCGACTTCGCCATCGAGGCGCGGCGCACCGGCGCCAACGCGCGCGAAGCCATCCGCCGCGCCTGCCTGCTGCGCTTCCGCCCGATCATGATGACCACCGCTGCAGCCATGCTTGGCGCGTTGCCGCTGGCGCTGGGCACCGGCATCGGCTCGGAACTGCGTCGGCCGCTGGGCATCGCCATCGTCGGCGGCCTGCTGCTGTCGCAGCTGGTAACCCTGTACACCACGCCGGTGATCTACCTGTACATGGAACGCTTCTCGGAATGGCTCGCCCGTCGCCGTGAACAGCGTGCGCTGCGCGATGGCACGGTGCAGGAGCCGCAGGCATGACCCTGGCCCCGCACCTTCGGGGGGCTGCACGATGAACCTGTCCGGCCCCTTCATCCGCCGCCCGATCGGCACCGCCCTGCTGGCCATTGGCTTGTTCATGGTCGGCGTGATCTGTTACCTGCGGCTCGGCGTGTCGGCGTTGCCGAACATCGAGATCCCGGTGATCTTCGTGCACGCCAGCCAGTCCGGTGCGGATGCGGCGACCATGGCCTCCACGGTGACCGCGCCGCTGGAGCGCCACCTCGGCCAGCTGCCGGGCATCGACCGCATGCGCTCGTCGAGTTCGGAAGGCAGCTCGCTGGTGTTCATGATCTTCCAGAGCGACCGCGACATCGATTCGGCCGCGCTGGACGTACAGACCGCGATCAATTCGGCGCAGGCCGACCTGCCCTCGGGCATGGGCTCGCCGATGTACCAGAAGGCGAACCCGAACGACGATCCGGTGATCGCCATCGCGCTGACCTCGCAGACGCAGTCCGCCGATGAGCTGTACAACGTCGCCGATTCGCTGCTGGCCCAGCGCATCCGCCAGATCGGCGGTGTCGCCTCGGTGGATATCGCCGGTGCCTCGACGCCGGCGGTGCGTGTGGACGTCAACCTGCGCCTGATGAACGCGCTGGGACTGACCGCCGACGACCTGCGCAATGCCGTGCGCGCGGCCAACGTGACCTCGCCCACCGGCTTCCTCAGCGATGGCAACACCACCACGGCGATCATCGCCAACGATTCGGTCGCACGCGCCGCCGACTTCGCCGATCTGGTGGTCAAGACCCAGGGCGATGGCCGGGTGATCCGCCTGAAGGACATCGCCAACGTCTACGACGGCCAGCAGGACGCCTACCAGGCCGCGTGGTTCGACCACAAACCGGCCGTGGTGATGTATGTGTTCACCCGCGCCGGCGCCAACATCGTCGAGACCGTGGACCGGGTGAAAGCGCAGATTCCCGCGTTGCGCGACTACCTGCAGCCGGGCACCACGATGACGCCCTACTTCGACCGCACCCCGACCATCCGGTCGTCGCTGCATGAAGTGCAGATCACCCTGCTGATCAGCCTGGCGATGGTGGTGCTGACCATGGCGCTGTTCCTGCGCCGGTTGGCGCCGACGCTGATCGCGGCGGTCACCGTGCCGCTGTCGCTGGCCGGTGCCGCGCTTGTGATGTACGTGATGGGCTTCACCCTGAACAACCTGAGCCTGCTGGCGCTGGTGATCGCGATCGGCTTCGTGGTCGACGATGCGATCGTGGTGATCGAGAACATCATGCGCCACCTCGACGAGGGCATGCCGCGGATGCAGGCGGCCTTCGCCGGTGCGCGCGAAATCGGCTTCACCATCGTCTCGATCACCGCTTCGCTGGTGGCGGTGTTCATCCCGCTGCTGTTCGCCAGCGGCATGATGGGCGCGTTCTTCCGCGAATTCACCGTGACCCTGGTGGCGGCGATCGTGGTGTCGATGATCGTTTCGCTGACACTGACCCCGGCGCTGTGCAGCCGCTTCCTCAGCGCGCACGACCACACGGCGGCACCGTCGCGCTTCGGCCGCTGGCTCGATGCCGGTCACGAGCGGATGCTGCGCGTCTACACCGTGTTCCTTGATTTTTCGCTGCGCCATGCGCTGCTGCTGTCGTTGACGCCGTTGATCCTGATCGGCGTCACCATCTTCCTGTTCGGTGCGGTGAAGAAGGGCGCGTTCCCGCCACAGGACACCGGCCTGATCTGGGGCCGCGCCAATTCCAGCGCGACGGTGTCCTTCGAGGACATGGTCAGCCGCCAGCGCCGCATCACCGACATGCTGATGGCCGACCCGGCAGTGAAGACCGTGGGCGTACGCCTGGGCAGCGGACGCCAGGGTTCCAGCGCGCAGTTCAACGTGGAACTGAAGTCGCGCAAGGAAGGCCGCCGCGAAACCACCGCACACGCACTGGCACGGCTGAGTGCGAAGGCCGACCGCTACCCGGACCTGCAGCTGCGCCTGCGCGCGATCCAGGACCTGCCCAGCAACGATGGCGGTGGAAACAGCCAGGGCGCGCAGTACCGCGTCTCGCTGCAGGGCAACGACCTGGCCGCACTGCAGGAATGGCTGCCCAAGCTGCAGGCGGCATTGAAGAAGAACCCGAAGCTGCGTGATGTCGGCACCGACGTCGACAACGCCGGCCTGCGCCAGAACATCGAGATCGACCGGGCCAAGGCCGCGCGCCTGGGCATCTCGGTCGGCGCCATCGACGGTGCGCTGTACGGCGCCTTCGGCCAGCGCCAGATCTCCACCATCTACTCGGACATCAACCAGTACAGCGTGGTGGTCAATGCGCTGCCGTCGCAGACCGCCACGCCTTCGGCGCTGGACGAAGTGCATGTGCGTGCACGCAACGGCGAGATGGTGCCGATCACGGCGGTGGCCCGCCAGGCGCCGGGCCTGGCGCCCTCGCAGATCACCCATGAAAACCAGTACACGACGATGGACCTGAGCTACAACCTCGCCCCCGGCGTCAGCATGGGCGAGGCCAAGGCCATCATCGACAGCACCGTGGCCGGCATGCGCATGCCCGGCGACATCCGCCTGGCCGACGACGCCGGCTTCGGCTTCAATTCCGACCCCAGCGACATGCTGATCCTGGTGCTGGCAGCCATCCTCACCGTCTACCTGGTGCTGGGCATCCTGTACGAAAGCCTGATCCACCCGGTGACGATCCTGTCCACCCTGCCGGCCGCCGGCGTCGGTGCGTTGCTGGCGCTGTTCGGCACCAACACCGAACTGTCGGTGATCTCGATGATCGCGCTGGTGCTGCTGATCGGCATCGTCAAGAAGAACGCGATCATGATGATCGACTTCGCCCTGGTGGCGCAGCGCGAACATGGGCTGACTCCGCGCGATGCTGCCCGTGAAGCCAGCATCGTGCGTTTCCGCCCGATCATGATGACCACGATGGTGGCAATCCTGGCTGCGGTGCCGCTGGCGATCGGCCTGGGCGAAGGTTCAGAGCTGCGTCGCCCGCTGGGCATCGCGATGATCGGCGGCCTGCTGTTCTCGCAGAGCCTGACCCTGCTCAGCACGCCGGCGCTGTACGTGATCTTCTCGTGCCTGGCCGAGCGCTGGAAGGCGCGGCGCGCGCGCAGGCGTGAAGCGAAGCTCCTCAGGCGCGCACAGCGGGCCTGACTTCGGCAGCGCCGGGCCATGCCCGGCGGCCTTTCAGCAATCCGCGCTGCGCGCTCGCCGGGCATGGCGCGGCGCTACCGGCCTCTGGTGGGTGCGGACCGTTGGTCCGCACGCCGATGGCATTTGACGCGCTGTAACGAAAAGAGAACAATTCTCATCCAGCCATGGTCCTGCGCCCCCTTGTGGCGCCCCGCTGCCGTCCCCGGCACGCCTGCGTGATCCCAGCCACCGACCTTTCCCCCCTGCATGGGCGGATGGCCCGTGGCCGCCCGCCGAGGATCTCCATCGATGTTGCCGATTCGCTCCCCCCGCCTGGCCGTACTGGCCGTCGCGCTGTCCGCCGCCTGCACTGCACACGCCGAAGCCCCGGCCGGATCCCGCAGCGCCACCGATCTGGACGCGGTCAAGGTCATCGCCGAGCGTACCCATACCGAGGCTGGCGCCCTCGGCGATCGCGCCCTGCGTGATACCCCGTTCGCGATCACCGCCGTCGGCCGTGAGCAGATCGAACAGCGCCAGGTCGTGTCGCTGGGCGAAGCCTTCCTGCTCGACCCCTCGGTCACCACCCAGGTCAGCGCCTATGCCAGTGGCTGGAGCTCGCCGATCCGCAACCGTGGCATCGACCTGAATTTCGACAGCTACCGGGTCAACGGTCTGCAGGTCTCGTCCTGGGGCACCGAATGGCCGCTGGAAGTGATGGAACAGGTCGACCTGCTGAAGGGTCCGGGAGGTTTCCTGTACGGCTTCGGCGCGCCGGGCGGCATCGTCAACTACATCACCAAGAAGCCGACCGACGTACCGACCTTCTCCGCCCAGCTCGGCTGGCGCGAGCAGGGCATCGTCAGCGGCGGCATCGACGTCGGCGGCCGCTTCGGCAACGAGCAGATGTTCGGCTACCGCTTCAACGCATACCAGGAAAAGGGCGAAACCTTCAACGGTGGCCATGTCGATCGCAAGGTCGGTGCACTGTCGCTGGACGCGCGCCTGAGCGATGCGCTCACCTGGACCTTCGACGGCGTGTTCCAGTCGCGCGACCTGCGCGAGGAATCACCGCAGTACTACTTCCGTGGCCTGACCTCACTGCCGCGGCCGATCGCCGGCGATGTCGACAACAGCGTGCCCGGCACCTACTACGACACCCGCTCCAGCCTGCTGTCCACCGCGCTGAACTGGCAGATCAACAGCGACTGGAAGGCCAGCCTGAGCTATGGCGTCACCACCTCGTGGAACGACGTCAACAAGATCTTCGCCTACATCGACGATACCAACGGCGACTACGCCGTCAACGTCTATGAGCTCGGCGGCAAGAGCGAGTGGAAGCTGGCGCAGGCACTGGTGCAGGGCCGCTTCGGCACCGGCCCACTGCAGCACCAGCTGGTGGCCGGTGTCAGCCACCAGACCGGGCTGGGCTGGGACCGTCCCTACGAGTTCAGCCTGATCGGCCGCGCCAACCTCTACCAGCGCCATGGCATCCGTCACGACGCGGTGGGTTCCCGGGTGATGACCCGCGGTGACGAGACCGTACAGCAGGCGGTGTTCGTCAGCGATACCGTCAATCTCGGCCATGGCTGGTCGGTGCTGGCCGGTTGGCGCTACAACGACTTCGAGACCAAGGGCGCCTACCACACCTATCCGGTCACCCCGACCTATGCGGTCATGTTCAAGCCCAGCGAGGCCGTCACCCTGTATGCCAGCTACATCGAGTCGCTGGAAGCAGGCAGCCGCGTAGGCAACAGCTACATCAATGCCGGCGATGTGCTCGACCCCACCATCAGCAAGCAGTACGAGATCGGCGCCAAGGTGGAAGCGAATCGCTGGAACGCGAATGTCGCTGCGTTCCGCCTGGAACGTGGCGCCAACATCGATCAGCTGACCGATGCAGGCAAGCGCCTGGTGCAGGATGGCATCACCCTGTACGAAGGCGTCGAAGCCAGCGCCGACCTGCACCTGACCGATGCGCTGACCGTGGGCGGTGGCGTGACCTGGCTGGACCCGACCTACGACAAGCTGTCACCGGGCAGCGCGGCGCAGGAAGGCAACCGTACCGTCGGTGCTGCGCGCTGGAGCGGCGTGCTGCACGCCACTTACCAGCTGCCGTGGGTGGAAGGGCTGGAGACCTATGCCGCCGTGCGCTACTACGGCGATGTCTGGTACGACGCCGACAACACCCTGAAGCTGCCCGACTACACCCTCGTCAACGCCGGCGTCGGTTACCGCCTGCTGGCCTCCGGCCATCCGGTGACCCTGCGTGCCAGCGTGGAGAACCTGGCCAACCGCAGGTACTGGTCCAATGCCGGCGTCGGCCTGCCGCGCACCTTCGCGCTCAGCGTGCGGTTCGACATGTAACGGGCCTCGGTAGCGCCCGGCCATGCCCGGCGGCTGCATGCCACGCCGCGCATGGCGCGGCGCTACCGGATTTCACGCGTGGCCCGTAATAATGGTGGCCGATCCTTTCGCCGAGCCTGCATGTCCGCACGCGAATCCCGCCTCAGCCGCCTGTGGGCCCACGAGAAGGCCAGCTATGGCCTGCGGGTGTTCATTGCCCTGACCGCGGCCATGGCCGTGTGCTGGCACCTGGATGCGCTGACCGCGCTGCCCGGCGTGTTCCTCGGCATCATCGCCAGTGCGATTGCCGAGACCGATGACAACTGGTGGGGCCGGACCAAGGCCGTGCTGCTGTCGCTGTTGTGCTTCTGCCTGGCAGCGGCCTCGGTGATCTGGCTGTTCCCCTGGCCGTGGATATTCATCGCGGCCCTGGCGCTGTCCACGTTCGGCCTGACACTGCTCGGTGCACTGGGCGAGCGCTACGCGTCCATCGCCCAGGCGACCGTCACGCTGGCCATCTACACCATGATCGGCCTGGAACAGCATGGCGCCCATGACCTGCACAGTGCGCTGGATGCGGTCAGCCACCTGCTTGCGGGTGCGGTCTGGTACGGGCTGCTGTCGATCCTGTGGACCACGTTGTTCGCCAACCGGCCGGTGCGCGAGCGCGTGGCCCGCCTGTACGTGGAACTGGGCCGTTACCTGCAGCTCAAGGCCGCGCTGTTCGAACCCGTACGCGAGGCGGACCTGCAGCGCCGCCAGCTCGACCTGGCCGAACAGAACCGTCGCGTGGTCGGCGCGCTGAACGAGGCCAAGACCGCGATCCTGGCGCGCTTTGGCCGCTCCGGACGGCCCGGCGTCAACTCCGGCCTGTACCTGCGCCTGTACTACATGGCACAGGATTTCCATGAGCGCGCCAGCTCCTCGCATTACCCGTACGGCGCGCTGGTCGACGCGTTCTTCCACAGCGACGTGCTGTACCGCTGCCAGCGCCTGCTCGACCTGCAGGGCCAGGCCTGTGCACGGCTGGGCGAAGCGATCCGGCTGCGTCGTCCGTTCGTCTACGGCGAGAGCAACCAGCAGGCCGGGCGCGATCTGGCCGATGCCCTGGCCTACCTGCGCGACCAGCAACGCCCGCAGTGGCAGCGCCTGCTCGGCTCGCTGGACCTGCTGGTGCACAACCTGCGCAGCATCGAGCGCCGCCTGCTCGATGCCGAACGATCCGAAGCCAGCCTGGACAACGTCGACACCCGCCTGCGCGACAGCAACCCGCACACGCTGCGCGAAATGGGCGTGCGCGTGCGCCAGCAGCTCACCCCCGGCTCGGTATTGTTCCGCCATGGCCTGCGCATGGCGCTGGCACTGATCGCCGGTTTCGTTGCCATCCATCTGTTCAATGCACAGAACGGCTCGTGGGTCCTGCTGACCATCGTGTTCGTGTGCCGGCCCAGCTTCGGTGCCACCCGCCAGCGCCTGGCCCAACGAATCGTCGGTACGCTTGCCGGCCTGGTGCTGACCTGGGCGCTGCTGCAGCTGTTCCCAACGCTGGAGATCCAGCTGCTGATCGCATTGCTGTCGGCACTGCTGTTCTTCTTCACCCGTACCGACCGCTATCTGGTCGCCTCGGCCGCCATCACGGTGATGGCGCTGACCTGCTTCAACCTGATCGGCGACGGCTTCGTGCTGATCGTGCCGCGCATGGTCGATACGATCCTGGGGTGCGCGATCGCCGCAGCGGCCGCGTTCCTGATCCTGCCGGACTGGCAGGGTCGACAGCTGCACCGCGTGCTGGCGCGGGTGCTGGATACCGCCGCCCGTTATCTGGAATCGGTGCTGGGCCAGTACCGCAGCGGCATGCGCGACGACCTGGCCTACCGCATCGCCCGCCGCGACATGCACAACGCCGATGCCGCACTGTCCACCGCATTGTCGAACATGCTGCGCGAACCGGGCCACGTGCGCCGCAACCTCGATTCGGGTTTCCACTTCCTGGCGTTGTCCAACACCCTGCTCGGGCATCTGTCGGCGCTGGGTGCGCACCGCGACCAGGTCGACAGCTACGCGGGCGATCCACTCGCGCTGGCCGCTGGCGAGCGGGTGCGTAAAGCGCTGCAGCAGCTGGCATCGGCATTGACGGCGCAGCAGCCGGTGTCGGAGGAGGACAACGACGCCGATCGTGCGGTGGCCGCGGAACTGGAGCAGCTCGATGAGACGATGCCGCCGAAACTGCAGTTGATCCGCACGCAGATGGCGCTGGTGCTGCGGATGTTGCCGAAGGTGAGGGCAGCGGCCAATGGCGCGGTGCGCGGCCTGGCCTGAGCGGACGGCATCCACGCATGGCGTGGATCTACTGGAGCGGTATTCGGGCGTGACCCTGTCGGCCGTGCAACATCGTGTTGCGTGCACGGGGGCATTGCGATCACGCCCCGACGCCGATACTGCGGTGTCGCCCACGCAGGATCTCCCCCATGAAGATCGAACTCAACGACCGCACCGCACTGGTCACCGCCTCCACCGCCGGCATCGGTCTGGCCATCGCGCAGGGGCTTGCCGCCGCGGGTGCACAGGTCATCCTCAACGGCCGCAGTACCGACAGCGTGGAACGCGCACGTCAGCGACTGCTGGCTGCAATTCCCGACGCCAACGTGCTGGGCGTGGCCGCCGATCTGTCCGACGCCCGCGGGGTCGACGCGCTGCTGGCCGGCCTGCCGGGCAACGTCGACATCCTGGTCAACAATGCCGGCATCTTCGGCCCGCAGGACTTCTTCGAGACCGACGATGCCACCTGGGAGCAGTACTGGCAGACCAATGTCATGTCCGGCGTGCGCCTGTCGCGCGCCCTGCTGCCGGCGATGGTCGACGCCGGTTGGGGCCGCGTGCTGTTCATCTCCTCCGAATCAGCACGCAACATTCCTGCCGACATGATCCATTACGGCGTCAGCAAGACCGCGCAGCTGTCGTTGTCGCGCGGCCTGGCCAAGCGCGTGGCCGGCAGCGGCGTCACCGTCAATGCGGTGCTGCCCGGCCCGACGTTGTCCGATGGCTTCGCAACGATGTTCGAAGAAGAGCGTGCACGCACCGGCAAGCCGCTGGAACAGATCGGCCGTGAGTTCGTGATGGCCCATCGCCCTGCATCGGTGATCCAGCGCGCGGCCACGGTCGAGGAAGTGGCCAACATGGTGGTCTACCTCGCCTCACCGCAGGCGTCGGCCACCTCCGGCGCAGCGCTGCGGGTCGATGGCGGCGTGGTCGACGATATCGTGTGAGCGTTGGTGGGGTGTGTGGACCAACGGTCCGCACCTACCGCATCCCTGCCTGACAGGCAGGGATGCTAGGCTGCGCCGGTCCAAGGAGGTTCCATGTCCGGTCACAACCAGTTCGCCCTGCTGCGCCAGCGCCGTTTCCTGCCGTTCTTCATCGTGCAGGGGTTGGGTGCCTTCAACGACAACGTGTACCGGCAGGCGATCATCGGCCTGCTGTTCTACCTGGGCGTGGCCGAGAGCGAGCGCACGCTCTACACCAACCTGGCGCCGGCGCTGTTCATCCTGCCCTACTTCCTGTTCTCCGCCCTGGCCGGGCAGATCGCGGAAAAGCTGGAGAAGTCGCGGCTGATCGTGATCACCACCACCATGGAGATCGTGATCATGACGCTGGCTGCGGTGGGCTTTCTCACCGAGAGCCTGCCGGTGCTGCTGGTGGCCCTGTTCTGCACGGGCCTGCAGTCCACCCTGTTCGGCCCGGTGAAGTACTCGGTGCTGCCCTCGGTACTGCGTCCGGAAGAACTGACCGGTGGCAATGGCCTGGTCGAGATGGGCACGTCGATGTCGATCCTGACCGGCATGATCGTCGGCGGCCTGGTGTTCACCCTGGCAGGCACCCATGGCCCGATCGTGGCCGCCACCTCTGTCATCGCGCTGGCGATCTGCGGCAACCTGGCCGCGCGCATGATCCCCAAGGTGGATGCCGGCGCCCCGGACCTGAAGATCAACTGGAACCCGATCCCCGAATCGCTGGCCGTGCTGCGCATGGCCAGGAAACAGAAGGCGGTACGCAACGCCATCCTCGGCGTGTCCTGGTTCTGGTTCGTCGGCACCATCCTGACCGCGCAGCTGCCGTCCTATGCGGTCACCAACCTCGGTGGCGAGCCCACCCTGTACATCTTCGCCCTGGCGCTGTTCTCGGTCGGCACCGGTGTCGGTTCGCTGCTGTGCGAAAAGCTGTCGGCGCGCACGGTGGAGATCGGCCTGGTGCCGCTGGGTGCGTTCGGCATGACCGCCTTCCTGCTGGACCTGTACTTCGCACGCGCCGGTGAGGCCACCGCGCAAGGCCTGTCGGTCACCCAGTTCGTGCACCAGGCCGGCAGCATCCGCATCATCATCGACCTGCTCGGCATCGGCCTGTTCACCGGCTTCTTCGTGGTGCCGCTGTTTGCTTTGATCCAGAGCCGCACGCCGAAATCGGAGATGTCGCGCGTATTCGCCGCGCTGAACATCCAGAACTCCGGCTTCATCGTCGCTGCGGCCGTACTCGGCCTGCTCACCCAGCGCCTGCTCGGCTGGACCATCCCGCAGCTGTTCCTGGCACTGGCCATCGCCAATGCCGTGGTGGCGATCTACATCTTCACCATCGTCCCCGAATTCCTGATGCGCTTCCTCAGCTGGGTGATGGTGCGCACGCTGTACCGGCTGCGCCCGCACGGCATCGAAGCGAACGTGCCCGATGAGGGCGCCGCGCTGCTGGTCTGCAACCACGTCAGCTACATGGACGCGCTGATCCTGTCGGCGACGATCCCGCGCCCGGTGCGCTTCGTCATGTACTACAAGATCTTCAACATCCCGGTCATGCGCTGGATCTTCCGCACCGCCAAGGCGATTCCGATCGCCGGTGCGCGCGAAGACCCGGCCCTGATGCAGCGCGCGTTCGATGAAGTCGACGCCGCACTCGCCGAGGGCGAGCTGGTATGCATCTTCCCGGAAGGCGCACTGACCCGCGACGGCACGATGGCAGCGTTCAAATCCGGCGTGGAGAAGATCCTCGAACGCCGTCCGGTACCGGTGGTGCCGATGGCCCTGCGCGGCATGTGGTCGAGCATGTGGAGCCGCCGCGATACCCGTCTGGGCCGCATGCGCGTGCCGCGCCGGTTCCGGGCGACAGTGGAGGTGGTCGCCGCCCCGGCGGTGGATGGCCATTCAACCGATGCCGCCGCCCTGGAAGCGCAGGTCCGCACCCTGCGCGGCGACCTCGCCTGACGCAATCGCCCCCATCCGGGGGCGATGACGGTACGCTGCCTACGCCACCGTCCAAGGGCGATACGAGGCCTGACGGGGCTGAAAACGCATACATGCGTCGTTGGTTGCGGTAGATTACGCACCCACAGGGGGGAGGTTCGGCCCGTTCACACGGCCGACCACCAAGGAATGGAGTCTTGCTTTGAATCAACCGCCACCGCTCAGCCGTCCGGTCTACATCCCCAACCATCTGGTCTGGGCGATCCTGACGACGCTGTTCTGCTGCCTGCCGTTGGGCGTGGTGTCGATCGTGTATGCCGCCCAGGTCGATGGTCGCAATGCGGCCGGTGACCTGCCGGGGGCCTATAGCGCGTCGCGCAAGGCGGGCTGGTGGGCGGTGGCTTCGGCCGCGGCCCTGCCGGTCCTGTTGCTGTTGTGGTTCGGGCTGTTCGGCGGCTTGGCCGCGCTGGGCGCTCTATCCGACCTTTGATTCACCACCACCACCCATCGAGGAGCTTGAACCATGAACACCACCACTGCGCAGGTCCCCAACAATCTGGTCTGGGCCATCCTGTCCACCCTGTTCTGCTGCCTGCCGGCCGGCATCGTGTCGATCGTCTACGCCGCGCAGGTCAACGGCAAGCTGGCTGCCGGCGACGTCGCCGGTGCCCGTGATTCGGCCGACAAGGCCAAGAAGTGGGCCATCTGGTCGGCCATCGCTGCCGTTGTGGTTGGCGTCCTGTACTTCATCATCATCATGGCCGTTGGCGGCCTGGGCGCCCTGAGCGGCGGCAACGGCAGCTACTGATGCCCGCGACGGGGTCCGGCCATGCGCCGGATCCCGCCCCCGCATGTCCGCACTTCCTGCTCGTTCCCGACTCACCCGCTGGGCTCCGCTGCTGGCCGCGTCCGGCCTGGCTGCGGGTGCCGCCGTGGTCCTGCGCCACGTCAATCCGTATGTCTCCGGCAATCCGCTGCCGGGCTGTCCGCTGTACGCACTGACCGGCTTCTACTGCCCCGGCTGCGGCAGCACGCGCTGCCTGTACTCACTGGTCCACTTCGACCTGCCCGGCGCGATGGCGATGAACCCGTTGCTGGTCATCAGCCTGCCCTTCCTGTTCCTGATGCTGCTCAACACCGCCGGCGTACGCCCGCGCGTGCTTGATCCACTGATGCGGGTACTGGCCAGCCCCACGTTCTGGCTGTGGCTGCTGCCCGGCTATGCCGTGCTGCGCAACCTGCCGTGGGCTCCGTTCACCGCGCTGGCCCCGGTGTAGGTTTCCAGCCAACGGCGCAGCCCCTCGTGGTGGGCGGCGTTTGAAGGCAGAAGCCCTGGGGTGGCCGGGCGGGATGGGTTTGCGGGGGACGCCGTGAATCCCCAGACCGGCCCAGCCGCTGGCGGCTGGGCGTTCGGGCGCTTGCGAAGCAGTGCTTCGCAATCAAAGCGCCCTCACCCCTGGAGGCTTGTCCGCGGCATCCATGCCGCGGACACCCCCCGCAAACCCATCCCGCCCGGCCACGGACAATTTCCGTGCGCGTCCACCACGGAAAAGAAAGAGAAGATCAAAAGCCGAAGCGGGTCGCTCCGCTCGGCATCCACGCATGGCGTGGATCTACTGGCCGTCATCGGAAACTGTCGGGGGTGGGGCGGCGTGGGGCTGCAGAACCGTTGGCGCCATGGATGGCGCCATCGAGCCCCCATGGATGGGTTAACGGCGTGTCCTGCAGCCCCACACCCCCCACCAAACCCACAGAAATCCAGAGCCGCTGTTGCAGTTGCAGTTGCTTCCAGCGGGTGCAGGGCGGCAAGCCCTGCAGAAAAGCACAACTAGGTCACCCAGCCCGCGATCACCAGCAGGGCCAGCACCGCCAGCCACAGCAGCAGCATCCGCCACACCAGGCTCATCGCATCCCGCAGGTCCGGCAACCGCTGCCACACCGGCAGCAGGCCCGCTTCGGTGTAATCGTGAGCGTCCTCGCGCAGCTCGGCATTGACGCTGGCACGCGCCACCGCACCCAGGAAACCAATGCCACCGGCCAAGCGCTCACCATGCGCCTGGCGCCATGCCTTCCAGGCCGTGTCGAAGTTGCCGACCAGGGCCATCGAGAACGCCATCAACTGCGCCACCGGCCACTCGATCCAGCCCAGCAGCCGCTGTGCCAGCGCCAGCGGCTCCACCGGCACGCGCGCACGCATCGGGCTTTCCGCCATCAGTGCCAGCAGGCGATAACCGAGAGCCCCCACCGGGCCCAGCAGCAGGAACCAGAACAGCACCGCGAACCAGCGCCGCAGGGCGTTGAGCACGGTCGCCTCGACCAGTGAAGGAACATCCTCACGCAGGCTGCCACCGGCCGGCTGCAGGTTGCGTACCGCCGCCTGCCGGGTCGGCGCATCGTCGGCATCGATGATCGCCTCGATGTCGCGGTCCAGATCGCGCGGGCCCCAGCACCAGGCCAGCACGGCCACGCCCAGCAGCAGCGCCGGAAGGCCGAACAGCACCCCGCGCAGCAGCCAGGCGACCAGCGCCATCAGCAGCAGTGGGGGTACGATCGCCAGCGCCACGCCGGCGGCCCCCTGCCAGGCCCGACCACCGCGCGCGTCCAGCCAGCCCAGCCAACGCCGGAAGCCGTCGAAACGGCGCAGCGACGCGGCAGCGGCCGGGGCGACATGGCCAAGGGCCAGTGCCACCAACACGGCGACCAGGGTGGTGAACATGGCAGGTCTCCCTACGAGCGAGCGTTCGGCGTCGCTACCTTACCTGTCGCAGCGTCGCCGTCAGCGGTGAACCGTACTGTAACCGGCAGCGTGTTCAGGTGGCGGCAATGCTGGCACCGCCGGATGCCGGTTGCTGGCGGTACCAATGCTCGATCAGGCCCCGCGAAATGGAAATCGGCGGTGACAGACGGATGCCTTCTCCATCGTCCTCGACGTCACGCGCGAGGGCCGCGCCAACTTCCTCGGCGCTGAACCAGCGCGCGTCTTCCAGTTCGCCATCCACGGTCGGCACGTCGTCGTGTGCCTGCGCACGGAATCCGACCATCAATGCGCCGGGGAACGGCCAGGGCTGCGAGCCCAGGTACTGGCAGGCGGTCACCCGCACCTTGCTCTCTTCGTGCACTTCGCGCGCTACGGTCTGCTCGAAGGTCTCGCCCGGCTCGACAAAGCCGGCCAGCACCGAATAGCGGCGCGGCGCCCAGTTGGACTGGCGGCCCAGCAACAGCCGGCCCTGGTTTTCAACCGCGACGATCACGGCCGGGTCGACGCGCGGATAGTGTTCGGTCGCGCACTGCGGGCAGCGGCCGACGAAGCCCCCCCGGGCGAACGTCACGGCGCTGCCGCAGACACCGCAGAAGCGGGTACGCGATTGCCAGTAGGACATGCCACGGGCGTAGCTGAAGGCGGTCGCATCGGCCACGGTCCATAGCAGCGCGGCCTGGCGCAGATCGAGCCGGCGTGGCGCGGTGACCGTCACGCTGGCCGCTTCCACCGAGAACCACGCCTGCTCGCCACGCAGGCCGAGGAAAATCGCGACACCCGGCCCGCCACCGACATCGGCGCCGGTCAACGCCAGCGGCTGGTCGTCATCACCGGTGAAGGCGGTGCCGTCCTGGTCCAGGACAAGAATGCGCGCATCGGGCCACAGGCGCGCCAGAGCATCGGCATCTTCGCGCATGGCATCGGCGCGCTCCAACGGTTCACCCACGAAGGCAAAACCGGAAAGCGGCGAAGGAGAATTGAGCATCCAGCTAGCCTGCCGCCAATCACGGCAGGTGGCAAGCCGCAGACTGTGCAGAAACCCGCCTGTGGTTGCAGTAACGGTCATCCACGCATGGCGTGGATCCAGCGAAGGCAGCGCGCGGGGTGCATGCCCCACGCCCTGCAATTACATGCTGAAACTGCTGCCGCAGCCGCAGGTGGTCTTGGCGTTCGGATTGCGGATCACGAACTGCGCACCGGTCAGGCTCTCGGTGTAATCCACTTCGGCACCCATCAGGTACTGCAGGCTGAGCGGATCGACCAGCAGGGTGACCCCGCTGGTCTGCACCGCCAGGTCATCGCCGGCACGGTTCTCGTCGAACTCGAACCCGTACTGGAAGCCCGAACAGCCGCCACCCTCGATGTACACACGCAATGACAGGTCGGGGTTGCCCTCGTCCTGGATCAGTTCCTTGACCTTGGCCGCAGCGGCCTCGGTGAAGTTCAGCGGCCGATCCAGCGACTGGTAGTCGGGCGCGGCGGCCGGCGTGGCGCCGGGGAGGGAGACGAGCGTGTTCATGGGCTCAGCATGGGGGCGCCGGCGCTGGCTTTCAAGCCATCGCCTCGGCCAGCTTGCGGCGGGCGGCGGTGTCGCCCTTGCCGTCAGCGGACGCTTCGCCTTCCGGCGCCGGCAGGGCCTGCATCGGGGCGCTGGCATGGATCAGCCGGCCGTTCAGCTGGGCACCCGCATTCATTTCCACCACTTGGTAGTGAACATTGCCGTTGACCCGCGCACTCGGGGTCAGTTCGACCTTCTCGGTGGCATGGACATCGCCGTCCAGGCGGCCACTGATGACCACCACTTGGGCGCGGATCTCGCCTTCGATCACGCCATGCTCGGCGAGGGTCAGGGTCGCCGCGCTGGCGCCCTCCTGGGCAATCACCTTGCCGTGGATGCGACCTTCCACGTACAGGCCACCACTGAATTCCACATCGCCACGGATCACCACCTGGTTGCCGATCAGGGCATCCACCACCAGTTGGCCATCACGGCTGGATTTGCTGCTTCCGAACATCTGCCTACTCCCCTTTGCTGGCCGGTGCGCCGGCCTGTTTCCAGTCGAATACCTGCGTGGTGCCCCCCGCACCACTCCCCAATGTCACCTTCACCCGTTGCGGGGTGAAGTCAGCCGGCAGCATCACGCTGCCGGTGAGCTGCTGGAAGTACCGGAACGAGTAATCCTGTCCCGGCACCTTGCTGCGCTGGTGCAGCTCGTCCCAGCTGATGGTGGCCAGCTTGCCGTTCTTCACGCCTTCCACCGTGAAACGCATCTGCCCTTGGCTGATCGCTCCGCGGTTGAGGTTCTGCGTCAGCACCACGCTGTACTGCCAGGTGCCGGCCGATTCCGGGCTGAATTCAATCGAATGGGTGTTCAGGCCCTTGCGCTGGCTGGTCGAGCCCACCAGGCGTTCGTAGAAGGCGACGTCAGCGCGCAGGCCGGCGATCTCTTCATCGCGCTCGGCCAACGAGGACTGCACTTCGTTGTTGGCGGCGCGGCTGATGCGGTCCGACGCTTCCAGCGTGGCCTGCTTCTGGCGCAGTTCGGTCAGCTGCGTCTGCAGCGTATCGGCGCGCTTCTCGGCAGCCTGCACGCGCTGGCCCTGTTCACCGCGCGGCGTGCCCAGCCAGCAGCCACCCAGCACCGCAAGCACCAGGCTGAGCAGCCAGATGCCGGCGATCACCAGCAGGCGACGGCGGTCGGCGGGTGGTTGCGCGGCACCGGGAAGGCGGACCTGCACGCGCATGGGAGGGCGGTTGTTCATGGGTAGTCTCCGTGGCAGCGCCGAAGCGCCGCCAGTACGGCCCCTGGGGCAAACGACGGGCTAGTGTATGACAGGAACGGCAGGTTTCCCCGGTGCCGGCCGGTACCAGGCGGTGGCATTCAGCCACTCCATGGTCGATAGTGTGGCACCCCGCACAGTTCCGCCGCCGGAGCCCGCCATGACCGAAGCCCACCTGTTCGTGATCGGCATCCTGCTGGCCTGGCTGGCCGGCATCCGCGTTTACCTCACCGTATTCGGCGTCGGCATCGCCGGCCTGCTCGGCTGGGTCGACCTGCCACCGGCGCTGCAGGCCACCGAGTCGTGGTGGGTGCTCGGCACGTCGGCGGCGCTGGCCATTGCCGAATTCTTCGCCGACAAGATTCCCGGCGTGGATTCAGCCTGGGACCTGGTGCAGACCCTGGCGCGCGTGCCCGCCGGCGCTTTCCTCGCGGCAGCGACACTGTCGCCCGATGGCGACCTGGGCACCGGTGCACTGGTCGCCGGCGCGGGCGTTGCGCTGGCCAGCCATGGCCTGAAGGCCGGCACCCGCGCCCTGCTCAACACCTCACCGGAACCGGCCAGCAACTGGGTCGCCTCTGCGGCCGAAGATACCGTGGTGATCGGCGGCTTGGCGCTCGCGCTGGCGCATCCATGGATCGCGCTGGTGGTGGTGCTGGCCTGCAGCCTGGCCGGCGCATTGCTGGTCTGGCTGGTCTGGCGCACCCTGTGGAAAAGCGTGCGCTGGTTGGCACGTGGCGGCAGCGACGACGGACAACGGCAACCGCGTACCGGCTGATCGGCTGGCTTGTCGCATAATGGCCGCGAACACCAGGAGCATCGATGGCCGCAAACGAATCCGTCGCGGGCCCCCGCCCGGGACGCGCTGAAACCCCTCCGGCCGATCATTGGCAACGTTGGGCCGCCCCCTCGGCTGCGGCAACGCCTGCCGAAGCAGTACTGGCGGTGTCAGAGGCACCCGCCCTGTCGGTGCCCGGCGACGGCGCGCGACTGGCGGCTCCGCCGCCCCTGCCCTCCACCGCCGCACTGCCCGAGGCGGGCAACAGTGACATCCCGCCTGTCGATGCCGACTCGCCCTACCGCGTGCTGATCGTCGAAGACGATCGTGCCCAGGCGCTGTTCGCACAGAGCGTGCTGCATGGCGCCGGCATGCAGGCAATCGTGCTCGGCGATGCCGATGGCGTGCAGCAGGCCATCCGCGAGCAACGCCCTGACCTGATCCTGATGGATCTGCACCTGCCCGGGCTGGATGGCATGCGGCTGACCGCGATGATCCGCCAGCAGCCCGGCATGCAGCTGCTGCCAATCGTCTTCCTCAGCGGCGACCCGGATCCGGAGCGCCAGTTCGAAGTGCTCGACTGCGGTGCCGACGATTACCTGAGCAAGCCGATCCGGCCGCGCCACCTGATTGCCGCGGTGGCCAACCGTATCCGCCGCGCACGCGCGCAGGCAGCGACCCTGCCCGGTGCCAACGGTGCACCGGCCACCAGCAACCCGGAAACCGGGCTGCCCACGCGCCACCACGTGCTGCAGCAACTCAACGCGACGCTGGCCCAGCACGACCGCGGTGGCGTGTTCTTCGTGGAAATCTCCAGCGCGCTGGGCCTGCGCGAGCGCTATGGCTATGCGGCCTTCGAGCGGCTGATGGTGCAGGCCGGGCAACGCCTTGCCGAGGCTGGCCATCCGCACCTGCTGGCGCGCCTGAACGACAACAGCTTCCTGCTGCTGGCGCGCAACGCCGATGAGGACAGCCTGGAAGCGATCGCCGGCACCCTGCGTGAGCAGCTGTCCGCGCGCGCCTTCGTGATACGCGACGACGAGTCGGTACACCTGCGTGGCGTGGTCGGCTACGCGCCGCTGTCGCCGGGTTTCGACGATGCCAGCAGCGCCCTGGAAGCAGTCGAACGTACCACCCTGCAGGCACGCCTGCTCAGCGCCGGCGTTGCCGGCCACGTGCATCGCCAGGTCACGACCGAGCAGGAGCACCTGGCGTTGCTGGAAGGCCAGCTCGAGCTCGCTTACCAGCCGATCGTCGCCGTCGCCGGCGGCAGCAGCGCGCAGTACCAGTTGCTGCTGCGCCTGCGCCGGACCGATGGCAGCGTGCTGACCGCCGGCCAGGTGATTCCGGCAGCCGAGGCGGCCGGCCGCATCGCCGACCTCGACCAGCAGGTGCTGGAGCATGCGATGGGCCTGCTCGACCTGTATCGCCACGCCACCCAGCCGCTGAACCTGTTCGTCTCGCAGTCGCTGCGTACCCTGCAGCGCGATGCCTTCGCCGACTGGCTGCTGGAGTCACTGCAGCAACGCCGCCTGCCCGGCAGCGCGCTGGTGATCGACGTGCGCCTGCCCGATGCACTGATCCACACCGTGCCGTTGCAGCAGTTCTGCCAGCGCATGGCCAGCGTCGGCGTGCGCTTCTGCCTGAGCCAGTTCGAACCGGGCAGCGAAGCCCTGGCGCTGCTCACCCAGCTGCCACTGTCGTTCGTGCGCATGGCCGCACGCTTTTCCAGCAGCCACTCCAACCCCGATACGCGCGAAGAACTGCGCCGATCGATCGAGCAGGCGCATGCAGCCGGCCTGCAGATCATCGGCCAGCAGATCGAGGACCCGCAGGCAGCGGCCGCGATGTGGGTCGGCGGTGTCGATTACATCCAGGGCAACATGGTGCAGTCGGCCGGCAGCGACCTGAACTTCGACTTCCACAACGCGGTGCTCTGAGTGTCACCGACGGTCGCGCTGTTGGCGGTGCTGGCGCTGGCCATCGTCGCCCTGCTGGTACTGGGCCTGCGATTGCGTTCGCGCAATCGCGCGCTGGCGGCACTGCAGCGCGAACGCATCACCCTGACCAGTGAACGCGACCAGCTGCGGCGCACCACCGAGCGCCAGGGCCAGCTGGAACATCAGCTGCTGCAGGCCAAGCAGGCTGCAGAAGCAGCCGTGCTGGCCAAGGGCGAATTCCTGGCCACCATGAGCCATGAAATCCGCACGCCGCTCAACGGCATCCTGCCCATGCTGGAGCTGATTGCCCGCGGCCCGCTCGGCGAAGACCAGCGGCAGATGCTGGCCACCGCCTCGGCCAGCTCGCAGCAGCTGCTGCGCATCGTCGATGACATCCTCGATTACTCGCGCCTGGAAGCCCAGGCGCTGGAGCTGGAGATCACCAGCTTCAACCTGCGCGAACTGCTCGATGGCGTGGTGCAGCTGCTGCAGCGCGCCGCCGAGGCCAAGGGCCTGACGTTGAGCCTGCAACTGGATCCGGCCGTGCGCCTGCCGGTACGCGGCGACCCGGTGCGCCTGCGCCAGGTCCTGGGCAACCTGCTGGCCAATGCCATCAAGTTCACCGCACGCGGCCAGGTGCAGTTGCGCGTGCAGCGGCTGGGCGAAGGCCCCGCCCAGCACCAGCTGCGTTTCGAAGTGGTCGACACCGGCATCGGCATCGATGAGGCCCTGCAGGCGCGGCTGTTCCAGTCCTTCAGCCAGGCCGACGCGTCCACCACCCGCATCTACGGTGGCACCGGCCTGGGCCTGGCCATCTGCAAGCGCATCACCGACCTGATGCATGGCGATATCGGCGTGCACTCCACCCCAGGCCAGGGCGCAACCTTCTGGTTTGAAATACCGCTGCTGAAGGTTCCCGGCGACCTGCCGGCGCTGGCCCGCTCGCCGGCAGCGCTGCTGCTGTACACCGCCGATGCACAGCTGCAGCCACGCGTCGAACGCATCGCCGCGCACCACGGCCTGCAGGTGCAGCCGCTGGCCAGCATTGATGAGGCAATGGAACGCCTGCGCGCAGCACCACGCCCGGGCCAGAGCACACCGGCATGGTTGCTGGTCGACGCGCGCCACCGCCGCAATGGCGAGGTGGCCCTGCAGCGCGCCTTGGCCGAGCGCGGTGCCGACGACGCACTGCAGGTGCTGTGGCTGCAGGATGATCCGGTTGCAGCACGGCCGCGCCAGCAGCAGCTGCACAGCACATTCAACGATGCCGACCTGCACGCGCTGCTGGCGCAGCCAACCGCTACCGCGCGACCCGCAGCCCTGCTGGCCAACGCCGAAGACGCCAGGCCGGCCGCCGCGCTGCCACCGCTGGATCTGCATGTGCTGCTGGTCGAAGACAACACGGTCAACCGGATGGTGGCCGAGCACCTGCTGCGGGTCTTCCAGTGCCGGGTGCGCAATGCCGCCGACGGCGAGCAGGCCCTCGCACTGCTGCGCGCAGGTGGAATCGACGTGGTGCTGATGGATTGCCAGATGCCGGTGCTCGACGGCTACAGCGCGACACAGCGCTGGCGCAGGGAGGAAGCCGAAGCCGGGCGCACGCGGTTGCCGATCATCGCGATGACCGCCAACGCCATGGCCGGTGATCGCGAACGCTGCCTGCAGGCGGGCATGGACGACTATCTTTCCAAGCCGATCACGCGTGAAGCGCTGCATGCGCTGCTGCAGCGCTGGGGCCGGGTTTCCGTGGATCGCGGACATGCACCGCTGCCGGAACCCGTGCAACCTGCCGCAACCCCGAGCGTGCCCGACGGCGAAAGCCTGGACGATGAACGAACGCGCGCGATCCCGATTCCACAGCCGGTGCTTGATCGCAGTGTGCTGGATGAACTGCAGGCGGTGATCGGCGATGCCGCCGCGCAGATCGTAACGGTGTTCCTGGAAGATGCACCGCAGCTGGTGCAGCAGCTGCAGCAGGCGGCGCAGGGCAACGACATCGAACGCCTGCAGGCGCTGTCGCACAGCCTGAAATCCTCCAGCGCCAACGTCGGCGCGCTGTCGCTGTCAGCGGTGGCGCGGCGGATCGAACTCGAAGCCCGCAGTGGCAGCCTGCAGCGCCCTGCCGTGGCAGTGGCGCTGCTGGTGGCGGAGTTCGCCCGCGCGCGCGTGGCGCTGACCGGCTACCTCGCCGGCCAGGCCCGTTGAATCACTCTTCGAGCTTGCTCAGCAGGTACTTCGGCTCACCGATGCGCTCGATCAGCTCCAGCTGGGTTTCCAGCCAGTCGATGTGCTCTTCCTCGGAGTCGAGGATCTTCACGAACAGCTGGCGGCTGACATAGTCGCCGACCGAATCGGCATAGGCCACGGCCTCGCGCAGGGTGACTACGCCATCGCGTTCCAGCGACAGATCGCACTGCAGGATCTCGGTCGGGTTCTCACCGATGCGCAGCTTGCCCAGCGCCTGGAAGTTCGGCAGGCCTTCAAGGAACAGGATGCGATCGGCAAGCATGTCGGCATGCTTCATTTCCTCGATCGATTCCTTGTACTCGTGTTCGGCCAGTTCCTTGATGCCCCAGTTCTTGAGCATCTTGGCGTGCAGGAAGTACTGGTTGATCGCGGTCAGCTCGTTGTAGAGGACCTTGTTGAGGAATTCGATGACCTTGGTGTCGCCCTTCATGGGGATGCTCCTGCACGCTGAAATCGCGGGCACTGTAGCGCCTTGCGCGCGCGCGTGAAGGAACGCGAATCGTGCGCATTGGCCACTGCGGCCAGCAATGAAGACCAGGAGAGCGTGGCGTCAACGCGCCGCGAAACGACTCAGGCGACCTGCGCCAGGCCCAACACCGGCAACGGCAGATCGTGGGTGGCACGCGCCTTGGCCAGCAGTTCGCCGGCCATGTCCAGGCAGGAACCGCAGGTGGCGCCGCATCCGGTGCGCATGGTCAGCTCGGCCACCGACGTGACGCCATGGCTGGCGGCTTCGCGGATCTGGTGGTCAGTAACACCGTTGCAGATGCAGACGTACACGGGCGGGAACCAGGGCAGCAGGCCAGTAGCGGCCTGGTCGCTATTCCAATGGAAACGAGAATGGTTGTCAATCAGAGACCTGAACCATTCTCGATACGGTTCAGAGTACCGTCGGATCCACACGGTACGAGGCGGCTACAGGGACAACAGCCCAAGCGCCAGCACCGGTGTACTGAAGAAGACGATCAGCCACTGCACACCACCACCTGCCGCTCTCACCCGCAGCAGGTAGTCCGCCAGGAACAGCGCACCCGCACAGGTCGCGAAGGCGAGGCAAACGCCCAGCCCAAGCGGCATCCATGCGATGTCGCCGAGGACCACCGCGCTCAACAACAGCCAGGAGAGGCTTGCCAGACGGACAGCCAGTTGCTGCCGGAAATACCCGGCAGACGTGCGTTGCGACCGTTCGGCCCGCTCTTTGCGCAACCTGCCCGTCAAACGGCTCCCGGTTCACCCTTTGCTTTCCGCGGCCAGTACCCGCCGCGCATGGGCGTGCGCTTCCTGGGCCTGTCGTGGCCGGCCGCGTGGCCTGGCATCCAGGCCTCGGCAGCGCTCTTGGGCATGGCACTGATGCCCTGCCCCGCCACCCCCTGGGCCAACGGCGCCAGATGTCGCAGGGCGCGCGCATAGACGCCACGCTTGAACACCACCACATGCTCCACCGGATACCAGAAGTCGACCCAGCGCCAATGATCGAACTCGGGCGAGTCGGTATGGTCCAGGCTGACGTGGGCTTCATCACCGGTCAGGCGCAGCAGGAACCAGACCTGCTTCTGGCCGATGCAGACCTGGCGTTCATTGCGGCGGATGGCACGCGCCGGCAGCTTGTAACGCAGCCAGCCCGGTGTCGCCCCAAGCACTTCAACGTGCTCCGGCAACAGCCCGGTCTCTTCCTGCAGTTCACGATACATGGCCTCGACAGGCGTCTCGTCGGTGTTCATGCCACCCTGCGGGAACTGCCAGCCATCCCGGCGCACACGTCGTGCCCAGAACACCTGCCCGTCCTGCCGCATCAGCACGATGCCGACGTTCGGTCGATAGCCGTCCGGATCGATCACGATGCGGACTCCTAAGAAAATCTACTGGTTGGGACTATCCCATGCCGTCTGTCGGGCCACAAGCACGATACAAAGGTGTTGACAGTCCTTGTACACATCAGCAGAATAGCGGGCTCACCAAGGCTATGTAGCTCAGCCGGTTAGAGCACAGCACTCATAATGCTGGGGTCGGTGGTTCGAGTCCACCCATAGCCACCACGTTGAAGTTGTTTTTCAACGTGAAAAGTGAGAAAATAGTTACACGTTACATTGCCCCTTAGCCAAGCGGTAAGGCACCTGACTCTGACTCAGGCATCGGTGGTTCGAATCCATCAGGGGCAGCCAAATTAAAAAGAAAAAGGCCTGATCGAAAGATCAGGCCTTTTTCTTTTTAATTTGGTCACGCATCCCACCTTATCCCCGCGCCTGTCGGCGCGCCCCCCTTGAACAACAAGGGGACTCTCCTCCAGACAGAGACCGGGGTCGGGCATACGGACCATGGGTAGTGCCGGCCGCTGGCCGGCAACCTTGAAATGCGCAGCCCCAGAACGACAAAAGCCCGGCCGAAGCCGGGCTTTTGCTTTTCCATCCAGCGGGCTCCCGAAGGAGCCCAACCAGGCGCGGTAAATCAGCGCTTGGAGAACTGGGTGGCGCGGCGGGCCTTGTGCAGACCGACCTTCTTACGTTCGACTTCGCGGGCGTCGCGGGTCATGAAGCCAGCCTTGCGCAGCTCGGACTTCAGGGTCTCGTCGTACTCGACCAGAGCGCGGGCGATACCCAGACGGATCGCACCGGCCTGGCCGGTGGTGCCGCCGCCAGCGGCGGTGACCAGGATGTCGAAGCTCTCGGTGTTCTTGGTCAGCTCGAGCGGCTGGCGCACGATCATGCGAGCGGTCTCACGGCCGAAGAACTCGTCCAGCGGACGGCCATTGACGGTGATGTTGCCCGAACCCTTGCGCAGGAACACGCGAGCGGTGGAGGACTTGCGGCGGCCAGTGCCGTAGTTTTGAGTGATAGCCATGATTAGATATCCAGAACCTGCGGCTGCTGTGCGGCGTGCGGATGCTCAGTGCCGGCGTAGACCTTGAGCTTGCGGTACATCTGGCGACCCAGCGTGCCCTTCGGCAGCATGCCCTTGACGGCGGTCTCGATCACGCGCTCCGGGTGGCGCTCAAGCGCCTGGGCGAGGGATTCGGTCTTCAGGTTGCCGATGTAACCGGTGAAACGGTGATACATCTTGTCCTGCAGCTTCTTGCCGGTGACGACAATCTTTTCTGCATTGATGACGACCAGGTAGTCGCCGGTATCAACGTGCGGGGTGTAGACCGGCTTGTGCTTGCCACGCAGACGGCGGGCCAGCTCGGTGCAGAGACGGCCCAGGGTCTTGCCCTCGGCGTCGACGAGGTACCAGTCGCGCTGGACGGTCTCGTTCTTGGCAGTGAAAGTGCTCATGAAGAACTCTTGGTTAGGTCGGGCTCATTGCGGCGAAGGACTCGCCGGAACTCTGCCACGCGTTGTGAAAGGTGGAGCGTAAGGGGCGGCATTGTACGCACCTTGGCTGGCGGGTGCAACCGGTCCCCTGCCCCGGGTTGGCAGGGGACCGGGGCCGGGCGAGAATCGGGCCTCCCCCGCTCCACGCCGTGCCGCCATGACCGTGCTTCGCCAGACCACCCCGCTGGACCACCTGCTGACCGAGGCGCAGCGCGCCCTGGACACGGTGTTCGGCAACCCGCCGGCCAGCCGCCCCTATCCGGCCACGGACACCGGCGAGCCCGGCATGGACAGCGCCCAGCGTCGCCACGCGGCCGGGCTGATGCGCATCAACCATGTCGGTGAGGTCTGCGCCCAGGGCCTGTACTTCGGCCAGGCCGCGGTGGCACGCGACCCGGCGACCCGCGAACATCTGCTGGAAGCGGCCCAGGAAGAGACCGATCACCTGGCCTGGTGCGCCACCCGCCTGAGCGAGCTGGACAGCCGCCCCAGCCTGTTCAATCCGCTCTGGTACGCCGGCAGCTACACCATCGGCACCCTGGCCGGGCTGCGCGGCGACGGCTGGAACCTGGGCTTCGTGGTCGAGACCGAGCGCCAGGTGGAAGCCCATCTGGACGAACACCTGGTCGACCTGCCGGCCGGCGACCTGCGCAGCCGCGCGGTCATCCGGGTGATGAAGGAAGACGAGGCCCGGCATGCCGAACATGCCGAGCAGGCCGGCGCGCGCCGCCTGCCGTTCCCGATTCCGGGCGCGATGGCGCTGGCCTCCAGGGTGATGAAGACCATTGCCTACCGGCTGTAACCCGCATGAGGGTAGTGCCGGCCGCTGGCCGGCAACCCCGCATGGGTCGCCGCAGGTAATGAGGTTGCCGGCCAGCGGCCGGCACTACCGGGATTAATTGGGTGACACCAGCTTCAGGCCGATCACGCCGGCCACGATCAGGCCCACGCAGGCCAGGCGTGCCGGCGAGGCGCTGTCGTTGAACAGGTAGATGCCCAGCACCGTCACGCCCATGGCGCCGATGCCGGTCCAGATCGCATAGGCCGTGCCGACCGGAATGTTCTTCATCGCCTGGCTCATCAAGTACAGGCTGATCAGCGCCGACACCACCGTCAGGGCGGTCGGCACGGGTTTGCTGAAACCTTCGGAGTACTTCATTCCAAGGGCGAATCCGATCTCGAACAGACCGGCCAGCAGCAGGTAGATCCAGGGCATGGGTGGGGGCTCCTTACCTTTTTGGGAAAAACGAAACGGCCCGGTGTTTTCACACCGGGCCGTAGGTCGGTACATCGCCGTGGAACTGAAGATTGCGCCAAGCGCAGGCTCCACGGGGCGGGGCGTCCCGCCTGGGTGGCGATGCCTACCGGCATCGCACATGGGTCACTCAGCCAGGTTGCGGCCGTGGAACAGCTCTTCGATCTCACGACGCAGCAGCGCTTCGATCTTCATGCGTTCCTTGAACGAGATGTTCTTGGCCTTTTCCTCGAACAGGTACTGGTCCAGGTCGAAGTCCTTCAGGTGCATCTTCGTGTGGAAGATGTTTTCCTGGTAGACATTGACGTCGAACATCTCGTAACGCGACTTGATGTTCTTGGCCAGGAAGTTCTGGATCGAGTTGATCTTGTGATCGATGTAGTGCTTCTTGCCCTTCACATCACGCGTGAAGCCACGGACACGGTAGTCCATGATCACGATGTCCGATTCCAGGCTCTCGATCAGGTAGTTCAGTGCCTTCAACGGCGAAATGACGCCACAGGTAGCCACGTCGATATCGGCGCGGAAAGTGGCAATGCCTTCCTGCGGGTGCGTTTCCGGATAGGTGTGCACGGTGATGTGCGACTTGTCCATGTGCGCGACCACGGCATCGGAAATCAACTCCTTGCCGGCCTGCTTCTTGTCGATCACCGGCTCTTCGGAGATCAGGATCGTCACCGAGGCACCCTGCGGATCGTAATCCTGGCGCGCCACGTTGAGGATGTTGGCGCCGATGATCTCAGCGACATCGGTCAAGATTTGAGTAAGCCTGTCGGCGTTGTACTCTTCATCGATGTATTCAATGTAACGCTGACGCTCCTCTTCGGTGCGCGCGTAACACACGTCATAGATGTTGAAGCTCAGCGCCTTGGTGAGGTTGTTGAAACCCTGCAACCTCAGGCGAGGCAACGGCTTGACCACGGCGGTCGATTCCTGTGTAAGAAGGGAAAGGGGGAATTATGCGGCATAAGTGTCTCCAGGGGGAACGTGAAGACGCTCAGGTTCTGGCACACTGTTTGCCCTTAACAATTGCGCTGGTTAAGCTCCGCTATCGACCCCGTGAATCCGTTCATGCGCAGAGGGAGCGCCCCTATCGTGTCAACCGTGCGCCTAGCTAGCAGCCCATTGGCCTTGGACATCGCAACAATCGACCGCTTCCTGGCACACAGCCACCGGCGGCGCTATCCCACCCGTACCGACGTCTTCCGACCCGGTGACCCGGCGGGAACCCTGTATTACGTCATCAGCGGCTCGGTTTCGATCATGGCCGAGGAGGAGGAGGACCGCGAGCTGGTGCTGGGCTATTTCGGCGCCGGTGAGTTCGTCGGCGAGATGGGCCTGTTCGTGGAGTCGGACCGCCGCGAGGTGATCCTGCGCACCCGCACCGCCTGTGAGCTGGCTGAAATCAGCTACGAGCGCCTGCATCAGCTGTTCCTCGGCCCGCTGTCGGCCGATGCCCCGCGCCTGCTGTACGCGCTGGGCCAGCAGATCTCCAAGCGCCTGCTGGACACCAGCCGCAAGGCCAGCCGCCTGGCGTTCCTGGATGTCACCGACCGTATCGTGCGCACCCTGCACGATCTGGCGCAGGAGCCGGAGTCGATGAGCCATCCGCAGGGCAGCCAGCTGCGCGTCTCACGCCAGGAACTGGCCCGCCTGGTCGGCTGCTCGCGCGAAATGGCCGGCCGGGTGCTGAAGAAGCTGCAGACCGACGGCCTGCTGCACGCCCGCGGCAAGACCGTGGTGCTGTACGGCACCCGTTGACCACCCGGTGTCCGCCGGGCATGGCCCGGCGCTACCACAGGATCTGCGCCGGGAGCGCCGGGCCATGCCCGGCGGGTCGCCATACGTGCGACGTGCCATCGCATGTCCCGCACACCCGCTTCCGCTAGGCTCGATCCATGGAACTGAGCAGCGAATTCTGGTGGTTCATCCTCATCGGCCTTGGCGCACAGCTGGTCGATGGTGCGCTGGGCATGGCATTCGGGCTGGTTTCTTCATCGGTGCTGCTCAGCATGGGGCTGCCTCCCGCACAGGTCAGCGCCAGCGTCCATACCGCTGAGGTGTTCACCACCGGCGCATCCGGTGTGTCGCATCTGGTAGCAGGAAATGTCGACAAACGCCTGTTCTTCCGCCTCGCCCTGCCCGGCGCACTGGGTGGTGCACTCGGCGCGTACGTCCTGACACAGGTCCCTGGCGACCTGATCCGCCCGCTGATCTACCTGTACCTGCTGGTGCTAGCCATCATCATCCTGGCCCGCGCGGCCGGCCGCTGGATGCCCAAGGGCGAGATCCGCCGGGTGCCGGTGCTGGGATTCTTCGCTGGCCTGCTCGATGCCAGCGGCGGCGGCGGCTGGGGCCCGGTGGCCACCTCCACCCTGCTCGCCCGCGGTGGCCAGGCCAGGACCACCATCGGCACCGTCAACGCGGCCGAGTTCGTGGTCACCCTGACCATTTCGGCCACGTTCCTGCTGTCGATGGGGGTGCAGCACCTGCAGATCGTCGCCGGCCTGTTGATCGGCGGCATGATGGCCGCGCCGGTGGCGGCGGTGCTGGTGAAGCGGGTGAAGGAGCGCTGGGTGCTGGTCGCAGTGGGCGTGCTGGTGCTGGGCATCAGCCTGTTCCAGGTGGGCCATGCACTGTTCGGGTACCTGGGCCGCTGACCGCCCGCCGGGCGTGGCCCGGCRCTACCGGGTCCCTGCCCGGCGGGCAGGCGGGATCGATTACGCCTTCTCGCCACCGCGGTCCACGCAGCCCCAGTTGAGGATGCGGGTGCCGGCCGGCAGCACGCGGCGGAAGAATTCCACCTTGGCCGGCTTCGGGTTGACCACCACCGGCGCTTTCGCCGCCAGCAGCAGCGGAAGGTCGGCGGTACTGTCGGAATAGGCGATGTCGATGTCGCCGTAGCCGCGCTCGCGCAGCATGCGCATCTTCTCTTCGTTGTGGCAGTGTCGGGTCGGCCCTACCCCGCCCAGACGCGGCCCCACTTCGGTGCCGATCACCGGCACGTCCTGGTGAGCGACAAAGGCCAGGATCGCACGGGCCAACTCCGGCGGCGCACCGGTGGCCACCACCACGCGGTCGCCCTTGGCACGATGCGCGGCGAACACCTCCAGCGCCTGTGGCAACAGCTTGGCGCGCATCTGCGCCTCGTTGCGCAGCACGTAGGCGTCGATCACCTTGTTGAACTCACGCGCGCGGTGCAGCCCGAAACTGCCGATCCAGACATAGACCGAGATACCGGCACGGCGGGTCGGCAGCATCGCCACCATCGGCCCGGCGATCGGGGTGACCAGCAGCGCCGCCAGCATCCGCAGCGGGTTGCGCTTGATCAGCGAGGCGAACAGGTGGGTGCCCGAATCGCCGTCATACAGGGTGTGGTCGAAGTCGAAGACCACCAGCGGCGCATCCTCGCGCGGCGTTGGATAGTGCGTTTTCATGCTGCGAAGAATAGCTGACGCAGACCCTCACCCGGCTCTTCCACGCGCATGAAGGCCTCGCCGACCAGGAACGAGTGGATGCCGGCATCGCGCATCAGCGCCACGTCCTGCGGGCCAAGAATGCCACTCTCGGTGACCAGCAGGCGATCGCGCGGCACGGCCAGGCGCATGTCCAGCGTGGTCTGCAGCGACACTTCGAAGGTGCGCAGGTTGCGGTTGTTGATGCCGATCATCGGCGCCGGCACCTGCAGCGCACGCTCCAGTTCGTCGATGTCATGCACTTCCACCAGCACGTCCATGCCCAGCGACATCGCCAGTTCGGACAGCGTGGCCAGCTGCGTATCGTCCAGCGCAGCGACGATCAGCAGGATGCAGTCGGCGCCAAGCACGCGCGCCTCGACCACCTGGTAGGCGTCGATCACGAAGTCCTTGCGCAGCACCGGCAGCGTGCAGGCATCGCGGGCCTGCTGCAGGTAGACGTCGGCCCCCTGGAAGAAATCCACGTCGGTCAGCACCGACAGGCAGCTGGCGCCGCCGAACTCATAGCTGACCGCGATGTCGGCCGGGCGGAAGTCGGGGCGGATCACGCCCTTGGACGGGCTGGCCTTCTTCACTTCGGCAATCACCGCCGGATCGCCATTGGCCACCGCGGCCTGCAGCGCGCGCACGAAACCGCGCACCGGTGGCGCATCGGCCAGCGCGGCCTGCAGCTCCTCAAGCGGCCGCTGGGCGCGGCGCTGGGCTACTTCTTCGGCCTTGCGGGCCAGGATCGTCTGCAGGATATCGCTCATCGTCGTCGGGTCGGTGCTGGGGCGGTGAGGACGACCATTATCGGCCATCGGGTGGGTCAGGCTGAACCGCGCGCTCAGGCAACCAGCGCGCGGGTGGTATCGACATACTGCTGCAGGCGGGCACGGGCGCTGCCATCGGCGATGACCGCGCGGGCGCGGGCCAGGCCGTCGCCGATATCGCTGGCTACGCCGGCCACGTACAACGCTGCGCCCGCATTCAGGGCGACGATGTCCAGCGCCGGACCCGGCTCGTTGTCGAGCACCGCGCGCAGCATGGCAATGGATTGCTCCGGGCCGTCCACGCGCAGGTTGCGGCTGGCCGACATGGCGATGCCGAAGTCTTCCGGATGGATCTCGTACTCGCGCACCTTGCCGTCGCGCAGCTCACCCACCAGGGTGCCGGCGCCCAGCGAGATCTCGTCCATGTTGTCGCGGCCCCAGACCACCATCGCACGCTCGGTACCCAGCTCGCGCAGCACGCGCGCCTGGATGCCCACCAGGTCGGGATGGAACACGCCCATCAGCACCGACGGTGCGCTGGCCGGGTTGGTCAGCGGCCCGAGGATGTTGAAGATGGTGCGCACGCCCATCTCGCGACGCACCGGCGCCACCACCTTCATCGACGGATGGTGGATCGGCGCGAACATGAAACCGATGCCGGTCTGTTCGATGGCCGCCGCCACCTGCGCCGGCTGCAGCTCGATCGCCGCGCCCAATGCCTCGACCGCATCAGCGCTGCCGGACTTGGACGACACGCTGCGGTTGCCATGCTTGGCTACGCGCGCGCCGGCGGCTGCAGCAACGAACATCGCGCAGGTTGAGATGTTGAACGTATGCGAGCCATCGCCACCGGTGCCGACGATGTCGACCAGGTGGGTGGTATCGGCGACCGGCACGGCCAGCGCGAATTCGCGCATCACCGTCGCCGCGGCGGCGATCTCGTCGATGGTCTCCTTCTTCACACGCAGGCCGGTGAGGATGGCGGCGGTCATCATCGGCGAGACGTCGCCGCGCATGATCTGCCGCATCAGGTCGACCATTTCGTCGAAGAAGATTTCGCGGTGTTCGATGGTGCGTTGCAGGGCTTCCTGGGGGGAGAAGCTCATCGGAATACTCCTTGGATCAGGCAGCCGGGCGCTGCAGGAAATTGCGCAGCAGCGCGTGACCGTGCTCGGTGAGGATCGATTCGGGATGGAACTGCACGCCCTCCACCGGGAACTGGCGGTGGCGCAGGCCCATGATCTCTTCGATCGAGCCATCCTCGTTCTCGGTCCACGCGGTCACTTCCAGCGCGTCGGGCAGGCTGTTCTTGTCCACCACCAGCGAGTGGTAGCGGGTGGCCTGGTAACCGTCCGGCAGGCCGGCGAACACGCCCTTGCCTTCATGGCGGATCGGCGAGGTCTTGCCGTGCATGATGTTGCCGGCGCGGATGACCGTGCCGCCGTAGACCTGGCCGATGCCCTGGTGGCCCAGGCACACGCCGAGGATCGGCGTGGTCGGGCCCAGGCGCCGGATCAGCTCCAGCGACACGCCCGCTTCGTTGGGCGTGCACGGGCCGGGCGAAATGACGATGCGTTCGGGCTTCTGCGCGGCGATCTCGTCCACGCTCATCGCATCGTTGCGCACCACCTTCACTTCGGCACCCAGCGTCTGCAGGTACTGCACGAGGTTGTAGGTGAAGCTGTCGTAGTTGTCGATCATCCACAACATGGTCAGGTTCCGTCGCTTATCAGGAAAATGGCGTACACGTTTTCGGTGTAGGTGATGGGGCCGGCTTCGATGGATTCGGACAGGCGCGAGCCCGTGGTCTCGATGCTGTTCATCGGCGCCTCGGGCGAGGGCGGCGAAGGCGGCGTCACCAGATCGCCGCTGCGGGGCCAGTTGCCTGCCTGCACGCCGTAGGCGAAGTTCGGGGCCACGTCGGAGATGCTGTAGAGGCCGGTGATGCGCGCGCCATAGGCCGTGGCAAGGTGCTTGGCGGAGGCGCGTGTCTGCGTTGCCGCTTCGGCCTTGAGTTCGCCACGCAGTGCGGCTTCCTTCGAGTAGCCAGGCCGCATGCTGCTGATCTGCAGGTCATCGCTGGCATCGACCGCGCGCAGGAAGGCCTGCAGGTCGCCGGTGGTGCCGAAGCTGCCTTTCAGCCGCCGGCTCACCCGTGTCCCCAAGTATTCCTGCTTGCCCTGCACGCTGTAGCGGTAGTCCGGCTGGATGGTCAGGTTGTCCGCCACCACGCTTGCCGGAAGTGCATGGTTGCGCTTGAACGCACCCAGCACCGCATCGACATTGCCCTGCACGCGCGAGCGCGCTGTATCCGGCTGAAGATCGGTGGACTTGACCAGCAGTTCGACGGTGAACCGGTCCGGCATCACCGTTCGCGCGCCCTCGCCCTTCACCAGCAGGTGCGGCTGCGAGGGAATGGTGTTGGCCTGCGCCCAGGCAGACGGGGCCATCGTGGCCAGCAGCGACGACCACAGCAATGCGCTCAGCAGCTTCATGCGGTACTCCTTGTCTTGAACGGAAACAGCGAGGGGTGCTGCGGCGCAGGCCACAGCACGGGGAAACTCACAGGCCCTTGGCGGCCTGGGCGACGGCACGGAACAGCGCGCGGCCCTTGTTCATCGTCTCGTCCCATTCCTTGTCCGGGTCCGAGTCGTAGACGATGCCGGCGCCGGCCTGCACGTACAGGCGGCCGTCCTTGATCACGGCGGTGCGGATCGCGATCGCGGTATCGGCATCGCCGTGCCAGCCGATGTAACCGATGCTGCCAGCGTAGACATTGCGCTTGATCGGTTCCAGTTCGCGGATCACTTCCAGCGCGCGGATCTTCGGCGCGCCGCTGACCGTACCGGCCGGGAAGGTGGCGCGCAGCACGTCGGCGTAGCTCAGGCCCGGCTGCAGCTGCCCGGTCACTTCGCTGACGATGTGCATGACGTGGCTGTAGCGTTCGATCACGAACTGCTCGCCCACTTCCACGGTACCGGCTTTGGACACGCGGCCGGCGTCGTTGCGGCCCAGGTCGATCAGCATCAAGTGCTCGGCGCGTTCCTTCGGATCGGCCAGCAGCTCGACTTCCAGCGCCTGGTCCAGTTCCGGCGTGGCGCCGCGCGGGCGGGTGCCGGCGATCGGGCGCACGGTCACTTCACCGTCCTGCAGACGCACCAGGATTTCCGGCGAGGAGCCGACCACCTGCAGGTCGCCGACATCGAGGAAATACATGTACGGCGACGGATTCAGTGCACGCAGCGCGCGATACACATCCACCGGGCGCGCCTTGAATGGCACGCTCAGGCGCTGGCTGAGCACCACCTGGAAGATGTCGCCGGCACGGATGTACTCCTTGCTGCGCTGGACCGCATCGACGAAGCCTTCGCGGGTGAAACCTGAAACGAAATCGGACTCGTCCAGCACGTCGCTGGTGAGTGGTGCCGGATAGCCGGCACCCGGCGCGCGCAGCCTGGCCGCCAATGCGTCCAGGCGCGCTTGGGCCTGTTCAAAGGCGCCTTCGACGCGCGGGTCGGCGTGCACGATCAGGTACAGCCGGCCCTTCAGGTTGTCGAACACCGCCAGCTCATCGGAGTGCAGCAGCAGGATGTCCGGAGTGCCCAGTTCGTCGCGGCCGGCCGGCGATGCCAGGCGCGGCTCGATGTAGCCGATGCACTCGAACCCGAACCAGCCGACCAGGCCACCGGTGAAGCCCGGCAGGCCTTCCAGCTTCGGCGCCGAGTGAGCACTGCGCAGCGCCTCGACCTCGGCAAACGGATCGGCCACCTCGCGGGTTTCCACCACTTGGCCGTCCTCGCGCACCGTCAGGGTGTGGCCGTGGAAGGCGTACACGCGACGTGCCGGCAGGCCGATGATCGAGTAACGACCAAAGCGCTCGCCGCCTTCGACGGATTCAAACAGGTAGGTATTGGGGCCGTCGGCGAGCTTCAGATAGACCGAAAGCGGCGTGTCCAGGTCGGACAGCACTTCGCGGACAACGGGAATATGGGTGTGGCCTTCAGCGGCCTGCTGCTGAAACTGAGCGTGCGAGATCAAGACGACTTTCCTTCCGGGACACAGCGTTATGGGGACGGACGACGGCAACAGGCCACCATCGCCACCAACGGCGTGCGGAAGAAAGGGTATGCGGGGTCGTCAGGCTGGACACCCAATGACTGTATCGCAGCTTTGGCCGCAGGGAAACCCTTTGGCGACGGGCGGTTTGCGCCGCCCTAGCCCATCCGCCGTGCCTGTTCCTGGGTCTCGTGCACCTGCTGCTGGGCCAGCGACACCCCCTGCGCCTGCTCGCGAGTGGCATTGATCGCGTCCATCTGGGCGGTGCTCGCGCTCAACGGCTGGGCCATGCCCGCCGCCACTTCGACGTGGGCATGTCGACGGTGCGCGGCGTTCAGGTCGGGCGTATCCACCGCGAAGGCGCGGCTGTGGTCGTCGCTGAGCACCACGTGGCAAATGGACTCCAGCCCCTCGCGCCTGGCCTGCACGGCCAGTGCGCCGGCGAGCTGGTCGCTCTGCAGGTCAGGCACCCGGTTGTGGGCGCGGTCCAGCGCGTGGACCCCGGTCTGGGCTCCCACAAACAGGGGGTTGCCGGCATGGGAGGGATGGTCGATGCCGATCGCCTGCGCCGAGGGTTCGGCGGCACGGCTGGCCTGCCGGCTTTCGGCGGCAGCCTGGACGTGCGGGGGCCGCTCGACCAGTTTCCGGGCGGCGGCCTCCTGCTTGATCAGTTCCGAGTCCAGACTGGGGATGACCGTCGGATCCATGCCATGGCGGGCGGTCGCCTCACTGAAGGCCGGCATCATTCCGCGGATGACGCGTTCGGACTTGTCGAGGTTGTGCAGCTTCGCTGCGTCCAACACCAGGTTGCCGGTCGGCAAGTGGGTCGCAGCAGCAGCCCCGATGCCCACCGCAGCACCCCCTACCGCGGACAGGGTGATCGGCGCCTTGTCGGTAATGCCCTTCACATGGGAGGCCACCAGGTCATAGCCGCGGTCAACGTGGGCGCCAGCGGTCGCGAACCCGTTCTGCAGCTTGCCAGCGACCCATTGGCCGTCGTGGTTGATGGCGGCGGCCACGCGCTCGCCCGCCGCGCGCGTGCCTGCGGCATCGGCAAGGGCCTGTTTCGTCGCATGCTGCGCATGTTGCTCGCCGTGGTCACGGACGTCTTCGGCCTGCTTGGCAAGCCTGCCGGCGACGTTGTCCGCGCCCACCCGGCCAGCGACCCACGATAGTGCGGAGAGACCATGGGAGCGGGTCTGCGATTCGACGCGGTGCAGGGTGGATTCGATGCTTCCGGTCAGTTCGCGCCCCGAAGCAACCACCGTGCTCGTCGCCCGGGTACCCAACTGCAGGCTGGCCGAGCCCATGTTCACTACCTGGCCGATGACCATGCCTTCGGTCTTCAGCACACGCTCGACGCCATCGCCCGTTCTGTCCAGCACCTGGGCAGTGGCAGCGCCCGCCCGCTCGACCTGCTCGCCGGCCAGGCGACCGCTACGCATGCCGTAGGCCGTGGCGTGCAGCACAGTGGACAACGGCCCCGCCAGTTCCGCCACCTGGCTGGGCGGCGCCACGTGCGGGCGATCGACGAGCGCCCCTTGCGCATCGCGGGTCTTGGGCTCAAGCAACAATTCCAGGCGCCCTGCCGCGAGCGGAATATCGCGCAGCGCCTGCTGGCCCGGCTGGCTCGCCAGTTGTTCGATGAACTGTGCGGCGGAGGTCTGCGCCCCCGGGGGCAGCATCTCGCGCAGCTTTTCACCGACGACCTTCTGCATGGCCGGATCCTTCAGCACCATGCCCAGCTCGTTGGCAAGCACGCCGTAGCCACGACGTTGCTGCTCGCTCAGGCGGTGCATGCCGTTCTGCACATCGTTCAGCACTTCACCGGTGGTCTGATAGGTGTGCACGGTCTGCTGCGTATCGAAGGTTGGCAGGCCGTTGTCCTTGGCGAAACGTGCCGGGGTAGCCGGATGCAGGCCGGCGGCGTTGAACGTAGTGGCACGTGCGCCGGTGACTGCGGAGGCGGCGGACGCCATGCCGCCACCGAGGGAGTGACCGGCGATTTCGAAGCCACCGGGCAGGCGTCTGTTCATGGCTACGGCAAGTTCCATCGCGCGATCGTAGTAATCGCTGCGCATGCCGATGCCCTGCTGGCCGTTGTTGAGGAAATCCTCGCCGCCGGATTCACGTTTTCCATCGGGCGCGAGAGGGTCAACAATCTCACCCGTAGATCCCTTGTAGACCACGACAGGTTTCGCATCCTCGCCAAAGACGCGCTTGTCCGGGATGTAGATTTCGGCACGGAATCCGGACCTCCTCGGCTGAAGCATTTCCTTGAGTTCGGCGTCCGAGATGTTGATACCGGCCTTACGGAGTGTGTCGGGATCACTACTTGCGCGCGTCCATCCTACCGGGGGCTCTCCCTCGTGCTTCGCCGACTTATACACATCAGCAGCCAGTCCCGCCATTTCACGCGCATGGTAGGTTTCCTGCAGGCGCTCGGCCTCTTCTTCATTCCCACTTTCGCGCAACTTCTGTACGAGAAGATTCTGCTCGTTGACTGCGCGCGCACGCGTCTCGTTCTCCGAACCACTCATGGCAATCTCCATTGCACTTTGAAGTGCCGCCTGTTTCGCAGCACCTATGGATTACCAGAACCTTTTGCTAGTGTCACCTCATCAGCGAATCGATAGGAAAAACATGACCGTCATTCTTCACAATATGACGACAAAATTCCTCGCAAGCGTGGCATGGATCACACTTCTGCTTGTGATGGGGTGCTCTGGAACGTCTGCACGTGATGCCGAAAACTATTTCGAGGGTGCTGCGTTACGACTCGCCATCGCTGCTGAAGACGGCGACGCCAATGCTATACACCACCTCGTAAAGGAAGAAGGCGTCAACCCGGACAAAGCGTTTTCAACGCGGGATGGAATCCCTCTGATTGCATGGCCGCTGCGGACCCGCAACATCGAGGGACTCAAAGCACTGCTCGATGTCGGAGCAGACCCCAATGCGCGTGAATCGAAACAGATGCACGGAGAACTGATCAGGTTCGACAACGCCATGGTCTACGCAGCAAAGATGGACGACCCTCGGTTCCTGGAATTGCTGCTGAAGCACGGTGGAGATCCCAACACACGAAACGTCAACAATGAAACGCTTCTCTTCCAAGCCTTCATCAGCGGGAACCAGTGGAAGAATGTCCAGACCTTGGTCAATCACGGCGCAGACGTGAATGGATCCAACCGCAGAAGCCTGGGAGACGACACTGTTCTGAGCTGGTACACAGGAAGAGGCGGATTCGACTACGCCTACTGGTTGCTGGAGCACGGCGCAGACCCCACCATTCCCGAGCACGTATCGGAAAGTTCGGGCAAATCTGCTCGGCAATTGATGGTCGAAGACATCTACTGGGAAATCACCACGCCGGACAACCTGCCGTGGCAGAAGAAATGCCAGCAATGGCTGGCTGAGCGCAACATCCCCCGCCCGCCGATGCCCGACCACATCCGCAGGAAGCGCGAGGCCTTCAAATTCCCGAGCAAGGAAGAAGACATTCCGCTGCTGTAAGGAGCTCTGACATGGACGTTCACCTGCGTCGCATCATTGCGTATCCCGCCCTTCTGGCAGCAGCGCTGTTTCTGATTCCGGGCTGCACGCCACAGTCAACGCATGGTGCCAGCAGCTACTTCAAGGGCAAGGCGCTTGAGCTGGCCGTTGCCAGCGAGCAAGGGGATGCCGACACGATCACGCGCTTGGTAAAGGACGAAGGCGTCGATCCCGACAAGGCCTTCGCTCGCGATGCTGGCATCCCCTTGGTGGCGTGGCCCCTTCGCGCGAAGAATCTTGATGGGCTACGTGCACTTCTGGACAACGGCGCAGATCCGAATGCACGCGTATACAAGACGGTGGACGGGCGCAGGCTTGGTTACAACAATGCGATGGTCTACGCGGCAAAGATGGACGACCCTCGCTTCCTGGAGCTGCTCCTGAAGCATGGCGGAGACCCCAACACCCGCAACTCAGCCAACGAGACTCTACTGCTGCAGGCATTCCTCAGCGGAAATCAGTGGAAGAACATCCAGGTACTGATTGAGAACGGGGCCAACATCAATGAATCAAGCCTGGACCTGGGCGATGACACGGTCCTGAGCTGGTACACGACGCGAGGCGGCTTCGACTACGCTTACTGGCTACTGGAACATGGTGCTGATCCAGCGATTGCAAAGCCGGAAGGGTCCAGCCAGCCTGGCCGGCAGAAGATGGTCGAGGACATCTACTGGGAAATCACCACGCCGGACAACCTGCCGTGGCAGAAGAAATGCCAGCAATGGCTGGCTGAGCGCAACATCCCCCGCCCGCCGATGCCCGAACACATCCGCAGGAAGCGCGAGGCCTTCAAATTCCCGAGCAAGGAAGAAGACATTCCGCTGCTCTGATTCCTGTCTCAGCTGCCGGAAAGCAGCACGCAGTCATCCGGCAGATGCATCCGCACCCTGCCCGCCACGCAGTCGATGCGGAAGCGGCGTGCCTGCACCGGTTCGCCGTCCAGGTTCAACGTCAACGGCTGCGGTGCGTCGATCTGCAGCCACGGCAGCTGCGCGCGCGTGGCGACACGTTCAAGCGCCGCCTCCTTGCCGCCGGTCAGCATCTGTCCAAGGGTGGCTGCGACTTCACCCTCCAGTTCCGGCACCACGGTGACGTCCAGCAGGCCGTCATCGATCAGTGCCTGGGGGCACAGCTGCTGGCCGCCACCGGCCTGACGGCCGTTGCCGATACCCAGCGCGATGAACCCACCTTCCCACTGGAAGTCCGGCCCGCTCAGGCGTGCGGTGATGGGTTCGATGCGGCCGAGCTTGGCGATACCGGTGATGACATAGGCCAGGCCGCCGAGCATCTTCTTCAAGCCGGCATCGGTTTCCACCGTGACCTGGGTGCCGAAGCCGCCGCTGGCGAGGTTGGCGCACCACCATGGCTTGCCGTCGGCATCGACGCGCAGCAGGTCCATGGGGCGTGGGTGGCCGCTGGCAACCAGTGCGAAGGCCTCCTGCGGCTCCACCGGAATGCCGGCAGCGGTGGCGAAATCGTTGGCGGTGCCCATCGGCACCAGCGCGAGCGAAGGCAGCGCCTCAGCCGGCTCGTCGCGATGCGCCAGCGTCTCGGCGACCGCGCTGAGCGTGCCGTCGCCGCCGGCCGCCACGATCACGTCCACGCCGTGGTCGATGGCCTCGGCGACGTAGCGCTCGGCATCACCGTCTTCCCAGGTCACCCGCACTTCCAGCTGCACGCCGCGTTCGCGCCAGTGGCCCACGGCCTCGCGCAGGTCATCGTTGCCTGCGGACTTGCCGTTGAGGATCAGGCGCCAGCGGGGGGTGCTCATGCGGTGCTTCCAGGGAAGGGCGGCACAGGCTAGCAACCGCGCGTTCGGGGCCAGTGAAAGGCAGCGGCCACCGTTCAGGTCAGGGCGCTGGGCTCGCCCGCGCGGCATGTCATGCAGGTGTCATCGGCCACCGGGAGAATGGAAGGCCATAGCAGGGACGACGGATGGAGGCAGGATCAGCCTCCCACGCATGCAGCAAGGCCACGCCAGTGTTTGGCGTGGCTTTTTTTTACCCATCGCGCGGGTGTAGAGGCCGGCTCACAGGTAAGCCTCGATGGGACCGTGCAGGAGGCAGCTGTCGAAGGCATCGATGCTGCACAACATCGCTTCATCAATTGCGTACTCCTGCAACAGAAGGTTGAGCGCCGGAATTCCGGTCACGAACCTGCGTTCCACCCGGGTCTGCGCGTCCTGCATGGCGTAGTCGTAGTCGAAGCCATAGGCGGTCTCGGTGAAGCGTGCGGCATGGGTGATCATGCGCAGCTCGTAGGTGTCTTGTTCGCCAGGAATGACATGGGCGAAGCAGCGCAACCCGGTGTCCACCGAAGCCAGCTCCGCTGCCAGCGCCCATCCCTTTTCAAGCGCCGCGAATGGCCGCGGCGGCGGTGATGGGTGGCGGCGACGCCAAAGCATCATGGCGCGTTCCACGTCATGGCCAGCGGCCTGCAGCTCGATGGCGGCCTCGGCGACCCCCAACCCTGTGCGGTGCCCGTAATCGGCCACGAGCTGATCAACCACCAAGGCGTGCGCCTGTGACAGGTCGCCGCCGGCAGCCTCCAGCGCCTGCCTGCAGACAGCAATCGAGGCCGGCAGCCGCTGGCGGAGTGCGGCAATGGCGTATTTCATCGGCACACCAGTCACCAGGAAACGGCCTACCCGGCGAATGCCTTCAGCGCCTCACCTTCCAACCGGTACACCGTCCACTCGTCCTGCGGTCTGGCCCCGGCTGCGGTGTAGAACTCGATGGCCGGCGTGTTCCAGTCCAGCACCGACCATTCGAAGCGACCGCAACCTTCAGCTACCGCCTGGCGGGCGATGTACTTCAGCAGCGCTTTGCCCGCGCCGGAGCCGCGTTTTTCCGGGCTCACGTACAGGTCTTCCAGGTAGATGCCCTTGCGCCCCAGCCAAGTGGAATAGTTGTAGAAATACACCGCGTAGCCGATGGCTTCGCCGTTCGCCTCGCAGACCAGCGCGCGGGCGGTGGCGTCGGCGCCGAACAGGCTTTCGGCGATGCCGATCTCATCGGTCTGCACCGACTGCTCTGCCTTCTCGTAGATCGCCAGTTCGCGGATGAACCGAAGGATCAGGCCGGCGTCGGCGACGGTGGCCGGGCGGATGTTCAGGAGTGCCATGAGCAGAAAAAAGGGGACGGAGGGGATTAAGCGAGCTTAATCCCCTCCGTCCCCTTTTTGTCAGCGCGCTGCAGCGACGTTGGCGCGCATCTGCGCGATCACGTCCTGGTAGCTGGTCTTGGCGTTGAAGATGGCCGAGCCGGCGACGAACGTGTCGGCGCCAGCGGCGGCGATCTCGCCGATGTTGTCGGCCTTCACGCCACCATCGATCTCCAGGCGGATGTCACGGCCGCTGGCATCGATCTTCTGGCGCACCACGCGCAGCTTGTCCAAGGCCGACGGAATGAAGGCCTGGCCGCCGAAGCCCGGGTTGACCGACATCAGCAGCACCAGGTCGAGGTCGTCCAGCACCCAGTCGAGGATGTCCACCGGGGTGGCCGGGTTGAGCACGATGCCCGGCTTGCAGCCCAGCGAGCGGATCAGCTGGATGGTGCGGTGCACGTGGCGGCTGGCCTCCGGGTGGAAGCTGATGTAGGTGGCACCGGCCTCGGCGAAGTCCGGGATGATGCGGTCGACCGGCTCGACCATCAGGTGCACGTCGATCGGCGCGGTGACGCCGTGCTTGCGCAGCGCCTGGCAGACCATCGGGCCGATGGTCAGGTTGGGCACGTAGTGGTTGTCCATCACATCGAAATGGACCCAGTCCGCACCTGCGGCCAGGACGTTGTCGACTTCCTCGCCCAAGCGGGCGAAGTTGGCCGAGAGGATGGAAGGAGCGATGAGGCAGTTGGACATGGCCGGGGCCTTCGGAACGGGGAAAGGGGTCTCCCGCCCGCAGGCGGGGCAATGGGGTCAGCGCTTGCGCAGGGTCTTGATGCGGTCGTAGGCGGCGTTGATGCGCCGCGACTTCTGCTCGGCCTGCTGCTGCAGCTCGGGGGCGGCGCCGCCCAGCTTGTCGGGGTGGTACTGGGAGATCAGCTTGCGGTAGGCGCGCTCGACCTCGGCATCGGTGGCCTCGGAGGTCAGCCCCAGCTCGCGGTACGGGTTCTCCTTGTTCAGGCGGAACCAGTCGCTGTCGAAGGCATGCCCCAGCAACAGGCCGACCACCGCGCCGAACAGCGGATTGGGCCGGAACAGCAGGGCGCCGGCGATGAATCCGAGCAGTTTTCCGTACCAGCGCATGGCGCTCCGGGGTCGGCCGACGAAATGGACGCTCATTTTACGTCACAGCGGGCCCGGACCGCTTTACACTAGGCCGCCCGCTGACCAGTTGCGGGCCCGCCGGGTCCCCTGGGCAGCCGTCTCGACGAAGCCCCAGGAGTGCCCGTGCCAACCACGCTGTTGCAATCCGATCTCCCCGGCCTGCCCTTGCGCCACCGCGGCAAGGTGCGTGATGTGTTCGATATCCCGCGCGAGCGACTGCCGGCCGGTACCCCACCGGGGGACTACCTCTTGATGGTCGCCACCGATCGCCTGTCGGCGTTCGATGTGGTCCTGCCCGACCCGATCCCGGGCAAGGGCGAGATGCTCTGCCAGGTGTCCAACTTCTGGTTCGCCAAGACCGCGCACCTGATGCCCAACCACCTGACCGGCATCGATGTGGCCAGCGTGCTGCCCGAGGGCGTGGACGCGGCCCTGTACGCCAAGCGCGCGGTGGTCACCCGCAAGCTGAAGCCGGTACCGGTGGAAGCCATCGCCCGTGGCTACCTGATCGGCAGCGGCTGGAAGGACTACCAGCGCACCGGCAAGGTCAGCGGCATCGAGCTGCCCGACGGCCTGCGCCAGGCCGAGCAGCTGCCCGAGCCGATCTTCACCCCCTCGACCAAGGCCGCCGTTGGCGACCATGACGAGAACATCGACTTCGACGCGATGGTGAAGACGGTCGGTGCGGAAATGGCCGAGCGGGTGCGCGACGCGACGCTGCGCATCTACAAGTTCGCGGCCGATTACGCACGCGAGCACGGCATCATCCTGGCCGACACCAAGTTCGAGTTCGGTACCGACGCCGACGGTCGCCTGTACATCATGGACGAGATGCTGACGCCGGATTCCTCGCGCTACTGGCCTGCCGACGAGTACGAAGTGGGCACCAGCCCGCCGAGCTACGACAAGCAGTTCGTGCGTGACTACCTGGAGACGCTGGACTGGGGCAAGACCGCCCCGGGCCCGAGCATCCCGGCGGAGATCATCGAGCGCACCCGCGCCAAGTATGCCGAGGCGCTGCAGCGCCTGGCCGGGATCAGCGTCGACTGATTCCCCTGCGCCCCGGCCCGCGTGGCGGGGGCGTTCTGAATGCGGTAGTGCAGGCCGCTGGCCGGCAAGCCCGGCGAACGTGCAGCCAGGCATGGCCTGGCTCTACTGACGGTTGGCAGTGCCGGTCGCTGGCCGGCAACCCCGCGAACCTGCAGCCAGGCATGGCCTGGCTCTACTGCCGGCCCCGGCCGGGGTATGCTGGCCACATGCAGACCAGCACCCAGCTTGCGCGTCCGATCGACCGCTATTTCGCCAGCTACTCCGACGACCACCGCAATGTGGTCAACCAGCGCATCCACGTGGTGGCGGTGCCGGCGATCCTGTGGTCGGTGGTGGCCCTGCTGTGGTGCGTGCCGCCGCTGATCACCTGGTTCCAGTACGGCATCTGGTCGGCGTTCGCGATGTTCAGCGCGTGGTGCTTCTACAACAAGCTGTCGCGTCCGCTGGGCATCGGCATGCTCATCCAGTTCTTCGTGTTCGGCTGCCTGTGCCGGCTGCTGGAAGCGGAAATCGGCCTGCACAACCTGCGCTCGCTGGCCATCGGCGTATTCGTCGTCGCCTGGATCGCGCAGTTCATCGGCCACAAGTTCGAAGGCCGCAAGCCCAGCTTCCTGACCGACCTGACCTACCTGCTGATCGGCCCGGCGTGGGTGATGGCCAAGGCCTATCGCAAGCTCGACTGGCGCTACTGACCAGCGTCGCCGCGTCGACGCCTTCGTTTCCTGAACGGGCAGATCCCGTCACCGACACTGCACGGCGCGCCTGCCAGCCTGCCGCGGTGACCTCCTCACCTTGCCCCGCCCAGCGGCGGCGGTCCCTGTGCGACAGGGGCTGCGCTGTCCCTGCGTGGGCGTAGGGTGGACCTGCCCACCGGGTCCTGATGGGTCATCCGCGCGGCATGCTGCATCGCAGAAAAAATGAATCAGCGCACGTTACATGCAATTGATCGCTGTTCAATGGGTTTCGGCGACATTTGGCAGCCTGTTATGCTCCCTGACCTGCTCGTGAATCATGGATTCCCTGCATGCTCCCCAGCCTGCCCCTGCTGCTGGCCCTGCCGTTCCTCATGGCAGTGGCTGTCGCAGCCTTCCCCCGTAGTTCGCGCTCGACTGCTGCCTGGCTGGCGGCGCTGGCGCCGTTGGGCGGGCTGGCGATCCTCGCCTGGCTGACCCCATCGGTACTTGATGGCCAGGTGGTGCGCACGATGGTGCCGTGGCTGCCGCAGATCGGCCTGGACTTCACCCTGCGCCTGGATGGCCTGGCCTGGATGTTCGCGGGGCTGGTGCTGGGCATCGGCGCGCTGGTGGTGCTGTATGCGCGCTATTACCTCAGCAGCCAGGACAACGCGCACCGCTTCTATACCTACCTGTTGCTGTTCATGGGCGCCATGCTGGGCATGGTGCTGTCGGGCAACCTGTTGCTGCTGATGGTCTTCTGGGAAATGACCAGCATCAGCTCGTTCCTGCTGATCGGTTTCTGGTCGCACCGCCAGGACGCGCGCGAGGGCGCGCGGATGGCGCTGGTGATCACCGGCGGCGGCGGCCTGGCGCTGCTGGCCGGCGTGCTGCTGATCGGCCGCATCGTCGGCAGCTTCGACCTGGACGTGGTGCTGGCCGCCGGCGAGCAGATCCGCGCCAGCGCGCTGTACCCCTATGCCCTGTTCCTGGTGCTGGCGGGCATCTTAACCAAGAGCGCGCAGTTCCCGTTCCACTTCTGGCTGCCGCATGCGATGGCCGCGCCGACCCCGGTGTCGGCCTACCTGCACTCGGCCACCATGGTGAAGGCCGGTGTGTTCCTGCTGGCGCGCCTGCATCCTGCATTGGCCGGCAGCGATCTGTTCTTCTACACGGTCAGCGGCATCGGTGCGATCACCCTGCTGATCGGTGCCTGGAACGCGATCTTCCAGCATGACCTGAAGGGCCTGCTGGCCTATTCGACGATCTCGCACCTGGGCCTGATCACCCTGCTGTTCGGCCTGTCCACGCCGATGGCGGTGGTCGCCGGCGTGTTCCACATCATCAACCACGCCACCTTCAAGGCCTCGCTGTTCATGGCCGCCGGCATCATCGACCACGAGACCGGCACCCGTGACATGCGCAAGCTGGGTGGCCTGCGCAGGCTGATGCCGTTCACCAGCGCGCTGGCGATCATCGCCTCGCTGGCGATGGCCGGCATCCCGCTGCTCAACGGCTTCCTGTCCAAGGAAATGCTGTTCGCCGAAGCGCTGTCGGCCGGTGGTACCGACACCATGCGCACGGCGGTGTCGATCGCCGCGCTGCTGGCTGGTGTGTTCGGCGTGGCCTACAGCCTGCGCTTCGTGCACGACACGTTCTTCGGCAAGGGCCCGCATGGCCTGGACCGCGTGCCGCACGAACCGCCGCGCTGGATGAAGGTGCCGGTGGAGATCCTGGTGGTGATCTGCGTGGCGGTGGGTATTGCCCCGGCCGTGACCGTGGCCCCGGTATTGCACGCGGCAGCCGTTTCGATCCTCGGCAGCGCGATGCCCGAATACAACCTGTCGATCTGGCATGGCTTCAACCTGCCGCTGGCGATGAGCGCCGCTGGCGTGGTCGGTGGCGTAGCCCTCTACTTCGGCCTGCGCAAGCTGATCGATCTGCATGCGGTAACCAACACCACGCCGGGACGCAACGTCTTCCACCACCAGCTGGACCTGCTGTCGGCCGGTGCGCAGCGGTTGACCGCCGGCATCGCCAACGGCAGCCTGCAGCGCATGCTGCTGGGCCTGGTGCTGGTGGCGATCGTGGTCGCCGCCGCGCCCTACATTGCCAACCCGGCCTCGCCGGAATGGACCAGACCGCAGCCGATACCGCTGCTGGGCTGGGCGTTGTGGCTGGTGATGATGTCCTGCGCGGTGGCGACCCTGCGCATGTACAAGCAGCGCCTGCTGGCCGTGCTGCTGGTCGGCGGCGTCGGCCTGATGGTGGCGCTGACCTTCGTGTTCCTGTCCGCACCGGACCTGGCGCTGACCCAGCTGCTGGTGGAGATGGTGACCCTGGTGCTGATGCTGCTAGGCATGAACTACCTGCCGGCACAGTCCGGCCCGGAGCGGCCGCGCTGGCGCAAGCGCCGTGATGCGCTGATCGCGATCGTGGCCGGTGCCGGCCTGGGCGCGCTGGCGTACAGCGCGATGACCCTGCCGCCGAACACCATGGCCGGCGAGCTGCTTGCCCGCGCCCTGCCCGAGGCGTACGGCCAGAACGTGGTCAACGTGATCCTGGTCGACTTCCGCGGCTTCGATACCTTCGGCGAGATCACCGTGTTCGGCATCGCCGCACTGGTCGTGCATGCGCTGCTGCGTCGCACGCGGATGGCGCCGGAGCAGATCATGCCCGGTCCGCCGATCAAGCTGCCTGTGCCTGCCGATCTGGCCCAGATCATGTTCCCGCTGACCCTGACGGTCTCCATCTTCCTGTTCCTGCGCGGCCACAACGCGCCGGGCGGCGGCTTCATCGCCGGCCTGGTGCTGGCGGTGCCGCTGCTGATCCAGTACGTGATCCAGGGCACCGCCTCGGTGGAGTCACGCTTCGGCTTCGACTACATCCGCTGCATCGGTACCGGCCTGCTGATCGCCATCCTCAGTGGCGCCGCGTCGATGCTGTTCGGCGTGCCGTTCCTGACCAGCGGCCACCTGGACCTGCACCTGCCGTTGATCGGCGATGTACCGCTGGCCAGCGCGATTGGTTTTGATATCGGCGTGTACCTGGTGGTGTTCGGTGGCGCGATGCTGATGCTGTCGATGATGGCCACCGTCAAACCCTCGCGGACGCGCACCGCGCACAAGGGCGAGATCGACCTGCAACGCCGCTCGGCACGAACGGGGGAGATGCACTGATGGAACTGGCCCTGGCCTCTGCGATCGGCGTGCTGACCGCCATCGGCATCTACCTGCTGCTGCGCGCGCGCAGCTTCGATGTGATCCTCGGCATGACCTTCCTGTCCTACGCCACCAACCTGCTGATCTTCGCCGGTGGCCGCGTGGTGCAGGGCAAGGCGCCGGTGCTGCAGGAAGGCGTGGAAAGCCACCTGGGTAATTACACCGACCCGCTGCCACAGGCGCTGGTGCTGACCGCCATCGTCATTGCCTTTGCGATGACCGCCGTCAGCATCGTGCTGGCCATGCGCAGCCGCAGCGACAACCACAGTGACCACGTGGACGCGCACGAGCCGGACGACGATGCACCGCCGCGCCGGGGCGAGGACCGCGCATGAATCATCTGGTGATCCTGCCGATCCTGGTACCGCTGCTCGGCGCTGCGCTGTCGCTGTTCGTCGAACACCGCCGCTATGGGCCGAAGGTGCAACGCGCCGTGGCGTGGACCGCGCTGGGCGCGCTGGCGGTGGTGGTCGGCCTGTTGTTCGCCGACACCGCTGGCGGCGACATCCGCGTGTACCTGCTGGGTGACTGGCCGTCGCGCCTGGGCATCGCACTGGTGGCCGACCGGCTGTCGGCGTGGATGCTGCTGACCACCCTGCTGCTGGCCATCCCCTGCCTGCTGCATGCGTGTTCGGGTTGGGACCGGCGCGCACCGCACTTCCATGCGCTGTTCCAGTTCCAGCTGGTCGGCCTCAACGGCGCCTTCCTGACCGGCGACATCTTCAACCTGTTCGTATTCTTCGAGGTGATGCTGATCGCCTCTTACGGCCTCCTGCTCAGTGGCGGCCGTGGCCTGCGCATGCGCATCGGCCTGCACTACGTGGTGTTCAACGTCACCGCCTCGACCCTGTTCCTGATCGCACTGGGCCTGCTGTACGCCTCGCTGGGTTCATTGAACATGGCCGAGCTGTCGCAGCGCATCGCCGAAGTACCGCCTGCGCAGCTGACCCTGGTGAAGGCGACCATGGGCCTGTTGCTGCTGGTGTTCTGTGCCAAGGCCGCGCTGATGCCGCTGTACCTGTGGCTGCCCGAATCGTATGCGCGTGCACCGGCTGCGGTGGCGGCACTGTTTGCGATCATGACCAAGGTGGGCCTGTATGCCGTGCTGCGCATCCAGATGCTGTGGTTCGGCGAGGATGCGGGGGCGATGGCCGGCTACGGCCGCGACTGGCTGCTGTGGGCCGGCGTAGCGACGCTGGTGCTGGGCGGCCTGGGCGCGTTGGCCGCCGCGCGCCTGCGCGTGCTGATTTCGTATCTGGTGATCGTCTCGGCGGCCACGTTGTTCATCGCCTTCTCGGTGGGCACGCCTGAGGTGCTGTCGGCCGGCCTGTACTACCTGCCGCACAGCAGCTTCGTCGCCGCCGCACTGTTCCTGGTCGCCGACCTGATCCGACGCCGCCGTGGCGGCGCCAGCGACCGCAAGGAAGTGATCGCACCGATGCCCGGCAAGGAGACCCCGGCCGTGCTGTTCCTGATTGCGGCGGTGTCGGTGGCCGGCCTGCCGCCGCTGTCCGGCTTCCTGGCCAAGGCCGCGCTGTTGGCCGGCATGCCGGCGCAGTACACCGGCGCGGTGTGGACCGCAGTGCTGGTCAGCAGCCTGCTGGTCATCATGGGCCTGACCCGCGGCGGCATCCGCCTGTTCTGGCGCGTGCCGCTGCCCGATCCCGATGCACCGCCACCGCGCAAGGCACCACTGCGCCGTGTGGAGCTGTTCGCCGCCTGCATCCTGCTGGCGTACGGCATCGGCATGACCTTGTTCGCTGCCCCGCTGATGCAGCACACCGACGCCATCGCCACCCAGCTGCTGCAGCCGGGCGACTACGTGCAGCAGTTGCGCGCGACCACGCCGGAGATCCGCCAGCCATGACCGCCAAGCGTTCCCCGATCCGCCGCCTGCTGCCCTCGCCCGCGCTGAGCGTGATGGTGGTGGTGTTCTGGCTGTTGATGTCCGACAGCTTCACACTCGGCCAGTTCCTGCTGGGCCTGCTGCTGGGCGTGGTCATTCCGCTGTTCGCCGCGCGCCTGGACCGCGAGTTCGCCCGCATCGGCACCCTGCGGCCGCTGCCGAAGCTGCTGTTCGTGACCCTGTGGGACATCCTGATGTCCAACATCCGCGTGGCCATCCAGGTGCTGGGCCCGGAAAAGAACATCCACCCCGGTTTCATCTGGCTGCCGCTGGACATCGCCAACATCCACGGCATCGCCGCGCTGACCAGCATGATCACCCTGACCCCCGGCACGGTGTCGGCCGCCCTCAGCGACGACCGCAAATTCCTGCTGGTGCACGTGCTGCACCTGGAAGACCCGCAGGAGCTGATCGACACGATCAAGCGCCGTTATGAAGCCCCGTTGATGGAGATCTTCCCATGACTGGATTCCAGATCATCCAGACCACCCTGGTGGTGTGCATGCACGTGGTCGGCCTGGCCATGCTGCTGGCCACCTGGCGCCTGCTGCGCGGGCCGACCGTGCCCGACCGCATCCTTGCACTGGATACGCTGTCGGTGACCGCCATCGCCGAGCTGATGCTGTTCGGCATGTACCTCAATTCGGCGATCTACTTCGAGGCGGCACTGATCATCGCCATGCTCGGCTTCGGCAGCACCGTGGTGCTGAGCAAGTTCGTGCTGCGCCGGGACATCGTCGAATGATCACCTTCATCCAGATCGCGCTGTCGATCCTGCTGCTGTTCGGCTGCTTCTTCATCCTGGTCGGCGCACTGGGCCTGGTGAAGCTGTCCACCTTCTTCAAGCGCCTGCACGCACCGACCAAGGCCAGCACGCTGGGCGTGGGCTGCGTGCTGGTGTGCTCGGTGTGCTACCACATCTTCCTGGGCCAGGACCCGCAGCCGCGCGAGCTGCTGATCACCGTGTTCCTGTTCATCACCGCACCGATCAGCGCGCACCTGATGGCCAAGGCCGCACTGTCGCTGCTGATGGAAACGCGCCCCAGCCTGCCGGGCAACGAGCGTGCCGAAGACGAGCAGCTGCCGCCGCCGGAACCGGAGCGCGAAGAGGAAACCACCGCGCGTTGACGGTGGGTGCCGACCGTTGGTCGGCACGACCCCGGATAACCGCCAGTAGAGCCAGGCCATGCCTGGCTGCGAGTTCGCCGAGGTTGCCGGCCAGCGGCCGGCACTACCTCAGACCGGTGTGACCAGCGCGATTTCCAGCCCCAGCCAGGCCACGAACGCGCCCAGCAGCACCGCACCTTCGATGCGGCTGATGCGCAGGTCGCCGCGCAGCATCGGGTACAGCACCAGTGCGAAGGCCAGCACCGCCGGCAGTTCCAGGCGCACGAACGAGGCTGGCAACGCCAGCGGCTGCAGCAGCCCCATCGCACCGATCACCAGCATCAGGTTGACCACGCTGGAGCCGAGCACGTGGCCCAGCACCATGTCGCCGTGACCACGGCGTGCTGCCGCGACCGCGGCCGCCACCTCCGGCAACGCAGTGCCGATCGCCACCGGCAGCAGACCCACCAGCAGCGGCGTCCAGCCCAGCGCGGCGCCGAAATCAGCGGCGGCACCGACCACCAGGCGCGCGCCCCAATACAACGCCAGTGCGGCAACCAGCAGGCGCAGTACGTTCAACGGCAGGCTGGTGCGGCTCAGGGCTGACTCGGCAATGATCGCCTGTACCTCGGCGCTCTCATGGCGTCCGCGACGCAGCAGCAGGAACTGCACCACCACGAACCCGGCCACCAGCACGCCGGCCTCCCAGCGCAGCAGGCGGCCATCGAGCCCGAACACGATCAGCAGCAGGCCCGCGGCCAGCAGCCCCCACCACAGCACGGCCTGCAGGCGCGCGCGCAGCAGCAACGGCGCCACCATCGCGGCCACCGCCAGGGTCAGGCCGAGGTTGACCACGCTGCTGCCGACGGCATTGCCCAAGGCCAGCTCCGGCTGGCCCACCACCAGCGCGCGGGCGTTGACCGCCAGCTCCGGCAGCGAGGTGGTGATACCCAGCAACAGCAGGCCTGCGGTGAATGCACTGGCGCCGAAACGCTGCGCCAGGCCGGACACGGCTTTGACGACGGAGTCCCCACCCAGGGCCAGCAACAGCAGGCCGAGCAGGAACCAGGCAATAGCAATAGCGATCATCGGGCGCTCCCCAGCGGTCGTGGCGCGATTCTACGCTCGGCCCACCCGCGACGGGTGAGCCGAGGATGGCCGATCAGCCGCAGCCTTCGGCGTAGTCCACCTGCGGGGTCCTGCCGACCCGCCAGGCGCCGACCTTGCCGTCAGCGCCGAGGGCGAAATCGATGATCGCCGCCCCCTCCTGCGCCGGGCGCACGCGCAGGTGCTGGGCCTTGTCGTCGTATTTGTCCGGGCCGACGTCGGCGCGCTCGGGATAGAGCACCTGCAGCTCGCCCAGGGTCATGCCGACCCGGCCGCCACCGGGGGCGACGATGGACGGGCTGCGTACGTCGTAGCGGACCAGCTTGCGCGCTTCGAACATCAGGCGCGGGTCTTCGGCCCCCTGCGGGCGCAGGAAGTAGCAGCCTTCATTGGCATCGTCGGCAGGCAGCGGCTTGCCAGTGGCGTCGGTACCCAGACCCTGCAAGGGGGTGCCGAAGCCACTGCGGACCTCGGCGATGCCTGCGCCCAGCGTGGCGCCGCCGAAGCCATCCAGGCGTGCCGGGCTGTCGCTGCGCGGATCCACCGGCGAAGCGGTGGCCAGGTCGGCGTCGGCGGGAACGGAGGCATCCTTCGCCGGTGCGGTGGCCGCGGGCGGCGCTGCCGGTGCGGCGGTGTCGGGACTACGGTTGCAGGCGGCCAACGACAACAGCAGCAGGCCGGCCATCGGGAGATGCTTCATCGGTGCGGATCCTTGGCACAGGGTGGGTGCACGCTACCGCAGCCGGCGTGCAGGCGCTGCATTGTCATCGCGGTTTCATCGCCCTCATTCAGGCTGGGCGAGCACCGACTTGGCTGTCCTCCCCATGCAACCGCGCAAGACCGACCTCGCCCGAACCGCGCTGCAGGCCCACCGCGCACCGCTGGACATGCGCCAGCGACGCCTGCTGATCCTGTGTGATGGCCAGCGCAGCATCGCCGAGCTGACCGCACTACTTGGGCAGGACGCGGCAGCGATGGTGATCCAGCTGATCCAGGGCGGATATCTGGTGACCGCTGCGGACGCACCCGCCTCCACGCCACCTGCGCCGGTTGCGATGCCGGCTCCACTGGCGCCGTCAGTCACTGCCGCTTCTGCGGCGCCGGTCGAGCGCCGCCGCTCGCTGGTAGCCGCGCGCATCTATGTGCTGGGAATCCTGGAGATGCAGCGGCATCCCAACGCAGCGGCGCTGTTCCGCGACCTGCAGCAGGCGCGTGCCGAAGGCGAGGTGCTGCGGGTGATGCAATCGGCGCTGCAGGTGCTGCCGGCGCTGACCTCGGAAGGGTACTGCCAGCGCGTGCGGCAGCGGCTGATGGAGGCGCTGCCGGTGGAGCATTGCAGCGCGTTCGCGGCCATTGCCTGAACCGGTGAACAGCATCCACGCATGGCGTGGATCTACTACATCACTTGCCCGGATGGATCCACGTCACGCGTGCACGCGATATCGCGCTTCCCGGTAGATCCACGCCATGCGTGGATGCGGTATCGCGCTTCCCGATAGATCCACGCCATGCGTGGATGCGGTATCGCGCTTTCCGGTAGATCCACGCCATGCGTGGATGCAGACGATCAACGGAAATTGTTGCGCAGGCCGTTCCAGCACTGCTGGTAATCGCCCTGCCGGTGGCTTGCTGCCAGCGCCTGCGCGGTCGGGCGGATCACCCCACGGGTCTCGAACATGAAGGCCATGGTGTCCTTGATCACATCCGGCTTGGACAGATCCGCATTGGAGGCCTTGTCGAAGGTCGGGGCATCCGGACCGTGGCCGCTCATGCAGTTGTGCAGCGACGCACCGCCCGGCACGAAGCCTTCGGCCTTGGCGTCGTAGGCACCATGCACCAGGCCCATGAACTCGCTGGCGATGTTGCGGTGGAACCACGGCGGGCGGAACGTGTTCTGCGCCACCAGCCAGCGCGGCGGGAAGATCGCAAAGTCCATGTTGCTGGTGCCCGGGGTGTCGCTGGGCGAGTGCAGCACCAGGAAGATCGACGGATCCGGGTGGTCGTGGCTGATCGAGCCGATGGTGTTGAAGCGGCGCAGATCATAGCGGTACGGCGCGTAGTTGCCGTGCCAGGCGACCACGTCCAGCGGCGAATGATTGATCGGCGCACGCCACAGGCGGCCGTCGAACTTGGCAATCAGTTCGAAATCGCCGTCGACGTCTTCGAACGCGGCATGCGGGGTCTCGAAATCGCGCGGATTGGCCAGGCCGTTGGAACCGATCGGGCCCAGGTCGGGCAGCTTCAGCAGTGCGCCGAAGTTCTCGCAGATGTAGCCGCGGCTCGGGCCATCCGGCAGCTCGACGCGGAAGCGCACGCCGCGCGGAATCACCGCGATTTGCTGCGGTTCGATCTCGATCACGCCCAGCTCGGTCAGCAGGCGCAGGCTGCCCAGCTGCGGCACGATCAGCAGTTCGCCGTCGGCGTCGTAGAAGTAGCGGCCGACCATGTCACGGTTGGCCGCGTACAGATGGATGCCGACACCGGCATGCGCGTCGGGCGAGCCGTTGCCGCCCATCGTGTACAGGCCTTCGACGAAATCGGTGGGCAGTTCCGGCAGCGGCAGCGGGCTCCAGCGCAGCTGGTTCGGCGAAGCCGGCTGTGCACTGAAATCGCACTGCAGCTGCGATTGCGCGAAGGGAGTGAACTCACCGTGGGTAACCGCCGGACGGATCCGGTACAGCCAGCTGCGGCGATTGCTGCCGCGCGGTGCGGTGAATGCGGTACCGGTCAGCTGCTCGGCATACAGGCCATGGGCCACCTTCTGCGGCGAGTTCTGGCCGACGGGCAGCGCACCGGGCACGGCCTCGCTGGCGAACTCGTTGCCGAAACCGGACTGGTAGCCGCGGGCGGTGATGGAGGGAGACATGGGGGTTCCTGGAAGCCTGGGGAAAGCCGCCGGGCGTGGCCCGGCGCTACCGGTGGAGAAGGTGCCGTTGTGGAAACCTTACAGCACGCCGCGGCGGATCTGGTCGCGTTCGATGCTCTCGAACAGCGCGGTGAAGTTGCCTTCGCCGAAGCCTTCGTTGCCTTTGCGCTGGATGATCTCGAAGAAGATCGGGCCGATGCAGTTCTGGGTGAAGATCTGCAGCAGCTTGCGCTGGTGGGTTTCCGGGTCGGCGTCGATCAGGATCTTGTTCTTCGCCAGGCGGGCGACGTCCTCACCGTGGTTGGGCACGCGCTGGTCGATCACATCGAAGTAGGTCTCCGGCGTGTCGAGGAAATCCACGCCCTGCGCGCGCATGGCTTCGACCGTTTCGTAGATGTTCTCGGTGAAGCAGGCGATGTGCTGGATGCCCTCGCCCTTGTACGCATCCAGGTACTCGTTGATCTGGCTCTTCGGGTCGGACGATTCGTTCAGCGGAATGCGCACGATGCCATCCGGCGCGGTCATCGCCTTGGACACCAGGCCGGTCTTCAGGCCCTTGATGTCGAAGTAGCGGATCTCGCGGAAGTTGAACAGGCGCTCGTAATAGTCCGACCACTGCTGCATGTTGCCGAAGTACAGGTTGTGGGTCAGGTGGTCGATGAAGGTCAGGCCGAAGCCCTTCGGGCGCAGCTCGGCGCCGGCGATCAGCTCGTAGTCGCCATCGAAGATGCTGCCGGCATCGCCGTAGCGGTCCACCAGGTACAGCATGCAGTCACCGATGCCCTTGATGACCGGGGCGTTCACCGCCTTGCTATCCGGCTTGAAGGCGATGGCTTCGGCGCCATTGCCCAGCGCGGTCTGGTAGACCTCCGCGCCCGGCTTCTTGAAGCGGATGGCGAAGCCGCAGGCGCACGGGCCGTGCTTTTCAGCGAAGTCGGCGGCGAACGAATCGGGGTCTTCATTGACCAGGAAGTTGACGTCGCCCTGGCGATAGACGGTAATCGGACGCTGCTTGTGCTTGAGCACCGCGCTGAAGCCCATCTTGCGGAAGTACTCGTGCAGCTCGGCACCACGGCCGGCCGGTGCGGCGAATTCGACGAACTCGAAGCCGTCGATGCCCATCGGGTTTTCGAAGGTGGTGACCTGCATGCCGGGGTTGGGATGCGAGGCGGACGGGACTGCGGTATTCATGGCGTGGCTCCGAATCGGTGCCGCATCGGCACAAACCAGGTGCGGGCGGGGTTGGACCCGGCGAGAATGCAGGGTACGGACCCAACACTTATAGTTACACTTGAAACCACCAGCAAGGTGCACCGCAACATGAGCCCCGCCGATCCCGTTTCCACCCGCCTGCGTGCCTCCCACGTCCTGCTCGACCTGGAACAGTTCCTGCCGTACCGGCTGAGCGTGCTGTCCAACCGGGTCAGCGGCAACATCGCCAAGCTGTACGGCGACCGCTATGGCCTGGCCATTCCGGAGTGGCGGGTGATCACCATCCTGGCGCTGTACCCCGGGTCGTCGGCCAGCGAGGTCTCCGACCGCACGGCGATGGACAAGGTCGCGGTCAGCCGCGCGGTGGCCCGCCTGCTGGAGCGCGGTTTCATCAAGCGTGAGACGCATGGCGATGACCGCCGCCGTTCGGTGTTGGCGCTGTCGGCGGCGGGGTTCGAGGTATACGAGACGATCGCGCCGATGGTGATCGAGATCACCCGCAAGCTGATGTCGGTGCTGAGCGAGGAAGAGGAGCAGGTGCTGGAGAAGCTGATCCTGCGCCTGGCCGGCGATGGCCTGGAGCGGATGGGCGAAGGGGTCTGACCCCGGGGCGGCGCCCCCCCGCCGCCGCTCTTGGTAGGTGTCGACCTTGGTCGACAAATGGATCCACGCCAGGCGTGGATGATGTCGCGGGCTGCGCTGTGAGGGATCCGGCGCAGGCCATTGATGACGTGCAACGCGCGGCGTTCATTGCCCGCCGACGAACGGTCTTTCAGCTGGGTTCGACTCGACATGTCGCGTTTACCGCCTGATGTCTCGGAATGGGGCCGGTAGAGTCCTGATCCACAGAGCGGCTGTATCGACATTCGCGCATCGAGTGGCATTGCCTATTGGACGGCGGGCTGCACAGGCCTGAGGGTGGGAACGCAGCGGCGCTCCGCTGCCGGGGTTGAAAGCCCGATGATCCGAAGGAAACCACGCCGCACCCGTCGCCGCCCATCGCGGGCGGCAACGACTCGCGCTGCCCTGCTTTGGCGGGCGGTGCGTGGGGCCGCATGGCCGCCGTTCTCCTTCGGATCACGGTCTTTCAACCACGCACCGCCTGCCGCCTTCCCGGCGGCCCGCCACGGAGCTTCGCCATGACACGCCCCCATCACCCCACCACCGGGCCCATCGACCGCGATGCCGACCTGCAGCGCATCGATGAGGCCTTGGCCACACTGGAAACCGTCACCGAGGCCTGGCTTGAGCATCATCGCCTGAAGGCCTGCCAGCCAGGCCTGCTGCTGTCGTTGAACCGGCTGCTTGACCTGACCAGTCTCGCCAAGGGCTATGCCAGTGCGTTGCGGGTGATTGCCGAACCCTGAGATGCGGATGGAGGAGCATCCACGCATGGCGTGGATCTACCGCATCACGCACACGGATGGATCCGCACCATAGGTGGGTGCGCTATGGCGCTTCCCAGTAGATCCACGCCATGCGTGGATGACCCACTCGATCAGCTCAGATGCTTGCGCCGCGCATGGATCCACGGCACCGCAAGCGCGCCGATGGCGCCACCGGCAAAGCCCAGCGAGGCGGCGACAGTGGCCGCTTCGACCGCCCCGGGCAACGCCAGTGCGGCAGTGACCAGCAGCAGCGACGGCAGGCCGACGAAGGTGCCCAGGAAGAACGGCCAGCGCGGCGACCAGGTGTTGAGCTGCAGCAGGCTGACCGGCTGCCACGCTTCGGACGAGGCATCTTCGGCGATCTTCGCCACCACTCTGCCCAGATCCACTTCTGGCAGCAGCTTGCCCGGACGGGCGGCGGCAATCGCCTCGGCCACGGCCTCGACGGGCGGGAAGCTGCCCGGCCACGCCACCGGTGCCGGCACGCCATAGGCGGTCAGCAGCGGCACGCTCAGCCATGGCGCCACCAGCGGACGCAGCCTGCGCCGCCCATGCACACACCAGATCTGCGGCTGGCCGTGTGCGGTCACGCTGTACAACGCCAGCTCGCTCGGCGGCGGGTAGCCCAGCATGGTCACCCGGGCCGCCAGGCTGTCCTGTTCCATCGCACGCAGGAAGCCGGGACGGCTGCGCCCTTCCTGCATCCAGGCCAGGCCAAGCGCGCCGACCAGATAGGCCTCGGCGACATCCTTGCTGCCCGCGTTGGCGCGGTCATCACTGGCCAGGTACCAGGCCAGTGACTTCGGTTCGGGCACATCGGCCAGGCCCCAGCGGCTGTCGTCGCCCAGCACATGGCGCACCGGCAGGCGGGCCGGTGCGGTTTCACCACGCTCAGCGGGCTGCAGGAACGGCAGCACGCCCTGCACGAAACTGGACAGGTCGATCGCACGCACGCCGTTGCCGTGCCATTCCGGCGGCAGCAGGCCGGCCAGCTGTCCTTCGGCGGCGAGTCGATCCAGCCGCGCCTTCTGTTCCACCAGCTTCTGCACCGCGCCTTTCAGCACCACGTTGTCGGGCAGGGCGATCTGCGGCAGCCGATGCCGCGGCGGTGCCAACTCCAGCGTGTCGTCGCCGGTGCCGGCGTCATCCAGCAGCGCTTCCTGCGCAGGCAGGCTCACGCCATCGGGTGCCTCTCCTTCGGCCAACGGGCTGGCAGGTTCGGGCAGGCGTTCGGCGTGGTCGCTGTGCATGGGCGCTCCGGTCGCGCCGGGTGGCGCAGTGAGGTCCTTGCCATTAACGGCCGAAGGGTAATGATCTGTAGATCCACGCCACGCGTGGATGTCCGGGCAGCGGGCGGGAAACGCCGGGCGCTACCGGTCAGGCGCCCACTGCTTGAGGAACGCCATCACGCGTGCGGTCTGCACGGCATTGCCCTTGCGCATTGCTTCGCTGGGCTGCGGCGCCAGCAGGGTGCCGTCGGCATCGATCACCAGCAGGTGCGGGTGCTCGCCTTCGAGCGGCGGGAACTGGCCGAGGAACGCCGCGTTCGGGTTCTCGGCGCTGTCGTTGACCTTCACCCACACGTAGTGGGCATCACGGAAGCGGCGCAGATCGCCATTGCCTTCCACGGCTTCATCCAGCGCATGGCAGGGCTCGCACGCGGCGTTGCCCACTTCCAGGATGATGCGCTTGTTGCCGCGCTGGGCCTCGACCTTGGCCGTTTCCAGGTCGGCAACGGGATTGCGGACGGGGTCGAACTGCGCGCCAAGCCCGGCAATGGCGGCGATGTCGGCCGCCGCCGGGGTGTTGCCCGAGGCCACCGGTTCGCTGGGGTCAGCGACCGGTGGCTCGGTGGGGCGAGTGTCGAGGGGCTGCGTGGGCTCGGGGGCCGCGGGAGGTTGAGGCTGCGAACAGGCGCCGATCAGCGCCGCACACACCACTGCCACCACTGCACCACCGAACGATGTACGCATGCCCACTACCCTCTCATTACTTCACGCCATGCATCAGCTTGTTGATCAGCGGCGCGACCAGGAACAGGACCACACCCGAACCGATCAAGGCCCAGAAGCCGAAGGTATACCCCTTCAGGGCCGATTCGACCGTCATGCCGCCTTCACCGCTGACCGCACCGGCAAAGATGCCCGACAGGTTGTTGCCGATGCCGGTGGACAGGAACCAGCCACCCATGCCGAAACCGACCAGGCGCACCGGGGCCAGCTTGGTCACCATCGACAGGCCGATCGGCGACAGGCACAGCTCACCGACCGACTGGATGACGTAGACCATGAACAGGGTCCAGAACGGGATCTTGCCGTCCACGACCATGGTCGACAGGGCGAACATCAGCAGGGCGAAGGCCGCGCCGTTGAACAGCAGGCCGAGGCCGAACTTGCGCGGAATGGACGGATTGGCGCGGCCCAGGGCCACCCAGATCCAGGCGATGATCGGCGCCAGGGTGATGATCGCCACCGAGTTGACCGACTGGAACCACGCGGTCGGGAAGGTCCACTCACCCAGCTGGCGGTTGACGATGTTCTCGGCCAGGAAGGTGAAGGAGCTGCCGGCCTGTTCGAAGAACATCCAGAACATGACGTTGAAGGCGAAGATGATCAGCATGGCGATCACGCGGTCGCGCTGCACCTTGCCCTCGCGGATGCCTTCCACCAGCAGCAGCACGGCCAGGGCAGCGAACATCACGCCGAGGATCCAGGCCAGCGCGGTGGCGCCGGTGGCGAGCAGGAAGTAGGCCACCGGAATGGCGAACAGCGAACCGACCAGCACCATGACGATGCGGCCGAAGCCTTCGGCACCGGCCGGCGGTGCGCCGATGCCCTTCAGGCCGGCACGACCGATGTAGAACCACACCAGCGAGATCAGCATGCCCACGCCGGAAGCGATGAACACGACCTTGTAGGACGGCATTTCCGAGGTGCCGAAGACCTTGCGGGCCAGGTACTCGGTCAGCACCGGAGCGATCATCGCGCCGATGTTGATGCCCATGTAGAAGATGGTGAAGCCCGAGTCGCGGCGTTCGTCCTTCAGGCCGTACAGCTTGCCGACCATGGTCGAGATGTTGGGCTTGAACAGACCGTTGCCGACGATGATCGTGGCCAGGCCGAGCTTGAAGATGTGCTCCTGCGGCAGCGAGATCATGAACAGGCCGACGGCCATGATGATCGCGCCGGTCAGGATCGAGCGCTGGTAACCCAGTACGCGGTCGGCGACGTAACCGCCGAAGATCGCCGCGGCATACACCAGCGCCAGGTAGGCGCCGTAGATGCGGCTGGCGTCGCCTTCACCGGCGGCGTTGCCGTTGTAGAACTGGGCAACGATGTACAGCACCAACGCCCAGCGGATGCCGTAGAACGCAAAGCGCTCCCAGAACTCGGTCATGAACAGCATCCACAACGGGCGCGGGTGGCCCATCGTGGTGTTGAAGTCCGGCAGCGCCGGCTCTGGGGTGTTCGCAGTGGCGTTTACGCTCATGCGGAATTCCTGGTTCGGTGGATGGAGGCACGTCCGATGTGCGGTGAAGCAACGCGCGAGGATCACCGACTTCTGGCGTTCACGTCAAATACACGCCGTTTGAGGCAGGTCGCAGCCTGCTCGCTGAACTTGCATCTGAAACGATCCAGCCAGCCGCGGGCGGCCAAGCTGAATGGGGATCAGGCCAGATCCGGCGGGGGCGCGGCCTGCAGGGTGGTGCGTACCTGGAACAATTCAGGGAAGAAGGTCAGTTCCAGCGCCTTGGCCAGGAAGCCCACGCCGGACGAGCCGCCGGTGCCGCGCTTGAAGCCGATCACCCGCATCACCGTGCGCATGTGGCGGAACCGCCACAGCTGGAAGGCCGTTTCCAGGTCCACCAGGTCCTCGCACAGCGCGTACTCGCGCCAGTAGCGGTCGGTGTCCTGGTAGATGCGTTCGAAGACCGGCTGCAGGCTGTCGTCGGCCACGTGTGGCTGGGTCCAGTCGTGCGCCTCGTACACCGCCGGCACGGCGTGGCCGAAGCGGGCCAGGTACTTCAGGAATTCCTCGTACAGGCTCGGCGCCTCCAGCACGGTGCGCAGCTGCGCCTGCCCGGCCGTGTCGTGCTCGAACACCTGCAGCATCTGCGCGTTCTTGTTGCCCAGCAGGAACTCGATGTAGCGGTACTGCAGCGACTGGAAGCCCGAGGACGGGCCCAGCACGTCGCGGAAGCCCATGTACTCGGACGGGGTGAGCGTTTCCAGCACCGACCACTGCTCGGTCAGCTGGCGCAGCACCTGCTTGCTGCGCGCCAGCACCTTGCGGCACTGCCAGACCTCATCGCGCTGCAGGAAGCCGATCGCCGCACCCAGCTCGTGGCCCAGCAGCTTCAGCCACAGCTCGGAGGTCTGGTGCTGGATGATGAAGAGCATCTCGTCGTGATGCGGCGGGTTGGACAGCGGCTGCTGCGCGCTGAGCAGCTGGTCCAGCCGCAGGTAGCCGCCGTAGGTCAGCCGCCCCTGCAGATCGGTGTGGATACCGGCTTCGAGATCGCGTTGGTTGTTGTCGACGGACATGGGCGGGACCAGATCGGGGGCGGCAAGGGTAGCGCGTTGCCGCCGCGCTGGCAGCCGTGATGACCGTACCGGGGCGTGCGGTAGGGCTGTGGAACGGTGGTTGCGCGTGGAACCGTTTGCGCCGTTCTACTGGCGCTCAGCCCAGCGTCGCTTGTGATGCTTTGCAGCAATGGCTGAATACGTTGAAGTTATTGGCATCATGCGCCCGGAAGGGGGTACAAAGGCCGGTGGGCCGTGCTGCGCCGCAGGACGGCTTTTTCGTACGCATTCCTTAACATGGCGATTCATATCATTTGTAACTTCTCTGTCGAAGGTGCAGTACGCAATGACGGTTGCCGCTGAGTTCAAGATCGAATACCTGCAGTATCTGGACACGGACGGCACGCTCGTCCGCGATGACCTGCCCGAAGCCCTGCGCGACCCACGCGCGTTGCTGCCGATGTTCAAGCAGATGCTGTTCGTGCGCGTGTTCGACGGCAAGTCGATCGCGCTGCAGCGCACCGGCAAGCTGGGCACCTACGCCGCATGCCTCGGCCACGAAGCCGCGCATGTGGGCATCGGCGCCTCGATGCAGAAGGACGACGTGTTCGCACCGTCCTACCGCGAGTACGGCGCGATGTTCATGCGTGGCGTGCGCCCGCACGACGTGCTGATGTACTGGGGCGGCGACGAGCGCGGCAACGACTACGGTGGCAATGCCGCCAAGGACTTCCCGTTCTGCGTGCCGATTTCCACCCAGTGCCTGCACGCCGCAGGCGCTGCGCTGAAGTTCAAGCTCAACAAGGAACCGCAGATCGCGGTGGCCGTATGCGGCGACGGTGGCAGTTCCAAGACCGACTTCTACGCGGCCTTGAATTCGGCCGGTGCCTACAAGCTGCCGCTGATCCTGTGCATCGTCAACAACGGCTGGGCCATCTCGGTCCCGCGTTCGGCGCAGACCGGTGCCGAGACGCTGGCACAGAAGGGCCTGGCCGGCGGCCTGCACTGCCTGCAGGTGGACGGCAACGACCTGATCGCGGTGATGGCCGCCATGCTGCAGGCGCGCGAGCGTGCGCTGGCCGGCGACGGCGGCACCGTGCTGGAACTGATGACCTACCGCCTGTCCGACCACACCACCGCCGATGACGCCCGTCGCTACCGCGACGACGCCGAAGTGAAGGATGCCTGGCAGCGCGAGCCGATGCTGCGCCTGCGCAAGTACCTGACCAACGCCGGTGTCTGGAGCGAGGAAGAAGAAGCTGCCTGGACCGCCGAGTGCGGCAAGCGCGTGGACGAGGAAGTGAACCTGTACCTCAACACGCCGGTGCAGCCGGTCGAGGCGATGTTCGATTTCCTCTATGCCGACCCGCCGCAGGACCTGCTGGCCCAGCGTGCCCAGGCGATCGCCCTGGAGCAGCGCCATGGATGAGATCAAGAACGGCGCGTCCAGCGCGCACACCAACGCCGCCGACAGCGCTGCCGTCGCGCGCGGAGAACAGAACATGACCGACACCCCGATCACCCTCATCGAAGCCATCACCCAGGCGCTGGCCTGGGAGCTGGAGCACGACAAGTCGGTGCTGGTGCTGGGCGAAGACGTGGGCGTCAACGGCGGCGTGTTCCGCGCCACCGCCGGCCTGCAGCAGCGCTTCGGCGCCGACCGCATCCTCGACACCCCGCTGGATGAAACCACCATCGCCGGCCTCACCATCGGCCTGGCCGCACAGGGCATGAAGCCGGTGGCCGAAGCGCAGTTCGATGGCTTCATGTACCCGATGGTCGACCACATCATCTGCCACGCCGCGCGCCTGCGTTACCGCACCCGTGGCCGCCTGCACTGCCCGATGGTGCTGCGCGTGCCGTGGGGTGGCGGCATCCGTGCGCCGGAGCACCACAGCGAGGCCAACGAAGCGATCTTCACCAACGTGCCGGGCCTGCGCGTGGTGCTGCCGTCCTCGCCGCAGCGCGCCTATGGCCTGCTGCTGGCCGCGATCCGCGAGCCGGATCCGGTGATCTACATGGAGCCCAAGCGCATCTACCGCCAGTACAAGGAAGTGGTCGTCAACGACGGCGAAGCCCTGCCGCTGGACGTGTGCTTCGTGCTGCGCGATGGCACCGACGTGACCCTGGTGACCTGGGGTGCGCAGGTGAAGGAAGCGCTGGAAGCGGCCGACAAGCTGGCCGGCGAAGGCATCAGTGCCGAAGTCATCGACGTGGCTACGCTGCGTCCGCTGGACTTTGCCACCATCGCCGAGTCGGTGGCCAAGACCGGCCGCTGCGTGATCGTGCAGGAGGCCCCGAAGACCGCGGGCTTCGGCGCGGAAATCGCCGCACGCCTGGCCGAGGAATCGATCTACGACCTGCTGGCTCCGGTCGAGCGCGTCACCGGTTACGACACCCACATTCCGCTGTTCCGCCTGGAGATGAAGTACCTGCCGAGCGTGGAGCGGATCGTGGCGGCGGCCAAGCGCGCGGTGGCGGCAGGCTGACATGCGGGCCCGCCTTCTCGGGGCTTACCGCAGCCAGTATCCCAACCCGCTCCGGTTCCGCACCGGCCAGATCGTCGAAGTAGGTGTACGTGACGAGGAATGGCCGGCGTTTGCCTGGGTGCGCACCAGCGATGGGCGCGCCGGATGGGCACCGGTAGCGTGGTTGCAGCTGTTGGACGATGGTCGCGCCGAAGCCCTGCGCGACTACGACGCCCGCGAGCTGGATGTGGAGAACGGCGAGATGGTCAAGCTTCATCACGAACACGGCGGGTGGTGGTGGTCCGAGCGCGCCAATGGCGCGACGGGCTGGTTGCCTGCCCGCGAACTGGAACTGCTGGAAGAGAACTGCAAATGAGCCAGACCAAGAACTTCAACCTGCCCGACCTGGGCGAAGGCCTGCCGGACGCGACCATCGTCGAGTGGTTCGTCAAGGAAGGCGATGTGATCAAGCTGGACGAGCCGCTGGTCTCGATGGAGACCGCCAAGGCCGTCGTCGAAGTGCCCTCGCCGTTCTCCGGCACGGTGCTGAAGCTGTCCGGCGCTGCCGGCGACATCATCCCGACCGGCGCGGTGCTGGCCAGCTTCGCGCTGGACCCGAACCTGCCGCAGCGTGCCGATGGTCAGGACACCGGCCACAGCCACGGCCATGCCGCTCCGGCTGCCGCCGCAGCTCCGACGCCGCCGCCGCTTCCCACCGCAGCCGCCCCGGTGGCTGCAGAAGAAGCCAAGCCGGCCGCCGCCGAGCGTGATGACGCCGGCACCGTGGTCGGCGCGATGCAGAGCTCCAACGCTGTGCACGCCGAACAGGCGCTGGCCGTGGGCGGCGTCAAGGCCGTGCCGGCGGTGCGTGCCACCGCGCGCAAGCTGGGCGTGGACCTGAGCCGCGTACGTGCCACCGGCGCCGATGGCGCGGTGACCATGGCCGACGTCAAACAGGCCGCCGCCGACGGCAGTGCGAAGATCGGCGCGGCTCCGGCAGCGGTTGCTGCACCGGCTGCCGCCGCACCGGCGCCGGCCCAGGTGGCCGCACCGGTACAGTCCGACGCACGCACCCCGCTGTCTGCTGCCGGCAAGCCGATGCGCACCCAGCCGCCGGGCGTGGTCGCCAAGGGCCAGCCGGAACCGCTGAAGGGCGTGCGCCGCAACATGGCCCGCGTCATGGCCGATGCGCACAGCAAGGTCGTGCCGACCACGCTGAACGACGACGCCGACATCCACGCCTGGCTGCCGGGCAACGACGTCACCGCGCGCCTGGTGCGCTCGATCGTGGTCGCCGCGCAGAAGGTGCCGGCGATGAACGCCTGGTTCGACGGTGAAGCGCTGACCCGCACCCTGCACGCGCAGGTGGACATCGGCATCGCCGTGGATACCGACGACGGCCTGTTCGTGCCGGCCCTGCGCAACGCCGACATGCTCGACGCGCGTGGCATCCGTGAAGGCGTGAACCGTCTGCGCGAGCAGGTGGAAGCGCGTTCGATCGCGGCCTCGGAACTAAGCGGCTACACCATCTCGCTGTCCAACTTCGGCATGTTCGCCGGCCGCTACGCGACCCCGGTCGTGGTGCCGCCGTGCGTGGCCATCGTCGGTGCCGGCCGTGCCCGCCACCAGATGACCCCGGTGATGGGCGGCGTGGAAGCGCACAAGGTCATTCCGCTGTCGGTGACCTTCGACCACCGCGCCGCCACCGGCGGTGAAGCGGCCCGCTTCCTGCGCGCGATGATGGACGATCTGGCGCTGGCCAGCTGACCGGTAGGTGCCAACCTTGGTTGGCACATGAGTTGAAAAACGCCGGGCATTGCCCGGCGTTTTTTTGTGCCTGCTCCACTATGTCGCCCAGCCATGCTCGGCTGCTTTTCAGTAGATCCACGCCATGCGTGGATGAAGGCATGAAACAAGCCGAGCTTGGGCTCTGCTATACGAAATTCCTGGATCAATCGCGCGCGACCATGCCCTCGGCGCGGCTGTAGACACGCAGGCGGTGGCCATCGGGGTCGACACCGACGAAGGTGTGCCCGAATTCCAGCGTTACCGGCGCCTGGGCGATCTGCACACCGAGTGCGCGCCAGGCATCGTGCAACTGCCGCACTTCATCAGGATTGGCCACCACCATCGCCAGCTCGGCTGCACCGCCCTCCGCATCCACTGGCGGCTGCACGTCATCGCGCTGCCACAGGCCGAGCGCGGCGCCATCGCCGAGCAGGAACAGGGCAAAGCCGGGCGACTGTTCGACCGGTGCCGTGCCGAGGATGCCGCTGTAGAAGGTGGCACTGGTGGCAACGTCGCGCACGTACTGCAGCAGGGTGCTTGGCTTGAACATGGGAAAGCTCCGTGGTTGGGAGCGGTCATGGTGGCCCTGCCCTGCTGACAGATCCTGTCAGCAGTGTCGAGCAGGCTCGACTGCCTTTGCTCTGGCTTTGGTAGATGTCGAGCTTGCTCGACTGCTCTCCGCGAAGAGCAAGAGCGTCGAGCAAGCTCGACACCTACCGAGCGCAGAGAGCGAAGAGCAAGAGCGTCGAGCAAGCTCGACATCTACCAAAGCCAGAGCAACGACCAGAAGCAGTCGAGGAAGCTCGACCTCGTCACGAACGGTCCAGCCAATCCGGAGCGATGCCCTGCGCCTTCTGCCAGCGCCGCAACAAGGTCGCGCGTGGCACCAGGTAGTGCTCTTCCAACGCACGCACATGGCGAATGCGATCCAGGCGGAAATGACGGAAGTCTTCGCGGCCCTCGCACCACGCCGCCAGCATCGGCACTTCATCGAAGTACCCCAGTGCGAACGGCCAGACCACGCGCTCGGTACGCCGGCCCTGCGCATCTTCATAGGCAAACTGCAGCCGCTGCTGCGTGCCCACCGCTTCGCGCACGGCCTGCAGCCGCGCCGGGGGTACCTTGGCCGTCGTTCGCGATGGCCCCACCCGCAGGCCGCTGTCACGCAGCGCATCGCGTCGCGCCGCCGGCAGCACGTGCGCAATGCGCGCCAGGGCATCACGCGCGGCCTCGGCCAGGGCCGGCTCGGTGCGTGCCGCCACCCAGCGCAGGCCAAGCACCAGCGCGTCGATCTCGGCCGGTGGCAAGGTCAGCGGCGGCAGCACATCGCCCGGTTCCAGCTGGTAGCCGACACCGGCTTCCCCGCGCAGGTCGGCGCCCTGCTCGCGCAGCGTTTCAATATCGCGGTAAAGCGTACGCAGGCTGATGCCCAGTTCCTCGGCCAGCGCCTGCCCGGCCACCGGCCGGCGATGGCGGCGCAGTACCTGAAGCAGCTGGTTCAGGCGCAGCGCGCGGGACATCAGCCGACCAGATCGCGCGACGGCACCACGTGCTCGCCCGGCTTTGCCGCCAGCGCCGCATCCACCAGCGCGTGGGCAATCTCCGGTGCCGGATTGATCCGCCACGCACGTGGCAACACCGGCCCCAGCACACCCAGCACCTGCAGCGCGAAGTGTTCGCCACGGCGGACCTCCTGCCGCTCACCGCCGATCAGCCCCGGCCGCACCAGCGTCAGCGACGGGAAACCCAGCGCGCGCAGGTCGCGCTCCAGCTCGCCTTTGACCCGGCTGTAGAAGATCGACGAACGCGGGTTGGCGCCTGCGGCCGAGTTCAGCGCGAAGGCCTGGGCACCCTGCGCAAGGGCCAGGCGGGCGAAGGCCAGCGGATAGTCGTGATCGATGCGATGGAACGCCTCGCGGCTGCCGGCCTGGGCGATGGTGCTGCCCAGGGCGCAGACCACCGCGTCCACCCGGGCCCAGTCCGGCGCATCGGGCAGCCGGGCGAAGTCGAGCACCGGGTTGTGCAGTTTCCCGTGCGGCGCAGCCAGCGGGCGACGGCTGGGCGCGACCACGGCGCTGCAGCGGGGGTCGGCCAGCAGCTGCGACAGGGCGTGGCCTCCGACCAGTCCCGTCGCCCCCAGCAACATCACACGCATACCCACCTCCACTGCGGCATCCTGTCGCCCATCCTATCGGTTCAAGCCACCGCCGGTTGCGCCGATATGCTGTGACCAGCCCCCCTGCCATCCCAGGATGCGTTCCATGACGGACCAGCCCGACCCCCGCCCTGCCCCCGGCACCGCCATCGGGCCGCCTGCGCGCGTGCGCGCGGTGGTCGATGACGGGCGCGGCGATCGGGTGGTACTGCAGGGCGGTAGCAGCGTGGCGTTGCAGCAGCTGTTTGCCGGGGCCGATGCCCCCGAGCCGCTGCTGGCCGCCTTCGCCAATGGCATGGCCACCCTGCCGGGCGAGCTGGGCGACATGGGTGATCGCCTGCAATCAGCACAGGCCAGTGCCGATTGGCCGCGCTATGGCCGGGCGATGCGGCAGCTGATCGATAAATACATCCGCACCATCGACCAGCACTCGCCCGATGGCCAGCCCGACAGCCTGCGCCTGTCCGAGCAGCTGCGGTTGCTGCTGGGCGGCGCGGTGGTCGCGCTGCTGCAGCACGATCCCGACCTGCGCGAGCAGGCGCAGGCCCTGGCCATACGCCTGCGCCAATGGCAACCGGGCGCGGCACTGGAACCGATCGAACAGGGCGCGCGCGAGCTGGGCCACCAGATCGGCGTGCGCGCCGAAAGCTGGCAGGAACAGCAGGCGTTGTTGCTTGAGTTGTTCGCCCTGCTGCTGGAGAACGTCAGCGAGTTGCTGGATGACCGCAGTTGGCTGCAGGGCCAGATCGCGGCCGTGCGCCAGTTGCTGGCCGGACCGCTGGAAGCCGAATCGGTCGAGCGCACCCGCGCCGAGCTGCGCGAGGTGATCTACAAGCAGGGCCTGCTGCGGCAGGGAATCGACGATTCGAAAGCGGCCATGCGTAGCTTGATGGGCGAGTTCATCGAGCGCATGGATGGCATGGCTGCCAGCACCGGTGAATACCACGACCGCATCGGCAGCTACGCGCTGCAGTTGCGCGAGGCGCGCAGCATCGCCGACCTCAACCACCTGCTGCAGGAAGTGATGCAGGACACCGGCAAAGTGCAGCAGCAGGCGGCGCAGGCGCGCGATCACCTGGCCAGCGCGCGGCAGGAAGTGGAACGCGCCGAACAGCGCATCAACCAGCTGGAACAGGATCTGCGCGCGGCCGGCGATCTGGCGCGTATCGATCCGTTGACCCAGGCCCTGAACCGGCGTGGCCTGGATGAACTGCTGCAGCGCGAGCTGGCCCGCGCCGCACGCAACCACTCGCCGCTCGGACTGGCGGTGATCGACCTGGATGATTTCCACCAGACCAACGACGAACACGGCCATGCCGGCGGCGACGCGCTGCTGCAGCACCTGGTGGCGGTGTGCCGCCTGCTGCTGCGTGCCACTGATGGCATCGCCCGGCTGGGCGGCGACGAGTTCGTGCTGGTGCTTCCCGAAACCCCCGGCGCGGACAGCATGGCCACGGTGCAGCGGCTGCAGCGCTCACTGGCGCATCGCGTGCTGACCCTGCAGGAGCGGCGCATCCCCGTGCATTTCAGCGCGGGCCTGGCGCAATGGCAGCCGGGAGACGATGCCGATACGCTGCTGCGGCGCGCCGATGACGCGCTGTACGCAGCAAAGCGCCAAGGCAAGAACCGGGTACACGCGGGCTAGCTCGCGGGTGGGTGCCAACCTTGGTTGGTGCTTGCGGGAATAAAACCGCCTACCAAGGTCGGCCTCTACCGGGCAAGGCGCCGGAAACCGCTGGGTAGGCGCCAACCTTGGTTGGCACGCGCGGGCAACAAACCGCCGACCAAGGTCGGCCTCTACCGGGCAAGGCACCGGAAACCGCTGGGTAGGTGCCAACCTTGGTTGGCACGCGCGGACAACAAACCGCCGACCAAGGTCGGCCTCTACCGGGCAAGGCGCCGGAAACCGCTGGGTAGGTGCCAACCTTGGTTGGCACGCGCGGACAACAAACCGCCGACCAAGGTCGGCCTCTACCGGGCGAGGCGCCGGAAACCGCTGGGTAGGTGCCAACCTTGGTTGGCACGCGCGGACAACAAACCGCCGACCAAGGCCGGCCTCTACCGGGCAAGGCGCCGGAAACCGCTGGGTAGGGTGCCAACCTTGGTTGGCACGTGCGGGCAACAAACCGCCGACCAATGTCGGCCTCTACCGGGCAAGGCGCCGGAAACCGCTGGGTAGGTGCCAACCTTGGTTGGCACGCGCGGACAACAAACCGCCGACCAAGGTCGGCCTCTACCGGGCGAGGCGCCGGAAACCGCCGGGTAGGTGCCAACCTTGGTTGGCACGTGCGGACAACAAACCGCCGACCAAGGTCGGCCTCTTCCGGGCAAGGCACCGGAAACCGCTGGGTAGGTGCCAACCTTGGTTGGCACGCGCGGACAACAAACCGCCGACCAAGGTCGGCCTCTTCCGGGCAGCGGGCCGGCGCTTACTTGCCGCGCAGCTTCTGAAACCCGGTCACCGCCGCCAGCACGATGGCACCGGCGATGATGCCGACCACCATGTTGCCCAGCGCGTTGACCAGCCAGCCCCACTGGCCTTCACCGCCCAGCGCCTGCACCGCGTGGTGCAGCGCCGGCACGTTGTGCACCAGGATGCCGCCACCAACCAGGAACATCGCTGCGGTACCGGCCACCGACAGGAACTTCATCAGCCACGGTGCCGACACCAGCAGGCCACGGCCGACTGCCGCCAGCGCCGCGCCCTTGCGCGACAGGTACAGGCCCAGGTCGTCCAGCTTGACGATGCCGGCGACCAGCCCGTAGACGAACACGGTCATCGCCAGCGCGATCACCACCAGGGTGCTGACCTGGTTGATGAACGACGCCGTGGCAACCACGCCCAGCGACAGCACGATGATTTCGGCCGAGAGGATGAAGTCGGTGCGGATGGCGCCCTTCACCTTGTCCTTTTCCCACGCGACCATGTCCACCTGCGCATCGGCCAGCGCCTTGCGCCGCTCGGCCTGGTGTTCGGCGTCCTCATCGGCAGAATGCAGGAAACGGTGCGCCAGCTTCTCCACGCCCTCGAAGCACAGGAAGGCGCCGCCGATCATCATCAGCGGCACGATCAGCGGCACGTTCCAGCCGCGGCTGTGCAGCCAGGCTTCCAGCGCACTGATCGCCAGCGCCGCCGGCACCAGGATCACCTTGTTCACCAGCGAGCCCTTGGCCACCGCCCACACCACCGGCAATTCACGGTTGGCGTTGACGCCGGTTACCTGCTGCGCGTTCAGCGCCAGGTCGTCGCCCAGCACGCCGGCGGTCTTCTTGGCGGCGACCTTGGTCAGCACCGAGACGTCGTCGAGCAGGGAGGCGATATCGTCAAGCAGGGCAAACAGGCTGGCACCGGCCATGGGGGATCCAGTAAAGGGAATGAGCGGATTCTGACCGATCCGGCGCCACCTGCGGTAGCGGGTTCACCGCGCGCCCACCGGGCGGCAGGGACACTGGAAGCGTAATCCGGTCCCGCCGGCGGCGGGATCACGGACATCGGGTCGTCGTCTTCGAGGAGTGTCGTTTGAGCAATCCGTCCACCGCCACAGGCAATCCGCCGCTGATCAGAGGCATGAACCGGCGCAGCCAGATCCTGCGCCTGCTGATGCGCTACCGCCATTCCGGCGTGTTCTCCGGCATGAACCTGGACGCTGCCGGCAGCCACACCGACGTGCCACCGGACGGCAATCCGGAGCAGTTCGTCAGTGACCTGGAAGCGCTGGGGCCCACCTTCGTCAAGCTGGGGCAGATGCTGTCGACCCGCCCGGACATGGTGCCGGTGGAGTTCGCCACCGCGCTGGAGCGCATGCAGGAGAAGGTGGCGCCGATTCCGGTCGAACGCATCCACGCCATCGTCGAGCAGGAGCTGGGGGCGCCGGTGAACAAGCTGTTCGCCGCATTCGACCCACAACCGCTGGGCTGCGCGTCGATCGCCCAGGTGCACCGCGCGGTACTGCATGACGGCCGCGAGGTAGCGGTGAAAGTGCAGAAGCCCGAGGTGGCCGCGCAGCTGCGTTCGGATCTGGAGGTGCTGCGCAGCTTCGCCCTGGCCGCCGACCATCTGACCCAGATCGGTCGCCGCGTGCGCCTGCGCGACTGGCTCAACGAATTCGCCAAGACGCTGATGCAGGAGCTGGACTACCACGCCGAGGCCGAGAACCTGTCGCGTTTCGGCCGGCACTTGAAGCCGTTCCGGCGCCTGTGGATTCCGCAGCCGCTGTGGGACTACAGCAGCCATCGCGTGCTGACCATGGAACTGGCCACCGGCGTGCGCGTGGATGCCATTCCCGATGTGCGCCGCACCGAACAGGCGATGGACCCGCTGGCGGCGGCGCTGATCCGCGGTTACCTGGACCAGATCTTCGTGCACGGCGAAATCCACGCCGACCCGCACCCCGGCAACCTGCGGGTGATGCCTGACGGGCGCTTGGCCATCTTCGACCTGGGCATGGTCGCGCACATGCCGCCGCGGCTGCGCGAGCGCCTGCTGAAGATCCTGTTTGCCGCCGTCGATGGCCGCGGCGAGGAAGTGGCCGACGACCTGATCAGCATCAGCACGCGGCTGGAGGCATTCGATGAGGAGCGCTACCTGCGCGAGACCGGCCAGCTGATCGCACGCTATGCCGCCAGCGCGAACTTCTCCGAAGGGCGCGTGGTGCTGGACATGGTGCGCATCGCCACCTCATCCGGGTTGCGCACGCCACCGGAGCTGAGCCTGCTGGGCAAGGCGCTGCTCAACCTTGAAACCGTATGCCGCCTGCTGGCACCGGATCTGGACACGCGCCGCATCGTCGAACGCCAGCTGCAGCACGTGATGCGCGCGCGCCTGAAAAAATCGCTGTCGGCCGCCAACCTGGCCAGCGAGGCGATGGAGCTGCAGCAACTGCTGCGCGACGGGCCGCGCAAGCTGTCGGACATCATGGCGCTGCTGGCCGAGAACCGCCTGCAGATGAAGGTGACCGGGCTGGAAGAATCGCGGCTGATGGAGAACCTGCAGAAGATCGCCAACCGCGTAGCCGCCGGCATCATCAGCGCCGCGTTGATCATGGCGGCGGCAATGATGATGAAGATCGACACCGGCTGGCATGTGCTGGGCTATCCCGCCATCGCACTGGTGCTGTTGTTGATCGGCGTGGTGCTTGGGCTGGGCATCGTGACCAGCGCATTGTTGTTCGATCGCCGTGCGCGTTCGCGCGAGGAACGCGGGCATCGATAGTGTCGCATCCACGCTCGGCGTGGATCAGCGAAAACAGTGCATTCATGCAGTTTTTAATGCAATCGAGCGTGAGTTTTCACGCTCGATTTACGTTCGCAGCGTGATATCGCGCGCTCGATTTCAACAAACATTTCAGTCAGGTTCGTGCATGCACTATCGGGTCATCGGCCTGTCATGCAGATGTGCTTGCAGCAGCGCCGGTCGGATGGACACGCGTCGGTACGACGTCCATCGCCACCCCGTCACTGCCGAAGCTGCCTATGCTCTGGATTCTGCTGCTGTCGCTGTTGCTGCTGTCCTGGTTGTTCCTCGCGTCCGCAAAGTGGGTGTGGTGGAAAGCAGGCTTGTTCTCGCTGTTGCTGCTGGCGCTCAGTGCCTGGTGGCTGATCGACAAGCTGTCCGGTGACGGACTCAACGCCGCCACCCTGTACCACCTGGGTGCGGACATGGAAGGCGCCGGAGTCGCCGACTTCAAGGGCTATATCGCCGGCTTCATCGTGCTGGCCGCCGTGTCGCTGCTGCCGCTGTTCGCTACGCGGGTGAAGCGTTGGCGCCGCCCCACAGCCGGTGGTGCATGGTTTGCCGGTTTCGCCGTGCTGTGGGTGGCCACGATCATGATCAGTCCATTGGCACGTGACGGGCAGCGCCTCTATCAGCAGCTGCGCCCGGTGGATTTCGCCCGTATCGCCCCCGAATACCAGGTGCCCACGCAGGCCCTGCAGCGCCCACGCAACATCGTCTGGATCTACGGCGAGAGCCTGGAGCGCACCTATCTGGATGAGGCCGTGTTTCCCGGCCTGATGCCCAATCTCAACCGCTTGGCGGCCAGGTCGCTGGATGTACGCGGCCTGGCCTCGGCCGAAGGCGGTGGCTGGACCATCGCCGGCCTGGTGTCGTCGATGTGCGGCGTGCCGCTGACCACCTCGCAGGGGGATGAGAACAGCATGGACCGCATGGGCAGCTTCCTGCCCAAGGCCGTGTGCCTGGGCGATTATCTCAAGCAGCAGGGCTACACCAACCATTACCTGGGTGGTGCCAACGGCCAGTTCGCCGGCAAGGGCCAGTTCCTGGCCAGCCACGGCTTCGATGAAGTGCATGACCTGGCGTGGTTCAAGCAGCAGAAGAAGATCGGCCGTATCCACTACTCGGCGTGGGGCGTGCATGACGACGTGCTGCTGGACACCGCCTACCAGCGCTTCGAGCAGCTGTCGCGACAGGATGCGCCGTTCATGCTGACCACGCTGACCATGGACACGCACCACCCGGCCGGGCACCTGCCGGTGGCCTGCAAGGGCGAGCGCTACCAGAGCCAGTACGGCAACATCGGCATGCTCAATGCGCTCAAGTGCACCGACCGCCTGATCTCGCAGCTGGTCGAACGCATCCAGGCCAGCCCGTACGGCAAGGACACGTTGATCGTGATCGCCTCCGATCACCTGGCCATGCCCAATGACCTCAGCCATATCCTGACCAAGCAGAAGCGCGAGAACCTGCTGTTGTTCCTCGGTGATGGCGTCGCCCCGCGCCAGCTGGCCGCTGAAGACGGCTCGACCCTGGATTCCGGGGCCACCCTGCTCAGCCTGCTCGATCCGAACCTGCAGACGATGGGCTTTGGCCGTTCGCTGCTGGACGACAAGCGCGCGCCGAGTGCCAGCGCCGCGGCACGCCGCGATGGCGGCCGCGATTATCCGCAGTACCTGGCCTTCGCCCGCTCGCTGTGGCTGGGTGAGCCGACGCGGCAGCTGAAGATCGACGGCGACGACCAGGTGGTGGTGGGCCTGCAGCACGTGCAGCCGCCGGTGCTGCTGGAATACGACAAGGACTGGGACTTGAAATCGGTGTACCTGGAAAACACCTCGCGCCAGTTCGACGATGCCGACCCGGACAACACGCTCGCCTACGTCGATCGCTGCACCGCGTTCGAGGATGGCTCGGCCGACGGCGACTGGTGCGCGCTGCTGGTGAACCGCGACAACGGCATCAAGCTGTACCGGGACGGCCAGCTGCGCAACGGCATCGACGTGGATGCACCACTGGATGCCTTCCAAGGCCCCCGCCCCAGCGTGCGCCAGGCGCACATGATCACGCAGAAGGGCCGCCGTACCCGCGCCGGCCAGTACATGCTGCAGCTGGTGGCGAGCACGCGCCCGGATCGCGGTTTCTGGATCGAAGCGGTGTCCTCGCAGCGCAAGGTGGTGCTGGCCCAGCAGTGGGTGCAGCCTGATGCCGATGGCAAGATCAACGTGTCATTCGGGCTCGACCACGAAGTGGATGATCTGGAAATCCGCGCGTGGTTGAACCATGCCGAGAAGCTGGCGGTGGATACCTTCGCACTTGTGCCCTCGCGCGGCCGACCGCGGGGGTAAAGGGGTTCGGCAGGGCTGCGCCCTGCACCTGCCGAAGCAGTAGTGCCGGCCGCTGGCCGGCAACCTCAACGGCAACAGCCAAAGCAACAGCAACAGCAACAGCTGGTGTTCCGTGGGATGGCGGGGCGGTGTGGGTTGGCAGGACACGCCGTAAACCCGTCCTTGGGGGCTCGATGGCGCCATCCATGGCGCCAACGGTCCTGCCAACCCACACCTCCCCGCCTCTGACAGATTCCTGCAGCTGTCGGTAGGTGTCGACCTTGGTCGACACTTCTGTCAGATATGGAAATCAATCCGGGGTCAGATCCGTTTTCTTACGGAAAGCGGATCTGACCCCATCTGCATGAAATCGAATATTTCGATAGTTCATTGAAGAGCATCCACGCATGGCGTGGGTCTACGTGTCGATCAAGGTCGACACCCCAGGAGCACGCCATGCAATTCCGCCAGATCGCAGAAATCTGTCGAAGGCGGGGTGGGTCCGGTTGCGGGGGTGTCCGCGGCATGGATGCCGCGGCCAAGCCCCCAATGACGGGTTTACGGCGTCCCCCGCAACCGGACCCACCCCGCCATCCCACAGGAAACCAGCTTCGGCTGTTGCTCCTGAGGTTGCCGGCCAGCGGCCGGCACTACCGCTTCGGCGGGTGCAGGGCGCAGACCGACCCTCTTACTGCGGCGGATCGCGGGTGATGTGGATGTCGGTCGGCGTGGACAGCGGGATGTTCCGCTCGGCCAGGATCTGCAGCAGGCTGAAGTACAGATCGCTGCGCGTGCCATACACCTGCCGCGGGCTGGCCACGTAGGCGAAGCTGTTGATGGTGATCTGGCCGCCAGCGATGCTGTCGATGTACACCGACGGCGCCGGCTGCTGCAGCACCGTGTTGTGGGCACCGTAGGCATCCAGCAGCGCCTGCCGCAGTCCCGCGACATCGGTGCTGGCCGGCACCGCGAACTGGATCTGGATGCGGCCTTGGTTGTTGCCCATCGTCATGTTGCGGATGGTCTTGGTGATCAGTTCCGAGTTGGGCACGATCAGCGTGGACTTGTCGCTCACCTGGATCTCGGTGGAGCGCACGTTGATGCGGCGGATGTCGCCTTCCTGATCGCCCAGCTTCACCCAGTCACCGATCTTCACCGGCCGCTCGGCCAGCAGGATCAGGCCGGAGACGAAGTTCTGGATGATCGCCTGCAGGCCGAAGCCGATACCTACCGACAGCGCACTGACCAGCAACGCCAGGTTCTTCAGGTTCAGGCCCATGGCGGTCAGCGCCCACAGCGCCACCAAGATGATGCCCACGTAGCGGGTGATCGTGCTGATTGAATTGCGCGCGCCCAGGTCCAGTTCGGTCTTGGGCAGGTAGGTGTCGGTCAACCAGCGCTGCAGCAGCTGCGTCAGCCCCAACCCGACCAGCATCACCAGCAGGGCGATGGCGATACGCGCAGGCTTGAGCGTGATGTCGCCGATGGAAATGCCGTTGGCCAGCGAAGCGACGCGCTCGACCACCGAGCCGATGTTGCCGAACGGCGCCGCCAGTGCCAGCAGCGCGATCAGCACCACGAACGTGCGCAGCACGGCAGACAGCAGCACACCGGCCTGCTCCAGCCGCGACACGCTCAGACCGGTGCTGAGCAGGATGGTCTGGCCGACCTTGCTGTCGGCGTTGAGCAGCCAGGTGGAGAAATCATCGACGAACTTGAACAGCAGCGTCGCCGCCAGCACCACGATGCTGCCGCCGATCAGCTGCTGGTTGACGAACTTGGCGAAGTTCACATAGCCCATCAGGGTGGCGATGATCGCGGCCACCACGGCGATGTTGCCAGCCACACGTGCCAGCACCAGCCAGCTGCTGCGCCGCACCGGAACGGCCGCGCCCTGGCCGTCGGCCTGCGCTTCCAGCTTCGCCTCGGCCTCGGCGGTCTGGCGCCGATGCAGGCGCGCCAGGGTCACCAGCATGGCCATGATCAGGCCCAGATAGGTCAGCGCGATCACGCCGTCCAGCGCCACCGTAGTGACGTCGCTGGTGCGGGTGGCGCGATCGATGGCCACCAGCACCGTGCTCAGCCAGGCCAGTGCCGCGGCACCCCAGGCGTACTTGCGCAGTTTCAGCGCGGCGGTGTCATCCAGGTTCAGCAGCCGCCACGAAGGCCGCTTGGGCACCAGCAGGCAGGCGCTGAGCGCGGAAATGAAGGCCGCAGCAAACGTCGCCGCCTGTACGCCTTCGGCCACGCTCTGCAGGCGCGGCGGAATCGCGCCGATGGCATCCAGTGCAGCCACCAGCACCACCACGGCGTAGCCGGGCAGCAGGGTGCCCACCAGCAGCAGCCACATGGCCAGACCAGAGCGGCGCAGGCGGCCGTCGGGGGCACGCTCGGACGCAGCGAACCGGCGCCCCAGCGCGCGCAGCCACAGGCGCAGCGGGAACATCATCACCAGTGCCGCCGCCAGCCCCAGCAGCAACGTGCCCCAGCCATGGGTGGCAATGGCCGTGGTCAGCGCGGCCCGGCCCTGCTGGGCCAAAGGGGTGACGCGGGCGATATCGTTCGGCAACTGGTCGGCCACCTGCCGCCACAGCGTTGGCGACAGTGGCGAGGCGACCTTGCGCCCCAGTTCCTCGGTGCGCTGCGCGTTGCGCTGCTTGTCGATGTCCGCACTCAACTGCTGCGCACGGACGGCACTGGACTTGGCTTGGGCAATCGATGCCGCCAGGGCATCGCGCTGGCGCGTCAGCGTGCGCCGCTGCGCCGCCAGCTCCGGCGGTTCAGTGGTGTCCTTGGGCGCCTCGCCCAGCTGCGTCAGCTGCTCGTTGAGCTGGTCCAGCTGCGGCTGCAGGGTCTTTTCCAGCGCCTCGGCATCACGCTTGGCCTGTGACGCATTTTCCGAAAGCGTGCCCAGCGTTTCGGTGGCTTCGGCATCAACACGCTTGCGCTCAACATCCTTCAGCGTGCTGTCGATCTGTGCCAGCTGCTGCTTGGGCGTGGGGTCGTCATCCTGGGCCAGCGCCGGCACAGCCAGCAGCAGCGTGCAGCACAACAGCAGGGCCAACCAGGGGCCACGCACCAGGATCGTTCGGAAGAAGGAAGACAAGCCAGCCACACCGTTTTGCGCGGACCACCGCGCCTGCGCGCGACTATACGGCAGGTACTGTAAACGGCGGATGCGCAGGCGCTGGCCGCTGGTTGCGGCTCAGTACTTCAGGCGCAGCTCTTCCACCTGCGGCTGCTGCAGCGCGTACCAGTCCTGGAATTCTTCCTCGGTGATCTCATCCGGCGCATACACCGCGATCGGGTGCCAGGCGTGGTCGGTCGGCAACGGCTGGCGCGGCCCGGCGCGCAGGCTGTAGGCCACGCCTTCGTAGTCCACCAGATCGTCCACCTGCGGCCACTGCTCGCGGGCGAACTGGGTTTCACTCTTCAACAGGATCACCTGGTACATCGGCACCTCCACTTCGGTTGGATCGGAAAAACGCGGCGCTGGCGGAAGCATACCGCTGCGCCGATGACGGCACGCGCTCCGCCCGGGCGACGGAATGTTCTGGACATGGCCCTCGCCCCGGCTTCACCCGCCCGTGGCAGTGTCCTCGGCATCGTGGAGGTCCTCTCCTGCCACGCCTGACAATGACCGACCTGCCTCCCCTGAAGACCGTCACCGACCTCAAGCTGCCCCGCTACCTGGGCACCTGGTACGAGATCGCCCGCCTGCCGATGCGCCACGAGCCGGAGGGCTGCACCGATGTGTCGGCCCATTACCAGCTGCTCGACAACGGCAACGTGGGCGTCACCAACCGCTGCCGCATGGACGGCGAGATCGAGGAAGCCACCGGTGAGGCCTGCGCGATCGACAACGACAGCGCGCGGCTGGAAGTCAGCTTCCTGCCCAAGGGCCTGCGCTGGCTGCCCTTCGCCAAGGGTGACTACTGGGTGATGCAGGTGGCGCCGGACTACAGCGTTGCCCTGGTCGGCAGCCCGGATCGCAAGTACCTGTGGCTGCTGGCACGTGAGCCCCGGCTCGATGCCACCGTGCAGGAACATTATCTGGCCAGCGCGCGCCTGCAGGGCTTCGATCTGTCCGAACTGATCCTGACCCCGCATACCGGCCACCCCACCGCCTGAGCCTGACCTCGCATGGACCTGAAGAGTGGTTACCCGTGGTGGGCGGTGCGCAACGGCCTGATCCAAGCCTTTCCGCCGCTGGAACAGGATCTGCAGTGCGATGTGCTGGTGGTCGGTGGTGGCATCACCGGCGCGCTGATCGCCGATGAGCTGTCGGCCAATGGCCACGCCGTTGCGCTGGTCGAGCAGCGTGACATCGGCTGGGGCAGCACCGCAGCCAGTACCGCGTTGCTGCAGTACGAGATCGATACCCATCTGCTGGAGCTGGCCTCGCAGTATGGCCAGGACGCTGCGGCGCTGGCCTACCAGGCCTGTGCGGACGCGATCCCTGCATTGGGCGAGGTCGCGCGCGGCCTGAAGGACGTCGACTTCAAGCAGATGGACAGCCTGTACCTGGCCAGCCGCCGCCGTGACGTACCGCGGCTGATGGCCGAAGGCGAGGCGCGCCGTGGCATCGGCCTGGATGCGCGCTGGCTGGACCGGGATGCGCTGCAGGAACGTTTCAGCGTCGATGCCGGAGGCGCCCTGCTGACCCGCCAGGCCGCACGGGTTGATCCCTACTGCTTCACTTACGGGCTGCTGCGGCGGTTGCAGCGGCGCGGCGGCGCGGTGCATGACCGCACCGTTCTGCATGCCCTCACTCCCACTGCGCGCGGCGTAACCGCCCGCACCGAATCCGGCATGCAGATCCGCGCCCGCCACGTGGTGCTGGCGATGGGCTATGCCAACCAGCAGTGGCTGGACCCGCGCGTGGCCCGCAACCGCAGCAGCTACGCCTTCATCACCGACCCGATCAACGCCGACGAGCTGGGCTGGCTGCAGCGCACGATGGTCTGGGAGAGCGCGCGCCCCTACCTGTACCTGCGTGCCACTGGCGACCGCAGGTTGTTGGTTGGCGGGCTGGACGATGCCATCGATATTCCCGCCCGCCGCGATGGCCGGGTGGACAGCAAGGCCCGCAAACTGATGAAGCAGCTGCTGCAATGGTTCCCGCACCTGCAGCCGACTCCGGCGTTTTCATGGGCGGGCACCTTTGCCGAGACCGCTGACGGCCTGCCGTTCTTCGGGCCGCATGCGCAATGGGGGCCACGGGTACAGTTCGCCATGGCCTATGGTGGCAATGGCATCACCTATTCGATGATCGGCGCCGGGCTGCTGCGGGCACGGATCGAGCGGCGCCGGCACCCGCTCCAGGACCTGTTCGGGTTCGGGCGGTTGTAGCGTGAAGCCAGGCATGGCCTGGCTCTACCGCAAACGGGCGCCGACAGGCATCATTCAAGCAACGCCTGCTAGCGTCGGCCTGTACCGCCGCGTGCTGCGCGGCCCCTCTGCGCTGGAGTGCCGTCATGATCCGCCCCCTGACCCTGCTGCTGTGCTTGGCCGCCCTGCCCGGGACCGCGTTGGCGCAGTCCGCCGCCGGCGCCACCGCGCCGCAGGCGTCCGGCCTGGACCTGTCCGTGCCGCAGACGCCTATGCGCTATCTCAACGATCCGACGCTGCAACAGGATCCGCCCGGCACGTTCTACGGCGACAAGACCGGCCCGCGCGTGCATGGCGACGGCAGGATCGCCGACGTGCAGGACGACAAGGTCAAGGTCTCCGGCAGCTTCACCACCGGCATCGGCTATGCCAAGAATTACGGCAACACCCACTACAACGCCGCCACGCTGAATCTCAGCAAGAACTACACCAACGATGAAGGCAAGACCCGTGGGGTCAACGTCAACATCCACGTGAGCGAAGGCAAGGGCCCGGGCTTCTTCGGGCCGTACGGCGGTGGTGGGTATTACGGTGGTGGCCCGGGCTATTGGGATTACCCGCCGCCTTACGGCTGGTAAGCGCACGGTAGGGCCGGCCGCTGGCCGGGTACCTCCTGATCCCGGAAACACCGTGCAGCAGCCGGCCAGCGGCCGGCTCTACCAGGTAGGTGTCGACCTTGGTCGACACACCTTCCCGAAGCAGGCGTCAATCCAGCCAGCCATCGCGCTCGCTGTGCAGGATGCGGCCGTCATGACCGCTCAGGCGCACTTCCACCTTCTGGTTGCGGGCATTGCGCGCTTCCAGCGACCACGTCGCACCATCGCGTTCCAGCGAATGGATCTCGCGCAGGCCCTGCGACTGCGCCTTGGCCAGCACCTGCTCGGTGCTCAGCTGCGCACGCCCATCGTGCTCGTCGAAGATCTCGCCGGTCTTCGGGTCCACATACACCTCGCTGAAGCGACCGTCGGCACGGCTGACATCGGCTTCCCACAGGCCATCATCCCGCTCGATCTCATGGATCTGGGTGTAGCCGGCCTTGCGCAGGGTCTGTTCGACCTGGGCCATGCCCAGCGGTGCCGCCTGTACGGCGGGGGCCACGGCCAGGGCGACAACGGTAGCGAGGGTGAGCGACTTCAACATGGGGGTTCTCCTGTTCGGTGCCGGACCATCCCGGCAACGCCACGATGCACGGCGTGGTTAACAGCGGCCTAGCCGGCGCTGTTAGCCAACCGTTAGTCGGCCGCGGCACACTCGCGCCTGTCACTTGTTCCCATGCTTCCAGCCACTCACGTGCCGATCCTGCCCTCCCTGTCCCTGCTGCTGGCCCTGGCCAGCGCCCCGACCGCCGCCGGCCCTGCCCAAGACCCGGCGCAGCAGGTCGCGCGCCGCGCCGTGCAGCAAGGCCGCTACGTGCCGCTGGAAGGCGTGGTGCGCGATGCGCTCAAGCGCCACCCCGGCCAGCTGCTGGAAGTGGAACTGGACGATGGCGTGTACGAAGTGGAGATCCTGCGCGCCGACGGCGTGGTGGTGGAGCTGGACTATGATGCGCGCAACGGCAGGCTGTTGAAGACGGAGCTGGACGACTGATGCGCATCCTGTTGGCCGAAGACGATGCCGCATTGGCCGAGCGCCTGCAGCCGCTGCTGGAGCAGGCCGGTTACGTGGTCGAGGTGGTGGCCGATGGTCGCCAGGCCGAGGAGATCGGCCAGGTGGAAGACCTGCAGGCCGCCATCGTCGATCTGGGCCTGCCCGGGCTGGACGGCCTGAGCGTGATCGAACGCTGGCGCGGCAACGGCCGCGACTTTCCCGTGCTGGTGCTGACCGCACGCGGGCGCTGGCACGACAAGCTGGCCGGCTTCGACGCCGGCGCCGACGACTACCTGACCAAACCTTTCCAGGCCGACGAACTGGTGCTGCGCCTGCGCGCGCTGATCCGCCGCAGCCACGGCCATGCCAGTCCACGGTTGCAGTGCGGTCCACTGCAGCTGGACGTCAATGCCGGGCGCTTCGACCTGGATGGCCAGGCGTTGGCGCTGAGCCCGCAGGAATTCCGCCTGCTGAGCTACTTCATTCACCACAGCGGCCAGGTGATCGGCCGCGACCGCCTGGGCGAACATGTGTTCGATGGCGGTCATGACCCCGATTCGAATGCGCTGGACGTACTGCTGGGGCGGGTGCGCCGCAAGCTCGGCACCGACCTGATCCAGACCGTACGCGGCCAGGGCTGGCGGTTGGCCGCGCCGTGAGCCGGCAGCCGTCATTGCGACGCCGGCTGCTGTTGGCCGGTGGCATCGGCCTGCTGCTGGTCTCGGCACTGGCCAGTGCGCTGCTGGGCGAACTGTTCAAGCGCAGCGCGCGCGACCGCCTGGACAACGAACTGCAGCAGGACATGCTGACCCTGCTGGCGCAGGCCGAGATCGATGCCGATGGCCAGCTGCAGCTGCGCCAGGAACCCAACGATGCGCGCTTCCAGCGCGTGTTCTCCGGCGCGTACTGGCAGATCGCCGATGGCAGCGGCAAGGTGCTGCTGCAGTCACGTTCGTTGTGGGACGAAACGCTGCCAGTGGCCGCCACTGGCACGGCCGAACGCAATCTGCCGGGCCCGCTGCAGCAATCGCTGCGCGCGCGCGTGCAGCCGGTGCGCCTGCCCCGCGCCAACCAACCCTATGTCGCCGTGGTCGCCACCGACCGCAGTGCCTTGGATGCGGACGTCGCCGCGTTCCGCCAACGCAGCGCAATGGCGTTGGCCGTGCTGGTAGCGGCGTGGCTGGCGGTACTGGCCAGCCAGGTGCATTTCGGCCTGCGGCCCCTGCAGCGTCTCGGTGCGCAGCTGGAACGCGTGCGCCGCGGCGATGCAGAGCGCATCGATACGGCCGGATTGGGCGCTGAAATCGCACCGCTCGGCGAAGAGCTCAATACCCTGCTCGACCACCAGCAACGGATGGTGGGCCGCGCCCGCACCAGCGCACAGGATCTGGCGCATGCGCTGAAAACACCGCTGAGCGTGCTCGCCGCTGAAGCCGATGGCGAGGGCCGCGCGTGGCGCGCGACGCTGCGCGAACAGGGCGCACGCATGCAGGCCAGCGTCGATCGCTATCTTGCCGCCGGGCTGACCGCCGACCATCGCGAACGCACGCCGGTGGCCACGGTGGCACAGGCGCTGTGCGGGTTGATGGCGCGCGTGCATGGGGACCGTGCGCTGCAGTTCCAGGCCGAAGGCATTGCCGACGACCTGCAGTTCGCCGGTGCCAGCGCCGACCTGGAAGAGATGCTCGGCAACCTGCTCGACAACGCCGGCAAGTGGGCACAGCGGGAGGTGACGGTCACTGCGCGCGTGGACGATGAACAGTTGCGCATTGATGTGCGCGACGACGGTCCGGGGCTGGCAGCCGAGGCGCTGGCGCAGGTGACCCAGCGTGGCGTACGGCTGGATGAGCGCGAAAACAGCAGTGGCCTGGGCCTGGCCATCGTGGGTGATATCGCCGCCAGTTATGGTGGACGGCTGGCGCTGGAGAATGCACAACCGGGATTGCGCGCCACGTTGTGGTTGCCGATGGGGTAACGCGCCGCTGCGCTCGCCGGGCATGGCCCGGCGCTACCGGATCATGCGCCACCCGGCAGGTGTCGACCGTGGTCGACGCGCATCAAGAGCGCCGACCAAGGTCGGCATCTACCAAGCCTCAACGGTGATGCATCCACCAGCAGTCGATGGCATCGAGCACGATGTGGATCATCAAACCGATGCCTACCAGCCGCGTTTTCTTCGGCACGCATAGCCCGGCATACACGGCAATCGCCGGTGCGGTATGCAGCGGGTGGAAGCCGATGCTGCAGCGGTTCGGGGCGTAGATCGGATCGGCCAGCAGGTGGTCCAGATCGATGATCCAGCCCAGCAGCAGCAACAGCCACGCCGAGGCGAAGCGCTTGCGCCAGAACAGCCATGCCAGCAGGGCTGGCACGGCGGCATGCAGGAACAGATGGAAGATCGCGCGGGCGCTCATCAGCACCGGTAGCGCCGGGCCATGCCCGGCGTTCCCGTCACCCTCAGATCAACGGTTCATCGGACAGGTAGGTGTAACCGGTCAGGCCCGCTTCCAGCGCTTCGGACAGCTCCTGCGCGCGTTCCGGCGACAGGTCCGCCGATGCCACGCGCTCGGCGTAAGCCGCACGCAGGTCATCCAGCTTGTAGCCCACGTAGTCCAGCATCACGTCGGTGGTATCGCCGCGGCGCTGCTGGGTGATGGCATAGCCATCGGCATCGGCCAGCACTTCCACCGCGTCGGTATCGCCGAACAGGTTGTGGATGTCGCCGAGGATTTCCTGGTAGGCACCGACCATGAAGAAACCGATGCGGTAGCTCTCGCCGTGCTTGATCGCGTGCAGCGGCAGCGAGCTGTCCAGGCTTTCGTTCTCGACGTAGGTCTTGACCATGCCATCGGAATCGCAGGTCATGTCGGCGATGATCCCGCGGCGATCCGGCATCTCGTTCAAGCGCTCGATCGGCACGATCGGGAACACCTGGTCGATCGCCCACGCATCGGGAATCGATTCGAACACGCTGAAGTTGACGAAGTACTTGTCGACCAGGCGCTCGTTCAGTTCATCCAGCGCCGGGCGATGGCTCTTCTCGTCGTAGCTCAGGCGCGCACGCACGCCATGGGCGATGGCATAGAACAGATCGTCGATGCGCGCACGCTGCGGCAGGTCGATCTGGCCCAGCGCATAGCTGGACAGGCCTTCGGCGTGGAAGTGCTGTGCTTCCTGGAACAGCTCCACCGCCGGACGCACGTCCAGTTCTTCGTGGATCTCGCGCAGGTGGCGGATCGAGGCCGGCTCGTCGTCGTGCTGGTCCGGCACGCGGCCTTCCTGCGCCTGTTCCACTTCAGACACGTTGGCGATCAGCACCGCGTGGTGCGCGGTCATCGCGCGGCCGCACTCGGTGACGATGCGCGGCGGGGTCAGGCCATGTTCTTCGCAGGCATTGGCCAGCGGCTGAACGATGTTGCTGGCGTACGAATTGAGGCCGTAGTTGATCGAGCAGAAGCTGCGCGAACGGGTGCCTTCGTAGTCCACGCCCAGGCCACCGCCCACGTCGACGTGGGTGATCTTCGCACCCAGCTGTGACAGCTCGACGAAGTAACGGGTGGCTTCGCGCATGCCGTTGGCGATGTCGCGCACGTTGGAGATCTGCGAGCCCATGTGGAAGTGCAGCAGGCTCAGGCAGTCGGCGTATTCGGTATCGCGCAGCGACTTCCACAGGTCCAGCAGCTGGCGCGGCGACAGCCCGAACTTGGCCTTGTCGCCACCGCTGTTCTGCCACTTGCCGGCGCCCAGCGAGGCCAGGCGCATGCGCACGCCCAGGCCCGGCTTCACGTCCAGCGCCTTGGACTCTTCCAGCACCAGCTTCAGCTCGGACGGCTTCTCGATGACGATGAAGGTCTGCAGGCCCAGCTTGCGGCCGATCAGGGCCAGGCGGATGTACTCGCGGTCCTTGTAGCCGTTGCAGACGATCAGGCCACCCGGGCGCGACAGCGCCAGCACGGCCATCAGTTCCGGCTTGCTGCCCGCTTCCAGGCCGAAGCCTTCACCGTGGTGGCTGGCCAGAGTGCCGGCCACGCCGCGGTGCTGGTTCACCTTGATCGGGTACACGGCGGTGTAGCCGCCCGGGTAGTCCCAATCCTGCTGGGCCTGGGCGAACGCCGCCTGCAGCTTGCCCAGGCGCTGGCCGAGGATGTCCGGGAAGCGCACCAGCAGCGGCAGCTTGGCACCGGCCGCGCGCGCGGCATCGACCACCTTGGGCAGCGACACCACCGGGCCATCCGCCCCGGTCGGTCTCACCACCATGTGCCCGGCCTGATCCACGTCGAAATAGCCATCCGCCCAGTGCGGGATCGAGTAGGTCTTGCGGGCTTGGTCGAGGGACCAATCGGTCATTGCAGTCGGCCTTGTGGCAAATAAAAGGGGGGGCATGATAACGCCTATATGCCCACAGGTTCGTTATCATGCGCGCCCGCGCCCGTGGCAGGTCTGAACCTGAACGGGCCGATCCGTCCGGATGCGTGGCACCCCGCCTTCAGCCCGGCTCCATCCCCTCCGAACAGGAATGCTTTCCCATGACTGACAACAGCAACTGGTACATCGAACACTTCGAGCGCACCGGCTCGGCCATCGGCTACCGCATCACCGGCAAGCTGGACGAAGTGCAGTCGCCGTTCCAGAAGATCGAGATCTTCCAGACCACCGACTGGGGCAACCTGATGACCATCGATGGGGCCATCATGCTGACCAGCAAGGACAACTTCTTCTACCACGAGATGATCAGCCACCCGGTGCTGTTCACCCACGCCGCGCCCAAGCGCGTGGTGATCATCGGCGGCGGCGACTGCGGCACCCTGCGCGAAGTGCTCAAGCACAAGGGCGTGGAGAGCGTGACCCAGTGCGACATCGACGAGCAGGTGACCGTGATGGCGCGCAAGCACTTCCCGGAACTGTGCGATTCCAACGACGACCCGCGCGCCGAGCTGATGTTCGACGACGGCGTGGCCTACATGGCCAACTGCCCGGCCGGCAGCGTGGACGTGGTGATTGTCGATTCGACCGATCCGGTCGGCCCGGGCGAAGGCCTGTTCAACAAGGCGTTCTACGAGAGCTGCTTCAAGGCCCTGAAGGACGACGGCATCCTGGTGCAGCAGTCCGAGTCGCCGCTGATGCAGCTGGAGCTGATCAACGAAATGCGCACCGAGATGGGCAAGGCCGGCTTCGGCTCGTTCAAGACCCTGCCGTTCCCGCAGCCGTGCTACCCCACCGGCTGGTGGAGCGTGACCCTGGCGCGCAAGGGCGACAGCAGCTTCGACTTCCGCCAGGCCGATTCGGCCGCCAAGACCTTCGACACCCTGTACTACACCGCCGCGCTGCACACCGGCGTGCTGGTGACCCCGCCGTTCGTGAAGGCGGCGCTGAAGGGTTGATCGGAAAGCGTGCCAACCAAGGTTGGCACCTACCAAAGCAAAAACCCGCGCTGGCGACAGCGCGGGTTTTTTCGTTTTCCGGTAGCGCCGGGCCATGCCCGGCGGCGGTCCGCTTACAGCGCCCAGATACCGGCGATCACCGCCACCACCAGGCCCCACTTGATCACCTGATAGGCCACCACGCTGCGCTCGCGCAGCGCCTTGGCCTTCAGCCGCACCTTGTATACGCTGCCGAAGGCCTTGTTGACGCCACCGGTCGGGTCGCCCGGCAGGTTCGGCGAGGCGCCACCGGCCAGCAGCGTGGACGCCACCAGGCGGTTGAACAGGCCCGGCAGGCCGAAGCGCAGCGGGCGGGCGATATCGCAGAACAGGATCACCCGGTCATCGGGCGTCTCGTTGTGCGCATGGTGGATGTAGGTTTCGTCGAACATCATCCACTCACCGTCGCGCCAGCTCTTCTTGATGYCGTCCACTTCGATGTAGCAGGCATCGTTGTTGGGCGTGGCCAGGCCCAGGTGCAGGCGCAGCGAACCGGCGAACGGGTCGCGGTGCGGGCGCAGCTCGCTGCCCGACGGCAGCTGCGCGAACATCGCCGCGCGCACGTCCGGCAGCGATTCCAGCAGCGCGGTGGTCCTGGGGCACATCGCCTTGGCCGACGGGTGCGAGGGGCCGTACCACTTCAGGTAGAAGCGCTTCCAGCCGCGGCGGAAGAATGAATTGAAGCCGGCATCATTGAACGTGCTGGAGGCAGCGATCGCCTGCGCATCGCGCAGCGCCAGTGCCTCGTCGCGGATCATCTGCCAGTTCTGCCGCAGCGGCTCCAGCTGCGGGAATTCCTTGCCCGGGTCCAGGAACGGCGTGGTCGGCACCTTGGAGAACATGTACATGACCACGTTGATCGGGGCCATGAAGCTGGAGTGGTCCAGCAGCTGGCGCGACCAGCGCGCACGGACCTTGCCACGGAAGTGGATGTACAGCACGCAGGACACGAACAGCGCCGCAAGTACGATTTTGATGATCAAAGCACTTTCCTCCAGCACACGCCGGACAGGGAAACAGGGCGATGCGGCCGCAGGGCCGGCATCAGTGGGGGAACGCGGCAGGAGACGGGGACGTGCCGGGTGGGTGCGGCCGTCGATGTCGCGTGTAACAGCTTATGGTCGGCAGGCCGTGCGCCGGGGTCAAGCCAAGCGTGCGTGGGCCGCATCGCTGCGCCGCGAGCGCCGCCGGCCGCATTTGCAAGCTATTGAAATCAAATTGCTTTTCGAAAAGTGAGACAGAATTGTCCGAGAAAGCGCGACGAACTGTTCCAGCCACGACGCCGACATTTCTCCGACAAATCGTGGAATAGCGAACTTGCCGGTACTAAAATTGACTTAACGAAAGTTTAGCCAGTTCCCCCCGTCGTACCGGTTCGCTTGACGCTTCAGCGCCGCCCACCGGGTCGCCCGAGACCCCACATGATCCCTTCCATCACTCCCTCCCCGTCCTGCGGCGATGATGCCGTGGCGCCGCTGCTGCTCAAGCGCGGCGAGCGCTTCCTCGCCCCCGATGTCTACCGTACCTGCCTGGACGGCCGTCCGGCGGTGGTGAAGGACTACTCCCGCTACCGTGGCACCCCGGTGTCGCCGATCGCCCGGCTGATGGTGCGCCGCGAGGCGCGCATGCTGGAGCGGCTGGGCGGCTGGAAGCACGCCCCGGCCCTGCTCGGCACCCTCGGTGGCCTGGCGCTGGGCATGGAATTCATCCCCGGCCAGACGTTGAGCACCGCGCAGGCCGTGGGCAATGAAGTATTCGAGCAGCTGCAGCACGCGCTGAGCCGCCTGCATGCCGCCGGCATCACCCACAACGACCTGCATGGCACCAACGTGGTGGTCAGCGCCGGCGTACCGGTGCTGCTTGATTTCACCTCGGCCTGGCGCGTACCGCGCTGGCTGCGCCGCAACCCGCTGAGCCGGCAGCTGAGCCGCAGCGACATGAAGAACCTGCTGAAGATGCGCCAGCGCGTGACCGGGCAGGCGCCGAGCCCTGCGCAGGCGGCGCTGGTGGCCGACCCCGGTTGGGTGGCGGCCGTGCGCCAAGGCTGGAAGCGGTTCTACAAGTGGGCCAAGCGCCGGTAGCCACCGCCCCGCTTCACCGGTAGGGGTCGAGCTTGCTCGACCGCTTCACCCGCTTCACCGGTAGAGGTCGAGCTTGCTCGACCGCTCTTCGTTCCGGCGACGCAAAACCCCGCCGGTCACATCCCTTCAGCGGCTTACAACGCGTCCGCGTCCAGCTCACCGGTACGAATACGCACCACGCTGCCCAGGTCGTACACGAACACCTTGCCGTCGCCGATCTTGCCGGTGCCCGCCGCTTTCACGATGGCTTCCACCACCACCTCCACCTGATCGTCGGTCACCGCCACTTCCAGCTTCACCTTCGGCAGGAAGTCGACCACGTACTCGGCGCCGCGGTACAGCTCGGTATGGCCCTTCTGGCGACCGAAGCCCTTCACTTCCGTCACCGTGATCCCGGTAACCCCGCGCTCGGCCAGCGCTTCGCGCACGTCGTCGAGCTTGAACGGCTTGATCACCGCCATGACCATCTTCATCGTCTATCTCCTGTATTCCGGCGTGGAGGATAGCGCCTGAACGCGGCCGGTGCGAAACCCGCAGCGCCTGTCCGGCGGGCCGGGGCCAGCAGTATCCTTAGCGCCGAACCGCCGTGGCCGCGCCGGATGCGCAGGCCCACTACCCCACGGAGCACCCCATGATCGACCTGAACCAAATCGATGACCTGGCCCGTCGCCTCAGCGACCTGGTGCCGCCGGGCCTGCGCGAATCGCGCGAGGAACTGCAGGCCACCTTCAAGAGCGCGCTGCAGGCAGGGCTGGCCAAGCTGGACCTGGTGACCCGCGAAGAGTTTGAAGTGCAGCGCGCGGTGCTGCTGAAGACCCGCGAGAAGCTGGATGCTCTGGAAACGGCGGTGCGCGAGCTGGAAGGCCGCGGCAAGGCAGAATAAAAAAAAGGAGGCGCACCGCGCCTCCCACTTACAGATTATTTCCCTGATGGGGCCTTGCCGCAAGGCCCGCCCGGCATCCTAGACTCGCCGGCCTGTCGATCCGGCAGGACAGTCAGGGGCAGTGCCGATGGCACAGGACACCGAATGGACACCCGTTTCGCATGACAACTGCGACCAGGTTGCCGGGCCGTTCTATCACGGCACCCGCGCTGACCTCGCGGTGGGCGAACTGCTGAGCGCGGGCTTCCGCTCCAACTATCGCGACAGTGTGGTGATGAACCACATCTACTTCACCACGATTGCCAAGGGCGCCGGTTTGGCTGCGGAGATGGCCCGGGGTGAGGGGCGGCCGCGTGTGTATGTGGTGGAGCCGACCGGGCCGTTCGAGGACGATCCTAATGTGACCAACAAGAAGTTTCCCGGGAATCCGACGCGGTCGTATCGGAGTGCGGAGCCATTGCGGGTTGTTGGAAAGATTACGGAGTGGGAGACCTACGATGCGGAGTTCGTTCGGCAGTTGAAGGAGTTTGTCGCGTCGGGGAGTGGGGAGATCATCAACTGATGAATAGAAGTGTCCGTGCTTTGGCCGGCGGACGATCAACGCGGCAAGCTTTCGAACGATGTCCGCTTTCGGCCAGAAGCGGACGTTGGCCCGCTAACTGCCGGACCGCGGCTTAGCCGCCCCATCAGGCTCCCGAAGCCCGGCTCGGATTTCCTTCGCGACCCGCTTGGCCGATTCTGGCCAACCAAGCTCCATCGCTCCCACGCAGCCCCAGCAGTCTCCGCCGCAGTCGGCAGAGAGCAGATCGGCAGCGACGCCAAGCTTTCGACCGCAGATGTTGCACCGGGTGCTGACCATCGACACGTTCCTCATCATTAAAGCGCGCTGCCAGGGAGGCTCACATCCGCTTCCGGCCAGGAGCGGACATCAATCGCGAGAGCAAGAGCCCTCCATATCGCGGAACACCGACGCGAGACTATGAGCTCCGTCAGGCCCTGCTGGATACGCGATGCGCGATTCACAAGCTCAAGCCTCACCTCGCTCCTGCAAGATGATTGCCGGCTGGCGATCTCGGTCTCTGGAGCTGCTCCATGCTGGAACTCGGTATCTGCTCCAGCGATGAGTCATTCCTGCCTTTCCGCCTGAATATGGATGGACGAAACACCGGAAACCGAGGAGTGACTGGACCAAGCGTCCAGCTCCTCTGCAATTGAGCCGCTCAAGAGCCATCCGCGGCCGATGGACTGAGCCGAAGTCAGGGCAAGAACCACAAATTCAGGCCACGATTGAGCGGCATGACTCGAGCAGGTACTCACCATGAAGCCGCCCTTGTGATATGGCTCTGCGTGGAGATTGCCGACTGCAAGACCAGCTTGCTGAAAGATCCGCGCCGCGACCTTGAGAGCCGCCTGCTGCGATGTGCAATTGGTGAACAAGCGCCAGTACAAATCCATGAGTCCACAATCTAATTGAAGGCCCTCTGGCCACGGTTGCGTCACTTATAGCAGAAGGGACCCGCGGCCATCCCCCACTCTCGCTACCCGAGGCGCCAGCATCGAAGAACAGCTTGGGAGCGCTGCAACCTCGATAGACGAGGGATCGCGTGACTCAGTGGCAGAGACGACCTGATCAAAACCCAGCTCGTGCTTCCAGCAGCGCCAAAGATCCTTGCGCCATCCTCGTCGAGATCTTGAGTCGAGATCTTGAATCGCCCACCCTGTCCTATTCAGTGTTGGCTCGCGTGGAACGGAACATCTCCGCAACTTCGCTGGCATAAGCAATGGCACCCGGAACCCGGGTCTTTTTCAAGTAGCTCTTCATTCCAGCCACCCTCCGTCCGCCTCCGAATAGACGGCCAATTTCTGCGCTATGTAGCTGAAGGCCTGAACTCGCTCGGCACTGATCAACTGAAGAAGTGCATCTGCCTTGATATTGGCGTGCCCCATCCACCCTTCCTGTACACGGACAATGGCCGGCTCGATCGGTGCCTCATGCTTGAAGGGCTGCTTCTTCAGGTACGCGTCCAAGGCGAATAGATAGTCGAGGTAGACGGCAGAAGCCAGTAGGTCCGTCAGAGTCATGCGTGCAATCACAGCTTGGGAATTCCACCTATAGCAAACGTGGATAGCATGGGTGAAGCCGTGACTTGCACATCGCCAGGAAGTGAAGCCCGCAACACGTGCTCTATTGCCAGTGCCATGAAGAACCGCTCGTCGAATGCTGTCGCATTTGCCGCACCCTGCGTCTTTGGCGGAAGGTTCTGACGACTCCGTTCCAGAAGTGCCAGTCTTCCCGTAACACAACGCTCTCGCCACTTTACACGCTATGCGACAATGCCAAATACGTCTCGGGCTTTGGCGGCTTTGGCCCCAACCCCTTGGCATTCCAAACAACATCAGGCAACTCTGGTAGAGCCACCGACAACGGGTGGCCGGGCGTCGAAAACCCGAGCTATTAGGAAGTTGTTTACGCTTGTCAGCCGGCACCACCACGCGTGGTGCCGGCTGGCAATCCGTCTGCCGGCTATGGCGGGCGGTGCGTGGGGGCCTTGCGCCCGCCGGTTGTCCTAATAGCCCGGTTTTCGAGCCACGCATCGTCCGCCACCTTTATCGGTGGCGGCTTCTGCCTGCTTGCACGGAGCCTGCCATGACCACGCCGCACTCCCCTCCCCCGCGCCCCATCCAGGAAGCGCCCTCGCCTGCACCTGCTCTGGACCCCAACAGCCTCATCGCCATCCTGCGAAGCATCGGCGCAGGCGCCGCAGCCGACGGCCAGCCGTGGCCCGAACGCCATCACCTGCGCAGTCGGCAGATGCAGTTGTCCGACGCCGACTGCGCGCTGACGGGCCAGCGCATCGTGCAGGAGATCCTGCTGGCGGCCGAGCGCACGCGCCAGAACGGCGAGCCCGACCAGTACGTGGGCGACCGGGTGATGGAAGGGCTGGTGATGGCCGACATCGCACTCACGGCCTTCATCCACGAACGCGTGCGGCCACAGGACTGAGGGCGCGCTTGTGGGCGTGACGTTCTGTTTTTGTGCGGGGTGATGAATGAAGAAGCGTGGGCTTGCCGCGGCGGCGGTGTGCATCGTGGTGATCGGCGCGGTATGGGCGGGGTGGCCGGAGCCAGCGGGCGATCAGGTGTGGGCCTACCAGAAGCTGCGGCCGGCCGATTACCGGCTGCTGCACAGTGATGCACTCGGCTTCGTGACCGCCAAAGCAGATGAGGGTTTTGAACTGCACACGCGCTATGCCGGGGTGACGTCCTTCGAGATCCGGTGCAAGGGCGTTCTGGTGCTGGACGTGGAGAATGCGCCCTCACGCGTGCTGATCCGGGTGCCCGCCGATGCACTTACGCGGGCACCGGATATCGAGCGCCTGCGCCTCAGTTTCGAGCGATGGTTGGACTACCACCAGAGCCAGGGCGCGTTACTGGTGGAGAGTGCAGGAACATCGTGGATCGAAGCGCTGTTTGGGCGCTTCAGTGGGGCGGTCCCTGATGGGCAGCGGTGTCCAACTAGAGCTTGAACTCCAAATCGCCCTGCTACTCAAAATCGGGGGGACGTCGGCCTGACTACGTTGAGGGAGTCCAAGTTCGGACGAAGAGGGTTGCCGTTCGTTATCGAACTTGAGCGCCCGGACATCGGTCTCAGAACTTTACTCTGCTGTAAACAAGGTCCAGTTCTTCATCATGCATGACCCAGCGACCAGCATTGCCCTCCGGACACAGGTAGAACTTTCCGGCGTGATTTGACGCGCGCGACCAAGCGCTTCGGGCGAACTGGGGAAACCGCCGCATGACTCGCGCGTCCGGCATCTCCGGCCTGCTTGCCAGCGTGCAGTCTTCAGGCAAGGTAAGAATCCCGCTGGTTAAACGAAAGACCAACCACGACTCATTGGTGTCCATGTCGTGCGTCTCTTGTATGTTGACAGCATCCTCAGGCAACCACCCGGGCAACCACTTCGATTCACCGATTGCGTGTCTCGAAGCGGCTTGGTTTCGGTCTGCATATTGAGTGCTTGCAACTTCCGAGCAGCCAGAAAGTGCGAGTGCCAGCGTGACCATCAGGAAGAGCTTGCGAGTGTTCATTGGAGGCGTGCAAGTCATCAGCATGGGAAATTTCCACCGGGACGATAGCTCCCGCAAATCTGCGAGCAACTCCCAGCAGGGCTTATTCGTCCAGATGATCGTCCAAGGCGAACTGTGTACACACCGGTCTCTGTCCTAGTCACGCCAAGCTGGGCGTCCTGCAGCCCCATTGGCTCAACGAGCGAGATCCGAAGAAATGTCCTTGCTCGTGGGGAAAAAGGCAAGTCGGGAGCGCATTCATAGCCAACAGAGGGCACGCTGCGCGGTGGGGAGGAATCCCCCTAGCCGCTTCTCCAGCAATCCCCGATGGCTACCCGCAGATCGCCCGCCTCACCATCAAGCGCCCCCTCCGCAGGAATCCACACATGAGCCTGGCGCTGGTCCACAGCCGTGCCCGCGCCGGGGTCGATGCCCCGCTGGTGCGGATCGAGGTGCATCTCTCCGGAGGCCTGCCCGTTACCCAGATTGTCGGTCTGGCCGAGACCAGCGTGCGCGAGTCGCGCGAGCGCGTGCGTGCCGCGATGCTCTGCGCTAGGTTCGACTTTCCGCAGCGGCGCATCACCTTGAACCTCGCGCCCGCCGACCTGCCCAAGGAGGGCGGTCGCTACGATCTGGCCATCGCGCTGGGCATCCTCGCGGCCAGTGGCCAGATCGATCCGCAGTCGTTGCTGCAGTACGAATTCCTCGGCGAACTTGGCTTGACCGGAGAGCTGCGCGCGGTGTCCGGTGCGCTGCCGGCCGCCATCGCCGCCGCCGAAGCGGGGCGCATCCTGATCGTGCCACCCGGCAACGCGGCGGAGGCGGCGCTGGCCCAGCACGCCGATGTGCGGGTGGCGCGCACCCTGCTGGAATGCTGTGCCGGGCTGGGCAATCCGCGCCTGTTGCCGCAGGTGGAACGGGTGGACACCACACCGCTGCCGCTGCCGGATCTGGCCGATGTGCGCGGGCAGGCGCTCGCGCGCCGCGCGTTGGAGGTTGCCGCGGCCGGTGGTCACCATCTGTTGCTGATCGGCAGCCCCGGCTGCGGCAAGACCCTGCTGGCCTCGCGCCTGCCCGGCCTGCTGCCGGATTCCGAAGAGATCGATGCCCTGCAGTTGGCGGCCATTACCTCGGTCAGCGGCGAAGGGCTGGACCCGAAGCGTTGGCGACAGCGGCCGTTCCGGGCGCCGCACCACAGTGCGAGCGCTGCGGCTTTGGTGGGGGGCGGTAATCCGCCCTGCCCCGGCGAAATCTCGCTGGCGCACCACGGCGTGCTGTTCCTGGATGAACTGCCGGAGTGGAACTGCAGTGCGCTGGAAACCCTGCGCGAGCCACTGGAGTCCGGCCACATCCGCATCTCCCGCGCGTCGCGCAGCGTGGTCTACCCGGCACGCTTCCAACTGATCTCAATGGTACCGGCCGCGCATATCATTCAACACTTTTTCTTCTTAAGAATCAGCAACCTGATAAAATGACAAGTCATTTTAGTGCGTCATCTAATCTGCGGCTGTGCTCAAGACTCTCTTTGCAGCTGCATCTCGATTGGTGGCGACGCCGAGCTCTTGGCTCGCTTCCTGCATGTATAGCGCCAACGCCACTAGCTGGAGGGAAGTTGATCGATGTAGCGCCGAGATTCCAGGGATTCGCACGCTAGATCCTCAGTCGATGCATTCTCAGCTGCTTCGCGTCTGACTACTCGAACCGCCGCTCCATCGCGTGATGCTCGGACTCCTCCCACCTGCGCTCCCGTTCGATTAGAAGGTCGAGGTCCGCAACCTTCTCCACCACCAGGGTCCTGACCTCAGGCGATTCATATGTAATCAGCTCGCGAAGCGCCTGCTGACGGGCCTCGATAATCGGAACGCGTGAGTTCGTCCAACTGCTCGGCACGGCTTGGCCGAAAGCGAACTCGATCAGGCTCGATTTGTCAGACGCAGTGTCGAGAAGCCGCTTGAAGTGTTCACTTAGTCGAACCGAGGATGTCGAATCGTCGATCACCTCCGATCCGTCCTTTGCCTCGTAGACGCGGATGTTGCGCGCAACGAACTCCTGCCGTCGAGCATCATTCCCGCACCACGTCAGGAGCTGATCGACGGGTGCGAGATTCAGCGACGGCGAGGACTCACCGGATCGCTGCCGGAACAGCCAGCCCACCGCGTCGGACTCGGGATCATCACGTTCGATCTCGAGTAATGCATCCAGCAGCATCTCCGGACGCGCCTCGATGAATGACGACAGCACCTCGGAGTAATATTCCCGCGAGAGTCGATATTTCTTGGCCCCGTCACAGAGTTCACCGACGAGCCGGGCCACCTCGTCGTCGGGCGCCCCAGGAGCAAGCGCTTCTACGATCAGCCTGCCTATACCGTGGTGGGCAGGTCGGTTCGCGTCGTCGGACCGATCACGCAACAGGTGACCCAGTGCGAATCGAATGGCAGAGAAGATCTCAGGCCCCGGGATATAGTTCCAGTCGGCCCTCGCGAGTAACCGCATGATGAGCATGTCAAACGACGAGTGGTATCCCCCTGGTAGTTGGCAGACCGCATTCGTAAGCGCTGAAAGCTCCACGTCAGACATCGATTCATGACGTCTGCCATGGCCAACCGCCTCAAAATAAGCTGCGGGCACGCTGCCATTTCGAGCAATGTCAAGCAGCCGCGCGCTCACCCACGGCGTAATCCGCGTGGACAGAAGTAGCCAGACGCTGTACGGCTTGAGCTTATCTTCCGTCAGCAACTTCTCCTGCAGTCGGGGCAGCAGGGCCGAATCACGCTCCGCGATCGCCGACAAACAGCCTTCGATGAACTCGATGCTGGCGCGGTCTGGGGCATGTGCCTTGAACGAGCGGATCAACATCTCAACTAGGCCTTCTAGATCGCCGTGGGCTTCGGCGTAGCCATGACCCAGCCAAGCCACCGGTCTCGCGTAAGTCGCCCAAATCTGCGACGCCAGCCGATCGAACAGGCCCGGGTTGGATGCGAGCGCCCGCCCTAAAGCGAAGACGCGTTCCCGCAGTTCGACCATTTCTGCCTGATAGTCGGCGCCTCTACGGTGCGGATGCGCCCATTCGTTTACGAAAGCGTAGGCGTTGATCTCAGACTCGAGATCGGAGGGCGCTGCCAGAGACCGCAGTCCCTCCAGGCGCCGAAGCACCGCCGGATGAAGACTGGCGCCGTCGTACTCGAGAGTCTGGCCGATGGCAAACCAAACTGCAGGCCACCGCCCGCCTGTGGCATACGTTGATAATAGGGCTTCCAAAGCGTCGAAGCAGCCAGCATAGGTCCAGAGCTGTCGAAAGTTCGCTGCGATCAGAGACTTCGCCCACTCGCGCGAGTCATCGTTTGACTCAAGTATCGGATCGAGCAACGAAAGGAATCCGTCATACCAGTCGCGTCGCTCCTGTCCGGATTTGGGCTTCCAACCCGGTCCGCGGTTGCGCGCGCCGAACTGAAATCCTCCGAATGATGTCCACGACCGCGCCTCAAAGGCTGCGCGGAGCAGCTCGCCAGCGATCTCGCGGTCACGAATCTCACCACTCGCAAGCAGGCTCCGCACAAGCGCCTGACGTCGCGCCGGGCCAGCCATGGTTCCGGATAGATGCAGCTGATGGAGTTGGCGCAACCGACCCACGACGCTGTCATTGTTCTCTCCACGACCCTCAGTCCGAGCGATAGAGAGCAGGACACTCGCTGAGCGGTCGAAAGCCTCGTCGTCATAAGCCAGATCGACGAGGAGCCGGACAAAACGCTGAACGTTAGGATTGGCGCGGTCCGCGAACCCCGGAATACGGGCCGATTGCTCGATCGCGCCAAGAAGGACATCCGGGAAAACCGGAGCCACATAGTTGAGAACCACGAGGTGGTCCTCGCCGAGTGTCGCGAGGTTGGCTAATGGTGCACTCGACTCGACCCAAGTGAGGGCCAACTCGCGAGCTCGTTCGTTGTCATGAAAATACCCGAGACGGTGAGCACAGGACTGGAGCAGCCGGATGTTCCCAGGGCGCAGTAACTCGCGGTTGATGTCCTCAGGTTCGTAGTCGTCCAATGCGCGGCGCGCGAGGCGGTTTGCGAGTGCATGCGGCAGCACTGCGCGCCAGCTTCCTCGCTTCTGGGCGAGCTGCCTGCGCACAAGCTCAGTTTGGGCGCGCTGTAGGTCGGCGCGAGCTACCTCAGATATCGACGACAGGACCCCGAGTTCATCCCCGTACTCTTCGCGGGAGACGTTGAACGAGTAAACCAATGATAGAGCCGTTGCCGCCCGTAGTAGATCCGCTGACTCGCCCTTGCGCTGCTGGAAAAGCCGCAGGAAGAGCTGCTCGTCATTAAAGCTTGTAAGCGATTCGTCCGGCTCCACCCGGTCAGCAAGCGCCAGCGCCAGTCGGGCGTTGCCGCCGGCGAATTCGGCAATACGCGCTGCATTGAACCGGTCAAGCTTGTGGTATCGCCGAAGAAGGAGCTTGGTGACTGTCTCCTCGCTACTTGGCTCGATATGAATGACATCGGTCTCCTCCGGTCGATCGTCAGAGATGTCGTACTCGATGGTAAGCAGGCGCAGTGGAGAGGAGCTGGCACTGAGCTGCTTCTGCAGAGATCGGTGCGTCTGTGGTGGGCAGTTGTCGAGGACGACATAGCTCGCCAGCTGGTTAGCGATCAGGTAGGTGACCACGGCTGATGCGGAAGGTGTCAGGTCCTCACCTAGATCGGCGTAGAGGACGTCAGTTGCAGGCAGTGCGTCATCCCCAACATCCTCTTCGAACAGGGCCTGTGCAAAACGTGTCTTCCCCACGCCTGACAGCCCTGTAATGCGCACGGCGCGAGAGCCTGACCTCAGCCGCGCCCGCGCCAGTTCTATGCCCTCCATGATCGTCATCAAGTTCCTTTTGCTTGAGCTGCCATCGCTCACGCAACGGTGCGCGTCGGACAAAAACTCGTCCTTATCGGCCTTTGGTGTCGAGGCCCAGCGACCATAGGGGCGCCAACCCGCTAGCGGCTTGCCAAGCTTTTCCCGCACCCAGAGCGCAACACCGGGATGGCTCTTCAGCCACAACGCCAGCCGGTCGGCTCCATAGAAGTCCAAGTGAAGATCCTTGCCCGCACCATATGTGCTCAGCGCCTCCTCCATGCCGGCGAGGCGCCCCTTGTACATGGTCGCCGAGCAGCTGTCCTTGCCGCTGACGATGATGTAAGCGCCCTTCTGATCCGCAAGTGCCTTGATCGAGTCCTTAAGCCCACCCGCCTCGAGCATCTCCCGTTCGCAACTCCCGCGGCTCATGCTGTGCTTCTTCACCTGGAACCCGGTATGCGCACGGGGGACGAAGGCCGGCCGCACGAGAGGAAGTTCGGTCGCCACGCTAACGTCCAGTCCGCCGTCAGCTGCTTCCTGCGCCCCGCCGGCTTGCACGCTCGACCGGGGAATTCCCTGCTCGCGAAGCTCCGCTTCCGCTAGTCGAGCGACCAGCTCTCGCAGCTGGCCGTCGTCCAGGGTGGTGATGTCGGCAGCGGCTAATTCCAGGAAGTCCATCAATCTCTCGAATTTTCGGTGCGGGCCCCTCTCGCCCATAATGCCGAGGGTGTGACCCGGGTTGTTGGGGGCTCGACTGACGAAGCTTCTGAGCTTCGAGTAGATTGCTAAGTTGAACAACTCTAGGTCCCGAACCTTTTGGCCAAGCCGGGGCCTGGTCCGGGTAGTGCAGGTGTCTTTCAGATGGCCTACAGCTTGTCTATCGCAACTATTGCGACCGTAACAAGGCCCAACCGCCATCAGCAAGCGGTCCAGCCCCAAAGCTTGTCAGGCCTGTCGGCTTTTAGGGCGGGCAGGGTCTCCCAGCATAGAAGAGCCCGAGCCGTGCCCGATGCAGACGGGACTCTTCCTACGCCGCTTCGTAATGGAGGCACGCTCTACGTCCGCTATTGGCCGAAAGCGGACGTCCCTTCGGGAGGGCACTCTTGCGCAGGTGGTAAAGTCCACTCCCCACCCAGAGCTGGCATCCCCCGAAGCGCACGCTTGGCACCCGGCAAAGTCCGGCTCTACATCGGCTTGCTAGCCAGACCCGGCCGTCCTAACATCGAATCGTATCAAGGGGGATAGCGTACCGCACGGTGCGCTGTTGATAAATCGTCTGACCGGATTCAGGGATCCGGCTATTAGGTGTTTAGCGCCCATGCCACGAGGCACTCAAAGGTCCAGCCGTGTTTTCAAGTCAGTACTGTCGCGTGCAGAGAAGGAACTAGCACTAGGCTCGGAGAAGGCTGGCGACTTCCATCACAACGGTATTCGGGGGGACGAACGGGCCGCATCTCTTATGCGCTTCCTGCAGTCCCACCTGCCGATCACCATGGCCATTGCCAAGGGTGAAGCAATCGATTTTCGCGACAAGCGGTCAGGTCAACTAGATCTAATTATCTATGACAAGAGTGCATCCGCCCCAATTTTCACCGGCGGAGAAAATGTACTCGTGCCCGCTGAGGCGCTTTATGCCGTGATCGAAGTAAAGAGCGTCCTTTCGAAGGACGAGCTAGAGAAATCTGTTGAAGCAGCGAAGACGATTAGGAGCCTGAGGCCCTTCAAGGAGCCGTTTATTGGACCGCGACGCGATGGTATTGCTGCGGAAGACGGAAAATGCCGTTGTGCTTACTCAATTTTTGCCTATTCAACGAATCTAGGTGCGACCGACTGGCTACAGAAGGAATACATGCGCACTATCGGCGCACTTGACGCTGCTGGCGCGGCCCGTGATGTCGTTGAAAGAGTGGTTGTGCTTGGTCGTGGACTTATCAATCCAGCAACAGCAACCGGAAAGGAGATCACGGATGACAACGAAAGCATCTTCCTTGAGTACTACCTACACCTCATGAACTTTCTCTCACGAGAAAGCGCCAGAAGACCCCAAGTTGACTGGCAGATCTACACATCTCGCGGCACTGGCGGCTGGAAGAAGCTCAGTGATGGTAGCTAACAGTTGGTTCAACGCGACGCCGCCTCTCGGCGTGGCTCAACTCAGGCACTCAATGTCCGCTTCTGGCCGGAAGCGGACATTGAGACCGTTTGGTGGTATGCCAAGTGGTAACGTCCGCTTTCGACCCAAATCGTACAGTGCGGTTTGAGGCACACTGTGGATCATCCAGGCGTCATCGCCCCTTGAATCAAACTTTGAGGTGCCGGCGGCGCATGCGGCGTGATACTTTCCTCGTGCCTAGCGCGGCGATTGGATCTACGCGTGTTTATTGACATGTTCTTGGGCATCGCGCGCATCAGCTTCACGGCAACCTCCAGCAGGCCGATTAGGACGTATCGGACCTCCGCGAGGCGCCGCACGCGCCCTCGCCCCCCCCATCGGAACTCTCCAAGCACTGTCGCGCCCTCGAAATTCTCCAGTAAGATTCCGGTGCCGTATACTTTAGGCAGGGGTCCGAGCAAGGACCCCATTAAGTCGGGGCACCGTGCCGGCGAGGTCCGCCGTCTTTCGAGAGAAAGGGAATGGTAGTAGCGCTTACCTCAGAGCTCGACCAGCTCAAGGCCTTGGTGCAGGCCATCGATCCGCCAACGCGATTGGAGCACCTGACCGCAGCGCTGATTGGCGAGCTGATCGGGGTGTCGGTCGCGGTGGCCAAATCGGGCTTCCAACACGGGGCGGACGCCGGCACCACCGGACGACAAGAGCGGTTCTTACGCATCGAATGCAAGCGCTACCGGGACGACACCTCGCTCAGTGACCGGCTTCTGCTGGGCGAGATCGATCAGGCGATCGTGGCGGACCCGGCACTGGAGGCGTGGATCCTGGCAACCACGCGCGAGGCCGACGAGCAGCTCGAGCGTCAGCTGTTCAAGCACGGCAACGGCTACGGCATCGCTATCCTGATCGTCGACTGGAAATCCCACGACGACCCCGCCATGGCCGCGCTGCTGGCCTCCAATCCCGCGCTCGTATCTAAGCTGCTCGATCCGGCTGCCGGTGCCTTGGCCGCCCGGTTGGCGATCCCCTTGTGCGCGGCGATTGAGCGTCTGCGGCGCGATCTGGCAGCCTGGCACATCGGCACCGCCGTCGTTCGTCGTCAGTCGTTCGCGCGCCTGCGCTCAATCTGGACCGATCCGCGTCAATCGCAGTCTCATTTCGGCCAAGTCGTGTCCGGTGGCGCCAAGCGGCACATCCACCGTGCGCAGGTGTTGCGCCAGTTGGACGAGTGGTGGAGCGCACACAGCGGTACCGCGTCGCCGGCCTGCCTGACCGGTCTGTTCGGTGTGGGCAAGACTTGGGCGGTTATCGATTGGCTGATCGAGCGGGCCAACCACTTGCCGGCCACCTTGCTCATCCCGGCCGCTGCGGTAGGTGGGCGGGATCTGGGGTCGGTATACGAGGTCAAGTCCTTCTTGGCCGAGCGCTTGCTCGAGATGACGCAGGTGCGCGAAGCGCCATATTGGCGCGCCCGACTGGAGCGCATGCTGCTGCGTCCGCCTGCTGAGGGGCCGATCCTGCTGGTGATCTTCGACGGCATGAGCCAGCAGCCGCACGGAAACTGGGAAGGCCTGCTCAAGGTTCTGCAGGGCGTAGAGTTCGTCGGTCGGGTGCGCACGATCACGACGACTCGCACGCTTCATTTCGAGGTCAAGCTGCGGCGGCTCGCGTCGCTGGTGGATCCTGCCGTGGCTTTCGAGGTGGGAGGATACGACCTCAAACCCGACGGTGAGTTTGACCAGATGCTCACTTTGAACGGCTTGCGCCGCGCGGATTTACACCCTGACCTCTACACGACCGCGCGGATACCCCGGCTGTTCGATCTGGTGATCCGCTTTCACGAGCGGCTCGTCGACGCCGGCGCGGTGACCTTGCATCGGCTGTTATGGGAGTACGGCAGCGACAGTGCCGGCGCCTCGGCAAACAAAGCGTTTTCCGCGCTGGAATGGGCCGAATGGCTGCGCGCGGCGGCCACCGGGTTTCAGCAGGGCATCCGCTCCTATTCGCTCAAGGCGCTCAGTGATTCCGCCACACGCTCGGACTTGGCCCCAGGGGAGGTTTACCAGCGTCTGAGCGAGCTGGCCGATTCCGCGTTCTTCACCAGGCTTTCGGACGGCACGCTGCAACTGACAGCCTCGCTGGTGAACCATGCCCTCGGCGCCACCGTCGTGCAGTTGCTGTCCGCCAGCCCGGACGCCACACGCGAGGCGCTGGAGTCCGCACTCGAGCAGTGGCTCGATCCCATCAGTGGGCTGGACCAGCGCGCGGAAATCCTGCGTGCCGCAGTATCCATCTCCCTCGAGTCGGGACCGCCCCGCCCCCTCCTCGGCGTCCTCACGGCGGCGTGGCTGCAAACGCAGAATTTACCCGAGAACCATCAAGCCGAGGTGCAGGCGCTGGCGGCTGAAATGCCCGATGCCTTGCTCGACGCGGTCGAGCTGTCACATCGCTACAACCACGCGGCCAGCCGGCACACCGCGGTCAAGGCGCTGCGTGGCGTTGATCGCGGTAATACGTCGGTGCGTGCGCGCATATTCGTCCGCGCCGCGCAATGGCTGCGCGTCATTTCGCGCGGGGTGGAGCTGCGCACTAAGTCCGAGCCGGACGCGGAAGGCGACGCGCACCGGCACAAGCGATGGATCGAGCGCATCGGCGTCGATGCCTCGGGCCCGATCATGCTGCTGGGCGAGGCGATGGTGCTGGTCGATCGCGACGAGGGCCAGTGGACAGACCACTTGCCCGCCTTGGTCGAGGGTTACCCGCTGGTCGATGCGGTGCCCGCGTTGCGCTTGGCTGCCATTGCCGCGGCCGCCGGCTCGAACCATCGAGCGTGGGATCAGCTGCGCTGGGTGTACCTGTTCAATTCGGTCGATGCCGATTCCGTCGCAAGAAGCGTGCGGGCAGCCGCAGCAGACATGGCTAGTCGCGTGCCCGAAGTCGGCGTGCATCCTCAACTGGCGCGGCGGGTCGCCGAGCTGCTACTGCACGTGTCGGGCCGTGAAGAGGACAACGAGGCCGCTGCGGCACTGAACGTGGTCATGGGCCGACCGTTTACCTACGAGGAGCACTACCTGTCCGATCCCGGCCGAAGCCTATACTTTCGGCTGGAGCGCCGACACGTATCAGCGGTGCTGGTGGATGAGACCCTGCCACTGCACGTACGTCTGCGCAAATGCGATGACGTGTGGTTCGATCCGAGTTTCGAGCCACCTCCCGCCTTCTGCCAAGCCGTCGCCGACGCGGCGCGCGAGTTCCCGCTGGTCGACGTGCGTACCGGCCGTTACGCGACGCGCGAAGACCTTAGCTTCAATGAGCAGCAGGCGGTCTTGGCGCGCTGCGCGCCGCAGGTGCTGGCGGACTTGCATCGCAAACTGGTGACGCGGGCTCCGACGACTGTGGTTGCACGCGCCGCGCGCGCCTGGCACCAGAATGATGCACTCTTGTTGCACGGGCCCCAGCAGGCTGCGGCGGCCCGCACCTTGCGAACAGTCGAACGCGATCCCTGCGAAGGCGATGAGACCCATGTCGCGACGCAGTTGCTGCTGACCGAACTGACCGATCTCGACGCACTGGCGCAGGCCGTGCTGGTCGTGGAAGCCGACCTGTCGGGCATCGCGACCACGATCACCGATGACCTGCGCCCGATGAGCAGCACTGAGGTCGATCAGTTGATCGAGCGCTATCGGTTCGGCCCGCCCAAGCAGCAGCAGGACGTCTTGGTGCTGTTGATCACCGAGCCGCCGACGCTGAGCGATAGGGCGTGGGACTGGCTGCTGGAGAAGACGAACTCGACCGACGAGATCGACGTGCGTCTGGCGTTCATGGTTCTGGCCGCCGCCGATCCCCGTCGCCTTGGCAAGCACTTGGACCAGGCGGGCTGGGGCTTTACGCTCTATGGCGACACGCTCGCGGCACACGCCGCATCCGGTGCGCTCATCGAGGCCACCCGCGGCCAGCCGTTCGAGCAGGTTGCCACGCGCCTGGCACCGTGGCGCTTGTTGGAGGCCGTACGCCTGCGCGGAAACGACGCCTCGGAAGCACGCGTCGCCATGGAGCGGCTGGATGCCATTCTCGCCGGCGGTCCGCGTGACGCCCCCGACCCCGGCGCTCAGATCTTCGTGCAGCGCACGGACGCATCGAAACGACCGCCGCGGTACTCAGTCCGCCCCATGCCTCCCGAGGACCCGAACTCGGCCGAAGCATTCGAGCACGCTTTCGATGAAGCAGCGCAGCAGGAGGCGTACCGGCGTGCGAGCGAGACGGCACGCGAGCGCGTCGCCAAGGCGCGCGAGGAGGGTGCCAGCCTGTATCTGGAGTTCGTCACGCGCGAAGACGGGCACGCCATCCTGCAGCACGCTCCCGACCTGCTCACGCGGTGGATCGACGGACACGAGACCTCGAGCACCGAGTTCGTGCGGCGCGTGCAGTTGGCCGAGGGGCTGTTCCTGGCGATTGCCGAAGCGCTGCTTATTGCGCAGCCGGCGCTTGGCGCGAGCATATGGCGCGCCGTGGGCGGCGCTATGCGTACACGGGTCATGGGCGCGGCGAAGCTGCCCGACCTTTGGCACATGCTGTTCCGGGTCCCGGCCTCGGCCGAGGTCATCGCCCTGCGCGAGGCGCTGCTTGACCCGAAACACACTAACACCGATGCGCAGCTGTACGAGCTGGCACTCGCGGCACAACTCAACGGCGGCGCGGCCTGGCTCGAGGCGGTGATCGTGCGCGACCTGGGCTCGCATGTGCCTTGGCGGCAGCAGCGCGCGGAGGTCCTGCGCGGCTTTCTGGTGGGCAACGAGCTGCCGGTGGCGGGGGCATGGCCTGAGGGCCCGTCGCGCTCGTGGGCCCAGGAGATCCGGCGGGGTGCGGCGCGCTTGCGATACCTGGAAGCCTGCGCCCGCCATTGGTGGCGCGAGTACTGGCAGCGCGACGACCCGGAAGCGGCCTTCGCCGCTTGGGTGTTGTTCGACTACTGTGCCGATCGGCGCGCCCTGTGCTGGATGCAGGAGGAAGCGGCTTCGCTGGACGAGGCAGAGCGGACCCGCAGGCGCCGACACTGGGCCATGAACCGACCACGCTGGAAACACGGCGCCGAAAAGTCTGCCCTCTCCCTGCAGCGGACCTTCTTGCGCCGAAACACGGACGATATGGTGTGGCCGTGGCGCGATTAGCAACCACCTCCGCCCAAGCAAGGTAGGTTGCGAGGTTCAGGACCGAGTGAAGCGATGACGCCCTGGCCGACCGCGCGAGGCAGAAGGGCATGGCCATGACCTTGTACGACAATCCGCTGCTGCGTCGACAGGATTTTCCGACGTCGCCGCTCACTGCCGCCTCGAGTTCGAGTGAAATATAGGGACCGCGTTCAAGCGCCTCGCTCCGCTTCTTGGCACCGCCTAGTTCGGGCGCTGGCAACGACCGATATTGGCCGGAAGTGGCGTTGAGCGAGTGTCAATTCAGTGCTGCACGGCAACAGCCGCGGGATCGGCCTAGGTCACAACAGCGTGGTGCGCGAACGCGGCAACGATTACATGATGTTCCACGGATACGATCCCAAGGACGACGGCCTGTTTAGGCTGAAATCGCTGCTGCTGACGCATGTTCGCGAAGGTTGCTCACAGGCTTCGTTAAATTGAGTCAGGCGATCCGGATCGGGCAAGGCTCTTATGCGCCGCAGTGCTGGGCCAAACCCCTCACGCTGCGGCGTTCCCTCGCCGTCCTGCACAACGGAACGGAGCTATGTCAGGTTCATAAAAGTTGCGGCCAGTTCATCGTAGTGCTCAAATTTTACGAAGACTGTTCGCATACAGCGAGCTGATATGGCGTTCAGCGGCTGCACTCCCATCGCAATATCCTTCAATAGACCATCCACAAAATCGCTGATGGTCTTGATTTGGTTGCTATGCACCACATCAATTTCATCTTTCGGCGGCTGCCTTTTGGGAGCTCTTGAGAAAGCTTCCAAAGCGGCGATTCCCTCGCCTCTCCTACCCTGCAAAAGCAGGAGCATTCCCTTCAGGTACCTGGCGCTTGAGGAATGGATTGCCGCAAAATCATCGAGCATGGCCTCAAAAAGAATGATGTCCCTAGTCTTTAGCATGTTGAGCAGGACGTCAAAGTCAAAGATGCTCATAAAAGCAATATCGCATCCTCCGTCGGCGGATACGATTAGGCATCGCAACGCTTCAGTGTGGTTGCCCGTGGATGCAAGGAATGCTGCCATTTCGTAGCATGCCCCGACATGCCCTTGGTTGTGAGCCTTCGACAGCCAAAGCAGGCAATTGTCATCCTGGATGCCCCTGAGTCCAGTGCCGATCCAGTACATGGCGCCAACGTGCCCGTTGCTTGCGGCCAGCAGCATTGCATGCTGTTCTGCCACTGAAAGCCTGTGCCGCGCCGTTAGAAGGGGGATGCAGGTTTCATTTATGACTTGTTTGAGATTACTGACGAGCTCGTCCCACTCAAATCCAAAATCGCGCATCGAGCAGCTATCCAGATGCTTCTTGGCGGAGAGGTTTTGCCTGTCGCGCTGAGTGGAGTATTCATTCCTTTTCTCAGCCTTGTATGTGCCCGCTGTCTGCCCGTTGGGCAAACAAATTTCTTCAGTTGCTATCTCGAGGAGCGCTTCTGATAGGTCGCTATGACGATGTCCAAGCCAGCGCCCTAGACTGAGATCATAAATAATGCCGTTGTGCGAAACGGAAGTCGTCTTATGAGCCTTCACGGCCGCACTCCCTTAGCTATGAGCTCGATCGCAGTAGGCTTGCGCCGCGAAAACGGCCTGGTCGAATGACATGCCAGGGTGGCGTTCCATGTACTCAATTGCAATGTTGAGCACCAGTCGCTCGCGACCAAGCGGCCCGGAGGCAAGCATCTTCTGCTCGCTGTCAATACGTGCAAGCGTACGTCCTTTGTGCTTGCGACGTTCAAAAGTGGGGAGGACGGATGGCCTGAGATCTTTCACTGTTCAGCTTCCTAGATGAGGTGCAGGAGGCTGATAGCACTTGCGCGCGGATCCGCCCCCCACTGTTTCACACAAGTGAGAAAAGAGAATCCGTAATTTGCGCGTGCGCTGACCACGAATGAAGTCGTGGCGTTAGGGTAGCGCGACTTCGTCGTACTTTCAACAGCGCCGCATCGCTTTGATTTTCTACAAGAAAATGAAAGTGCGCGCCGTGTTTGATGGACAGAGCGCGTGGAGGCCCGAACTCTGCGGTCGCAATTCGCAGGATGTCAGCTATTGGCCGGAGGCAGACATTGGGATGACTTGGCGGCCGTGCCGGTTGTGACATCCGCTGTCGACCTATAGCGGACGACAACGTGCCTACCTGAACAGGGTGCGCGTCCTAGGATTCGCAGTCTCTCTGGTTCGGCGCAAGATTCGTGGCGCGCGCGTTTCTCGCGGAGGTATTGCCATCTTGCTGCTTTTTCCGTCGTGCCAACACATCAGTGCGCGTGCCTCCGCGCACAGCGTTCCACTGCTCGCGGCCGTCCTCGGTCAGTACGATGGCGGCACCCTCGCCCTCCAAGTACTCGCCGCGCAGTTCGCCATCCGGTCCGCCATCCCGCCAGGAATACGCTGTTGCCACCAGCTCGCCAGCGACGTCATGCCACGTGATCTGATCCACCGTTCGCCAATGCAGCTGCTCGGCGATATGCGGGTTTATGACCATTTCCCAGCGTGGCATCGCGCCCAGCCCGCGCCGCGCCACCAGCTGGACCGGCGAACCGATCGGCAGGTTGTGCACAAGTCCGGTTGGATCTCCCGTCGGCGGCAGGATCACGCCCAGCAAGCGCAACTGGCTCCACTCGTACAGGAAATCGAAGTGGCGGCCGCGGTAGCACGTGATCTCACCCAAGACGAAGTCCGCGGCGGCATGATCAGCGACATCGTCGTTGACACCCTCCAACCACGGCGTCTCGTCGCCGCTGCCCTCGGGCAGGACCGGGCGCCTGACGAACGCCGGCCGCGCGTCGACGTCGGTACGAGGCCAGCATGGTGCCAAATGTAACTCGCGCAGCAGTTCGTCGACGCGGTTGCCCGGGATGCGTCCGGCGGCCGCCAACTCGCCGCCGACATGCCGCAAGGCGCGCAGCGCCACCGTCACGTGGGGGTAGAAAAACGTGTTATGCAGGCCAAACATAGACAAGCGGGCCCTCAAGCGGTTGATGCCCGCCTGACCGAAGGCTTCTACGCCGCCCCAGCCGTCGATCAGCTGTTGAGCGCGACGGCGCACGTGATCCTCGGACACGCCGGCGATCTGGGCGAGCAGCTCAATGGCGTCCGGGAACGGCGCGCTCCACGCTGCGGGATCGGACACAGAGGGGGGGCCGAAAGGCTGTGCTCGCAATTGGTCCGCGCGGTCAGGGGCGCCAATGGGCGGAAGCGCGAGGCTATAGAATGCCGGCATCGGCGTCCTCACTGGATCAACCTCGCGGCCCGAGCGGGTGGCGAGCCGCCGGGCGAGTTCCCGAATGCCAAAGTCGGCATGGCCGGTGAGGCTAACGACGAGCGCGACCCACTCGGAGTTGAGCTCCGCGCGTGTCGCACTGTGCATCAGCCGTAGGCCGTCGATGACAACGTCATCCTCGTCATTGGCCAGTAGGCTGCGCATCAGCTGCGCGAACGCGTTCGGATCGTCGGCCGCTAGCGCGAGAGCGGCGCGGCCGGCATGCCAGCGCACGTGGGCCACTGGTAACGAGAGCATGCGTTCGATCAGGGAGGCAATGAGGGTGGCGTCCGTCTGCACCCCATCAACGCTCACATCCTCGCCAAGTCGGTAGTCGCGCGTACTCGGCAGTTGTTCTTCCACCGCGGCCCACATCGCCGCCCAATCGGGCGACGCGGTGAGCACCGGCCAGATATCGTCAACATCCCACAGCAGCGCGCTGACCTGCTCTTCCCCCGCCACCAGTGTCGCGATGAAGTTGGCATAGGCCGTGGGGAACACTGCGTCGCCCTCCAGCTGAAGGCGTGCCGCGAAATAGCGGCGTAGACCGCCACCCCAGATCCATGACCAGCGCGAGCTGCTGTCATCGGCCGGCGGATAGTCGGCGACCAAGCGCGCCGCGGTCGCACGATCGTCGGCGGCAAGCGCGCGATCCACCAGGCCGAAGCGGCATTTGTAATCGGCCTGCAGCTTGGGATGGCGATCGAACAGGGCCAGCGCCCCCGGGAAGTCCGCGTCGGGCAGCACGCGTACAAACGCTATCGAGGCGTCATGGCTGAGTTCACCAACCGCGCCGTCCATATCCAGGCGCGCGATCAGTTGCACCATGTCCGGCACGTTGTCGTAGCGCGTGGGAGAGTTGAGCACCCGGCGACGCAGACGAGGAACGCCTTCCAGGCATTGCGAGGCTGCGTCGACCGGGGTGGCATCTTCACCACGTGCGAGCAGCGCGGCACGCAAGGTCGCCAGTGCATCCGGCCGCACGTCAATCAGTGCGTGTCGCTCAATACTCTCAAGCAGTCGATCACGCACGCGGCCCAGCTGCTCAGGTACTGCAAGGCGGATGGCCTCGTGCAGGAATTCGCCTTCTTCCGATTCTCGGTAGTAGGCGGCACGGTGGAAGGGTAGGCACAAGGCCACCCACAGCTCGACACAGGGCAAAACGCGCGACGGGGCGCGGCGCACCGCGCCTTTCATCAACCCATCAACCATCGCCGGGAAGTCGATCAACTCGTTCGCAAGCAAGGCATCGGCGACGCTGGACGCCAACGCTGCGCTGTCAGTGGCGGCCTCGGCTACGAGAACATGGGCCAATCGGCGCGCAGCATCGCGACCCTCGGTGGCGCTCATCCCGATCGCCTGGCGCGTCAGCACGCGAACGCGATGCGCCCGACCGGGTGGGTCTGCCCGGTTGGCGGCTTGCAGCAAGCTCGCCCAGAGGGCGTACTGCGGATCCTTCTTGGCACGCATGGCGTAGCCCAGGGTCTCCTCGCGCTGCTGCGCGAGCAGCTCGCGCGCACGCTCGGGGCGTCCAATGCGCGCCATCGACTTCGCCAGCCGCGCCGTGCTGGCTAGAAACTGGCTAGGGGTGCCTTCCTCGCGCTGACCCAGCAAGGCGTCCAGCCGCGTTTGCGCGCCGTCAACATCGTTGCTTCCCGCGGCCACAGCTTCTGCCACCAAGATTTGCAACGGCGTGTGGCGATCTCCTTGGCGCGGGTGCTCGGAGAGCAGCTGATCGAAGGCCGCCACCGTGCCCGCGAGTTCTGATGCGCCCAGGCGTGCGGCAGACCGGAGCAAGGAACCCAACACCTGGGGGGCCGCCTTGTCGAGCTGCAGAGCGCCGAAATGCTCGTCCACCCCAACCGTGCCGGTCCTGCACACGTAGCGCATGAAGCTAGCGCACAGCTGTGCCGCGGCGCCAGCAACGACGTTCTGCGGCTCGCGCCGGCTATGCGCGGCAAGCTGTCCGGCATCTAGGGTGAACTGATGGAGCGGGCGCAAGACGGCCTTTCTAGGCGGCGATGCCGGAGGCGCCGGCAGATCTATCCACACGCCCAGTTCAGCGGCGTCCATGACGGCGCGGACGAGGTGGGCTGCCTGATCGACGTCGGTAGCATTGTCCAGTTTATTCAGCGCCGGAGTCGACACGCCGTCATACAGGGCGCGCGCCTGCGCGATTAGGCCGCGCCGGGCTGCGAGCAGTGCCGCGGTGCGACGAAGTCCCAGCGGTACCTGCGCGAGCGCAGTAGCGTCGGCGACCGCTTCGGCTAGCGCCGCGGTCGCCTGCGCGAGATGGTCGGCACCGTCCGCCAGCAACTGTCGTGCCGCTTGGGTCGCCAGTAGCGCCCGTGCTGTCGGCTCCAGACGAAAGTCGGCGATCAATGCATCGCGGTCAGCCAACGGACTACGGGCGAGCGCAGCCAGCGCCGCGCGCGCGCGCAGCTGCATGCCCACCTCTTCGGGCTCGTCAATCAGACCGGGCTCGCGTTGCAGCGCCTCGACGACGCGGTCGATCCCTGCGACCAGTTCAGCCGGTGACCGAAACTCGCTCGCCCGTTCGGCCCACCGGGCGAATTCGTCCCTGCGCATGGACGGCGCGTTGCTCATGCGGTCGCTGCCCAGATCGTGCAGCGGTTCGATCTGCTCGAACAAGGTTCGCGCCCGATCGAGGTTGCCCTGCTTCAACCATGCCTCCACGACCAGGAAGCCGTCGCCCCCGACTTCGTCAAGAAAATCCTCGGCCTCCTCGAGTAGCCCCAGTGCCAGCAGCGCCCGGAGCGATTCGTCCGGTTCGTCGAAGGCCTCGGCGCGCCGATACATCTCGTCCGCGGCCAGGATTAGCGTAAAGGCAGCGGTTGGGTCGACCACCATTTGGAGGGAACGAAACGCGAGGCGAACATCCACGCGAATTTCCGACGCCGCGCGCCCAGCCAAGTATTGCGCGCGGAACAGCGTCGGTGTGGCCAAGGCAAGCGCTTCGCTGTGCGCACCGGCGCGCATCAGGTAGCGAGCCGCCAGAAAACGCTTTGGCGAATTCGCGGGAGCCCGTGCGGCCAAGTCCGCCAGCTGACGGTAGGTGCTCGCCGAATAGTCTGCGTCCGGCAGCCCGTAGCGCGTGCGCGTGAGCCGCGTCAGGAACAACCGAAAGCTGTTGTGGAAGATGGACCATGCATGGCCTGAACGCTTGAGCAAGTGGCGGACCTGCCGCCAGGTCCGCTCGATGGCAGCTGATGGGTGCAGGCTTTCTAGGTCTCGAGGATCCAGCGGTGCTTCGGCTCGAGCCACCAAGCCCAAGATATCAAGCACCTCGTTGTCTTCTGCCAAGCCGCGCAGGGCGGCCGCGTACAAGGCGTCGATGTCGCCCACGTACTCGAAACCTTCGCGCAGAATCCGGTCGCGGGTGGTGTCATCTTCCGCCGCGACCAACGCCTGCAGCAGATAGTGCGTAGCCAGCGGATGACCTAGGGTCAGTTCTCGCAAGCGTGGCCGCGGCACTGCCGTCGGCACGCCGAGGGCATCGGCCATGGCAGCGATGGCCGTCAAGGACAGCCCCTGCATTTCGACCTGGCGCTCCGCCATGCTGGCCTGGTCGCGTACGGCCGGGGGCATGTCGGGCAGGTCCACGCGCTGGGTACCCAGGATGAAGAGTACCCCGTCAGGCACCGCTGCCGGCAAGGGCAAGTCGGCCAGGAACGATCGCATCGGTCGCTCTTCGCGCGGCACATGGTCCAGGCCGTCGACGATAATCAAGGTGCGCAGGCCATCGGTGATAAAACGCTCGCCGGCCTGAGCCAACAAAGCTCCAATCTCTTCGCGGCGGTGTCTCTCGTTCTCGCTAAGGAACCGCACCCCCGGCAGACCTGTATTACGCAGCCCGGCAGCCACGTCTTCCAAGAAGTCAGCCGATTCCCCGCGTCCAATGCCTTGCGCTCCGCCGGGCACGTAGGCCAAGTAACGCACGACCACGAGTTGTGGCTCGGCTTCCAGCGCGATCTGTAGCAAGGTCGACTTGCCTGAACCGGGCGGGCCGATCAACGACACGTAGCCGCTTGGATGATCGCGGACCACGCACCGCAGTTGCGCTTCAGTGCTGGGATTGCGTTGCACGGCCACGCCGACAGGGAACTGATGGCGATGTCGCGGCTCGTTCTCGGGCCAGCTCATCTCCTCAAGGAACTCGGCCCGCGTCCACCGATCACGTTCGGGCACGCGCGCGACTAGGTGCGGGAGCCGATCGGCGATGCGGTCGACTTGTGGCTGAGTTCGGCTCGTGATTCCGTAGAGCGCGGCAAAATTCGGCTGGTCACCGTGCACTAGTTCCAGGCGCTGGAAGAATTCCTCAAATTCGGATTGGGTCAGCCCAGAGGCAGCCTCTAGATCGTCCAAGAACGGGCCCGACGGCGTGGAGCGCCACTGCGCCAGCGACCGGTCCGGATTGGCTTGCCACTCGGCGACGAACTGTCGTGTCGTGCCTCCGTTGCCGACGCGATCAGCATCTGACGGCGTATCGTCCACCACGACCCGCAGGCGGATGCGCACGTCGGGACAGCTGGCTTTCAGCTCCTGCCAAGCTTGCACCAGCCCGGGCAGCAAGCCCGCCCCACCGGTCAGGAGCGTAGCGATGCGAAACGGGTCCGGATCGCGTCTGGACTTAAACTGGTGGCCGATGACTTCGTCGTCGAAGCCGAGTACGACGTCGTCAGCGATGCCCGCACACCGATCCGCCACGCCAACCCAGCGCAATTGCCGGGTCTGGAGACCGTGGTAGATGGCGGCGGCCGCGGACGCGTACTGACGCGTGTACCCAAACATGGCATTTCGTTCGCCCGCGCCAGGCGCGCGACGAGTCGGTGCTGTACCGCCAGCGGTACCCTCGCCGCGGTCGACTGGATCAGGGGCGCTCATACCGTCATCTTAGAGAATCATCTTTGCTCGGCACAGATGCTTGCGCGTAGCTTCGCGGCCCATTAGAACGAAGATCAGTCGACCTCTACCGAGAAGCTGCCGCCAGGTGCGATTATGCACTGGCTTGTTAGCCGGACCCAGCGGCCCTAAGATTGAGCTGTATCAAGGGCAAAGCCCACCATACGGCTCTTTGTGCATAAGTCATATAGCCGGACCCGCGGGCCCATTTATTAGTTAGTTAGCTCTCAAGGACGGACATGCATCTATCTCCACCCTGCTTTCACATACTCGAGGCCGTGGATGAGCTTCTGGATAAATGTATCCGAGGCTGCTATCCAAGAGCCTGGAACGAAGATCACATTACTTATAGCTGGCTGAGCGAGTTGTCCCAGGCATGGCCGTCGCTGGCGCCCGCTCGTCATGGTCCTGTAGACGTAAGCTGGGATGCTTATAAAATGGACGGAGCGCTGGAAGAAGAGAACGGAGATGTTGCCTTCCTCATTGACTTGAGATTCGACAATGGTAATACGCTGCAGGGAGTCGGCTTCTTAGAGGCAAAAAGAATCTACGAATCCGGAAAATTCGACGCGCTGAAATGGAAGCAACTTATAGGGCTAGAAGCTAATTCCATGAATCACCAGCTTCTGCTGTACGACCATGACCCAGTGCAAACGGAGTTTTCGCAGTTCGCATCGATTTGTTACTTCGACTGCCATGTATGCGGTGAAGCACAAGAGCTTCACTGTTGCCACGGCTACGCCGATAAGTCTTCTGCCATTGTAGTCCCCAGTGTTCATGCAATTGCTTACGAGGAAAAGGGTCGAGCCCTCGAGTCAATTGGCTACAGGCTTGCCGAGCAGATCATCATGCGCTATTTCCGCGGCCTTGATCTGAACTTCGATAAAGATCTCGTCACTAAAGTTCTGGCAGGAGCAGCAGGCGGCGCCAAGTATTTGGCCGTTGCTACGGTCTCGGTTGGTAGCTCGGAGCAATCGATTAGGAGCGCAAAGGGTGACGATTTGAAGCTGCAGCCGGAAGAACGAAGTGGGTATAGGCGCCTAGAGCGGGCCGCACACGGCGAGAGCTAACAATTCATTCAAGCCGAACCCGCTTCGCATCGAAGGCGCTATAGAGCCGTGAGCGGATTCCCGCGAAGCCATGGGAAGAGCTCGAGTCGGCGCCAGCGCATCTCGTTCGGCGAGGCAGGGAATTACCTTCCGGGCGGCCGGCTGTGGATGTCTGGCCATGACACTCGTAGTACCGGTGCCCGGCTCGGCGTTGGTCACATCGAGAGGCTGCATAGGCGGTGAGAGGTTGCCCAGATTGATTTCAGCCTCCTACATGGTCGGGAGAGCGGATGCCCAGTGGTGGAGGAATTGCTCCTGCTCCAATGTCTCAACAGCCCCATTGCGCACGCCCCTCACACGTTTGATTGCATCCTCGCTACTCAGCGACTCTCTGCTAGCTAGGAGGAGCATGCAAGCGACGGTGCCCGCTCTGCCCAATCCACCTTTGCAATGGACGACAACCCTTCTCCCCTCGCGTAGCTCGTTGCAGAGGGACAGCTCCAACTTCTTCCACTTCTGGAGAAAGGACGTGTTAGGCGGACTGCCATCCACGATCGGCAGTCCGTACCAATGAATGCCATATATTGCTGCACGCTCCGGCAGAGCAGGGATCTGGAGCTCCTTGAACTCGTATGGCTCAAGCAGACTGATGAGATGGCTAGCGCCCCAAGCGCGTAGTGCCCGCAGATCTATGTCTAGATCCCTTGACCATGAGCCTGTCATAGCAGTGCTCTGATGCTTGCCTGGTGCGAACGTCACTCCGATGGCACCGCCGCGCTGGCCAACCAGTAGAGTTGCTATCTCAAGAGGATGGGAAAGGCTGGTTCTGATCACTGCAACTCCTTCGCTTTAAGGGGGGGAACAGCATCCTCCATAGGGATCTCATGTGTGTCTGTGAGGAGGTGCTTTCGGCGGCTTATCCGACGAGCTGGAGAGCACGGTTATCCTTTCTTCGATTCTCCTCTGCGCGACCTGCAACCCATCGTCATCAGCAAGGTAAGGCGACGTAAATAGTGGTGCTTCAACCCAGAACTCGAGTTGGCCCGGGTGAACGTAGCGGGCGTAGTCATCCAACAGCAGCGTCTGGCCGTGCCGCGGACTCACGAACCGAAGATCCTTAGTAGAGCCTGTCCATTCGACGTATCGCACATCGGCGAACCACGGTGGCGCGTGCCCCTCTGCCGCCAGGAGTGACACAATTTTCAGCGCACTTGGCTGCGGCACGGTCGTAAATAGCACAACCTCGCCGAAGGTACTCCGAGCATGATCAAGGAAGCCTAGAAGCCCAGGCCGTGGAATCTGGCTGACCGCATTGGAGATCAGCGTCCCTTCTAGATCTAAGGCAAGGATAGTCGGACGCATTTGATGGGATCCTGTCCAAGTTTGCGCATGTCGTGAGGCAGCAGGATGGTTCTGGGGCGTTCTTCACTGACCTACTAGAATCGGCGGGGCGAGCCAGTAGTCGTCGCCAATCGGCAATAGGCATTCCAGTGCGACGTCGACCATCAGCGGCCGCCTCCAGGCAGGGGCTGGCATGAAGCAGTAGTCAGACTTGTCCAACACGCCCGACGCCTGCTTGAGGGAGAGCCAGCGTGTCCGGCTCCGGACCTCACGCTTTAACACAGTCACTGCCGCAGATTCGTCGCCGCCGGTGCTCAGGAAGTGACTAGCCGCTCCGCGAACTGATGACCACAGTACGTACCTCTTGCGCCCCAAGCTAAGCTCGCTCCATTCCTCCTCGTGCAAACTCACGATCTCTTCGGCGTACTGAACCCAATCCTGTGCTTACGTAGAAGTGCGACGAGGTACGCACTCGCTTCGCGATCGGAAAGCTGCCGCCAGAGCCACTGCCGGTCAGGCGCTGCAAGCGAGGGATACCAAGCCCTCAGTGAGTCGGTTAGCGAGACTTCCAGATTGCCTGGTAGTTCAGCGCAATCCCGATAGTTCCAGCGAATGGGGTCATAGAGAGAGCGTCTCGCAGAACTTCCCGATGAGGCCACCTCAGCCAGGACACCCGCAGCCTTAAGGAATAGCAGCAGGTGCTGCGCGACTGCAGGGTCAGCGGCAATGGGGGCAGAGACCGAGGTCGAGCGCTCCAACGCACACCACGCGCACGCGTAAAACGGCCCAAGCGATACGAGCAGCGCATCGAGGTCTGGCCACGGGGACATGAGGGTCTGTTGGTTACGCCCATAGATCACTCGATCCTCGGCAGTTCCACCAGCTTTGATGCTATCAAGCTGGAGGAAAGACGCCTACACAATTTTCATGTAGCGACTACTCAGCCATAGATTGCGTTCCGCTCCTTCAGGCGGATGCAATGGCTACGAAAACGATCTACCAAAGTGCGTACCTTCGGTTGGTCGGCCAGCTTCGCGAGCGACGTGACTCGCTGGCTATCAGTCAGACCAAGCTGGCCTCCCATCTGGGGTGGCCTCAGCAGAGGATCTCTTCCGTTGAGTCTGGGGCAAGGCGCCTGGACGTATTGGAGTTTTGCCTCATCGCTTCCGCCCTAGGGTTCTCCTCGGCTGAAGTTGCCGAGCAGGTCTTGAGGATGCTGCAGAGCGTGCGGACTAATCAGATTTAGTACGGAGAGTGGCGTTGCCACGGCACTGCACCATCCAGCAATAGCCGGAATGTTGAGCTTAGTGGCACAGCTGCGACCGAATTGCCCCGGGATCGGAAGGGCCTTTTGCGCACTCACTCTAGCTGCCGATCCGGCCCATGACGACTTGCATGGGACATATCAGTCCGAGCCCTAGCACCAAGAATGGGATTCAACGATCTGAAACGCCCTGCCTGGTTTGGCTTGGCCCGGATCTACCATCAGGGGCATCCGTGTTCGCTACCGTCATCTGACGCCTGGGTAGGCGCACCGCAGTCAGAATCTGGCATTGTATGAGCAGCCCTTTAGGACGACGAAGTCAATGGACCCGACCGATGCAAACAATCCTGCGGCGAAGAATGAGCCATCACCGACCTCTGTTCCTAGCGCAGCCGACACTCGATCAGCACAATCTAAGCTCAATCAGTCATCACTGGCTGTCGACAATAATTCTCGCTCTCCACTGGAGATCATCAAGAGTCATCCTGTCGGCTCAACAATCGTCCTAACTGCGGTCGTTCTTTCAGGCATTGCTTCATTCCTTACTTACTTTGGCTTCCGCGTCTACGACTCAAGTACGGTGACAAGGAACTCCGAGATAGAGCGCAGCTATGTACCCCGATCCGTGCATGAAACGGCGATTTCAGACTTGGACCGAAGGATTGCGCTTCTCGATTCGTCTATCAGGACGCTAACCAGTGAGAAATCAGAATTAGCCAACAAGCTGCAGGGTGCCCAGACCGAGCTGGCAAGACAGGAGGCTTTAGCGGTCGTTGCCGCAGGATCCTGCCAGAGGCTCAGGGATGATCTGTTCGCTCAAGAATCTGCACAAGAGCAACTGGAAAAGATCATCCAGAACGGCGGAGACTCTACGATGGCGTACCAGGAGAGGGTGACTCCGCAGCGGGAGGCTGAAATGCGGCGCGAACTCGAGGATCTTAGAAGGCGCTCAGCGCAGATCCAACAGAATATCTCCCAGATTCGGGTCGCTCTTCAGACTTGCTCAGCCCATCCATCTCAAGTCCAGATGATAAGACAACCCATTTAGAACAACGGCTCCGGAGTAGTGCAAGGAGGAAAATGCGCACCGATGTAGTGCCCCGGGCCGAAGCTTGTAGGCACAGGCTGTGGCGCCCTTCAGGCCTCGACGGCACGAACCTGGACTCAATTGATCCGCCGATCTCTCTGCCGCGCCAAACGGTAGCAAGGCGTAGAGCACCCGTTTGCAGCATCGACCAAGCTAGTGGTGCGTCAGTAGTTGGGACTGTTGCAGATCTCTCTGTCACAGCAGTGGTGCTGATGCATCGCTCGATCTCTCGCTCGCGGAACTCCAATGTTGTAAATCACCCGGGCAGGCAGATTAAAGACGAATTTGGAGTCGCCATGCGCTGCATCTTCCAGCTATCTTAAGCGCCGCAATCGAGCTGTGGTGCATCATCCTCATCAGAGTCTCTTGAGGGATCTGGAGCACGTCAGCGGCGTAGAAGCCGTAATGGTGCCTACAGGCATGCGAGCCGGCCCTGATCCCAACTCGCTTGAACGCGCTCTCGACCAACTCGTGTGCGCCCGAAAGGCTCATCGGCTGACCATAGCTGTTCGATGCCCCACGACGTTTCGTGTTGAAGAATAGGTACGGGTGGCGAAGTCGCCCCGTCCTGAGCAACGCCTTGTGATCGTCAAAGTACGCTTCAAGGCAGCGGCGAAAGTACGTGCCAACGATTCGCTCCTCCAACCAGAAGGCATATCGATTCGCAGGGTCGGACTCAGTCAAGAGCATTCCTTTCCATCCCGCGAACTCGCGATGCCCCCTTCCTATTTCGCTTCGGGGGAGACGCCCGTACCTCCTTTCGAGGAAGCCAGACCTGTCCTCATTGGTCGACGATTCGTATCTACCGCTTACGGGATGCTCCAAGCGAATTTTCGAGGCACCCGACTCGCGGAATAGCTCGACGACATCATTAACATAGAGGTGCAAAGGCTCAGAGATGCGAAGGCCTGCATAGCCGAGCAAAAGCATCAACATCTTGTCTCTCGGCGCTTGGACCCCTCGGTCAATGACTTCAATCATCTCCGCCGGCGAGAGATGCTTAGCTCGCATCTTCGAGGTGTCGGTCTCGGTCATGCGCCGGTTGATCTCAAGAGTCTCCCTGTTCCGCCGACGGCGTATCCCTCGTAAGTGGACCATCGCATCACTACAGCCAGCCTCGCGGGCGGCTCGATAGAACCGCGCAACCCTAACGATGTCATGCTCATCTGGGTTGAAGACCGGCGAATCGTGGAGCTTGGCCACAAACCTCGAATAACGATCAAGGGCGCGGACCTCCTCACTGACAGTCGAGATTCGGACTCGGCCCCAGTAAAGGCCATGCGTGTCTTCACCGGCGGTCAACGTACCGCGAAATCTAGCCTCCGCGTACTCCTGGACGAGCACGTAGAGGTCTCGTTCAAGGGGCGCTTGAACGCCGCATTTCGCTTGGCAGAATGCGTAGAAGGTACCTACGGCTCGTAGGTGTTCCTCGATCTTGGAATCACTCCAGTTCTCTGAACTCAGCGCTCGTGCCCAGAGGGCCGCCGTAGCACTCGGCAGGCCGTTCTTCAGGAACAGAAAAGGGAAGAGCCCGCCGCGGCGTTCCACGATAGGTATGTAGATGATACGCCAAGGGCGATATGGCAGCGGCGCCGGACTCATTCGGTGGACTCAATGTCGAACCTGCCCAATTTATGGGCCTTTCAGTTGATCGGTCAAATTCGCTCGGCCATATATATGACACTATGTCTACCCCCACTAAAGTGGCGGCGATGAACCCGTGTCCCTGTGGCTGGGCGGGCGACCGCAGCAACCGTTGCCTGTGCAGCGACGAGCGCATCACCCGCTACCGCGCGCGGGTATCGGGCCCGCTGCTGGACCGCATCGACCTGCACATCAACGTGAGCCGCATGGATGCAGTTGAACTGCGCGAGAGCACGCCGCTGGGCGAGCCCAGCGCCAGTGTTCGCTCGCGGGTGGAAGCGGCGCATGCGCGGCAACAGGCGCGCGGCGGCCTCAACGCGCACCTGCCGCCTGCTGCCCTGCGCGCGTGCACGCGCTTGAGCGAAGCCGACCAGGACCTGCTGGAACAGGCCATCGAGCGCCTGCAGCTGTCGGCGCGGGCGATGCATCGCATCCTGCGCGTGGCACGCACCATTGCCGATCTTGCCGAAAGCGAGACCATCCAGACCGCACACTTGGCCGAGGCCATTGGATACCGGCAGCTGGACCGGGGCAAGCCAGGCACATAGCGGCCCCGGCCTCACACTGTTGACTTGCTTGCCTGAGGCACACAATATTAGTTGCCTCAGGCAATAAAAGAACAACCACCATGCCCGCCCAGCACAGCCAAGCCCTCGACCGCGCCGAGCAGGTGCGTCGTTTCAACCGCTTCTATACCCGCCGCATCGGCGTGCTGCAGGACCACCTGCTGGGCAGCCCGTTTTCCCTGACGGAAATGCGTGTGCTGTACGAACTGTCGAGCCGCGGGGCAGCGCGGGCGTTGGACCTGCGCACGGAGCTGGGCCTCAACGCCGGCTATCTCAGCCGCGTGATCGCCACGCTGGAGAGCCAGGGGCTACTGGAGAAGACACCCCACCCGGACGACGCTCGCTCGCAGTTGCTGGCGCTGACCGCGCTTGGCCGGCAGACGTTCCAGCCTTTCGAAGAGGCGTCGCGCCAGGAAGTGCTGGCCATGCTGGCGCCGTTGCCGGAGGCGCAGCAGCAGGCGCTGGTGGACGCGATGGACCGCATCGGGCAACTGCTGGATACGCGCCCGGCAGATGTTGTGCTGCGCGCCCCGCAGCCGGGTGACATGGGCCTGGTGGTACACAAGCAGGCGCGGCTGTACGCGCAGGAGTACGGCTGGAACCAGGAGTTCGAGGCGCTGCTGGCTGACATCGTCGGCAAGTACCTGCGCGAGTTCGCCCCTACTTCCGACCGCTGCTGGATCGCCGACCGCCAGGGCGAGATGGTGGGCTCGGTGTTCGTGGTGCGCCACGATGCCACCACGGCCAAGCTGCGCATGCTGTACGTGGATGCCAGCGCGCGGGGCCTGGGCGTCGGCCGCCGCCTGGTGGAAGAAGCCATCGGCTTTGCGCGTGCCGCCGGTTATACCCGCATGGTGCTGTGGACGAACAAGGTGCTGCTGGATGCGGTGCGCCTGTATGAGAAGACCGGTTTTTCGCTGGTGGAGGAAGAGCACCACCACAGCTTCGGCAGTGACCAGACCAGCCAGGTGTGGGCCCGCGACCTGGCCTGAGCAGAAGCAACGGCGCAGGAGGCGCCCCTCGTCCGGAAGATTACGGAGCGGGAGTCCTATCGGGCCGGCTTCTTCCGATCAGCACAGCCACTTAGCGCCACTACATTTAGCGCCACTACTTGCAGAGAGTGGTACCTGGCAACTCGCCACTCAGCTGCCGCATCGTGGAGTCGACTGCCCGACTAAGTGGCGCGTTCTCACCCGTCGCAAGCACACGGGCACGTGCCGACAATTCTCGCTTCCGCCCAACGAACCGAGACGGAAAACGGGGCCCTGCATCGCCGCAGGGTGCCCTCTCGAAATTCCCGCTTCCCCCCAATGGTCGGAATCCCCCTAGTCGCACCACCTGAAAGTCCCGATGGCTACCCGCAGCGCGCCGCCCCACCATCAAGCGCCCCTCCGCAGGAAACCACACATGAGCCTGGCGCTGGTCCACAGCCGTGCCCGCGCCGGAGTCGACGCCCCGTTGGTACGAATCGAGGTGCATCTCTCCGGTGGTCTGCCGGTTACCCAGATTGTCGGCTTGGCCGAGACCAGCGTGCGCGAGTCACGCGAGCGCGTACGTGCCGCCTTGCTCTGTGCGCGCTTCGATTTCCCGCAGCGGCGCATCACCCTCAACCTCGCCCCCGCCGATCTTCCCAAGGAAGGCGGACGCTACGATCTGGCGATTGCCTTGGGCATCCTCGCTGCCAGTGGCCAGGTTGATCCGCAGTCGTTGCTGCAGTACGAATTCCTCGGCGAACTTGGCTTGACCGGTGAGCTGCGCGCGGTGTCTGGCGCACTGCCGGCCGCCATTGCCGCCGCCGAAGCCGGACGCATCCTGATCGTGCCCCCGGGCAATGCCGCTGAAGCCGCGCTGGCCCAGCACGCCGATGTGCGCGTGGCGCGCACCCTGCTGGAATGCTGCGCCGGGCTGGGCAATCCACGCCTGCTGCCGGAGGTGGAACGCGTGGACGCCACGCCGCTGCCGCTGCCGGATCTGGCCGATGTACGCGGGCAGGCGCTCGCGCGCCGGGCACTGGAAGTGGCGGCGGCCGGTGGTCATCATCTATTGCTGATCGGCAGCCCCGGCTGCGGCAAGACCCTGCTGGCCTCGCGCCTGCCCAGCCTGCTGCCGGATTCCGAGGAGATCGATGCCCTGCAGTTGGCCGCCATTACCTCGGTCAGCGGCGAAGGGCTGGACCCGAAGCGCTGGCGACAGCGGCCGTTCCGGGCGCCGCACCACAGTGCGAGCGCTGCGGCTTTGGTGGGGGGCGGCAATCCGCCCTGCCCCGGCGAAATCTCGCTGGCGCACCACGGCGTGYTGTTCCTGGATGAACTGCCGGAGTGGAATCGCAGTGCGCTGGAAACCCTGCGCGAACCGCTGGAGTCGGGTCACATCCGCATCTCCCGCGCGTCGCGCAGCGTGGTCTACCCGGCACGTTTTCAACTGGTGGCGGCGATGAACCCGTGCCCCTGTGGCTGGGCCGGCGACCGCAGCAACCGTTGCCTGTGCAGCGAGGAGCGCATCACCCGCTACCGCGCACGGGTATCGGGCCCGTTGCTGGATCGCATCGACCTGCACATCAACGTGAACCGCATGGATGCGGTGGAGCTGCGCGAGAGCACGCCGCTGGGCGAGCCCAGCGCCAGTGTTCGCTCGCGGGTGGAAGCGGCACATGCGCGGCAACAGGCGCGTGGTGGCCTCAACGCGCACCTGCCGCCTGCTGCCCTGCGCGCGTGCACGCGCTTGAGCGAAGCCGACCAGGACCTGCTGGAACAAGCCATCGAGCGCCTGCAGCTGTCGGCGCGGGCGATGCATCGCATCCTGCGCGTGGCACGCACCATTGCCGATCTTGCCGAAAGCGAGACCATCCGGGCCGCGCACCTGGCCGAGGCCATTGGCTACCGGCAGCTGGACCGGGGCAAACCAGGTGCATAGCACTCTGTTGCATGCACGAAGGAATCAGATTCATCTGATATCTGCCATGCCACCTGCGCCCTGACCATTTCCGCGAGCCCATACACAAGGAGACGCGGTTTTGCTCAGGATGCTCATCATGGGCGGGCAGGAGGCCGCCCGTCAGCGGATATCACGGACGATAGGACGGCGCGGCCTGATCCGCATGGAATCGATCTACAGCGTGGACAGCGGCCTGTCGGTGCTGGAATGGCGCAACTACGACCTGGTGGGAACGTTCCTTGCGGCCGGCCTCGGCACGCGCCTGCAGGAATCGTTCGTGCTGCGCGATGCGAAGGTGCAGCTGGTGCTGTTCGGCATGGGGCTGAGCGAGGAAGTGGCCAGTATCCGCCTGCGCCTGCGCGCGCAGGGTCTGCCGTCGCCGATTCTGGTCCGGACCGACTTCGACAGCTACGACGAGTCGCTGTTCTGGCGATCGCTGACGTCGCACATGATCCTGCCGTCGGTACTGGAGGGCACTGGCCCCCTCCCCGCCGTGGGCGACGCGTGCGACCATGCAGGACCCAGTCCCTAGCGGTGCCTGTCTTGCCAGGTGCCCGCCCAGCCATACATGAGCACTCCCCAGCCGCCGCACCTGCCGACCTCCGATGCGTCCACCCCGCTGACACCTGCGGCAACCGGCGGCGGCGGGCCTCTGGGTGAAACGAAGATGCGCGAAATCGCGGTGCGGATCTCGCAGTACTTCCGCGATTTCCTTGAATCGGATTTCAAGCGCGCGCAGGCACCGCGGCGCCGCATCGTGCTTACCAGCGATTCCGGCTTCCGCGCGGGCATGCGCACCGCGCCGTATCCGGCGTTGGACAAGGAGTTGTGGAAGCTGCTCAGCCGGCCCTCCGGCGAGGAGCTTTCGTTCACCATCGGCCCGCGCAGCTATACCCGGCCGATCAGCGCGACGCTGCGCCGCATCGTCGAAGAACAAGTGAACGCCATCACCGAGACCGCCATCGCCACGGTGCGCGTGGCCGTGCTGGACAAGGCGCGCGCCAGCATGGCCGGTGCACTGGAAGACCCGGAAGCCTGGGTGGAATCGGTGCAGGGCGCCCTGGTGGATGCGATGTGCGTGCAGGTGGTGCGGCCGCTGATCGCGCATCTGGCCGGCCCGCTGCAGGGCCAGGCGTACTGGGTGATGGATTCGCTGCACGCGGCTGAATCGGACCTGGTCACCCGTGCCGTTGTCGATCTGTACCAGACCCTGCCGGAGGTGCTGGCGCGCTTGCTGGCCACCGGTGACGAGCTGCCGCTGCAGCAGGCCTGCGAGCATCAGCTGACCCGCGACGGCACGATCAGCGCGCTGATGGCCTTCTTCGAGAACTTCGTGGCGGCCGACGCCTTCCATGAGTTCCGCGACCTGGAAACCTATGTCGCCACCGGCGATGGCCTGCAGCTGTATCTCTACGTGGGCACGCTCAAGTACGCGGGGGTGCAGTACCCGGTGTTCTACCTGCCGCTGGACGTGGTGCGGGCCAAGGATGGGTCGGGCTACACCCTGACCCTCAGCAACCGCCTGTTCGCCAACCGCCGCGCGATCGACTTCGTGCTGCAGGAACTGGCCGTGGGCATGGCCCGCGAGTGGGTGTCGCCGATCCAGGAGCGCATCCAGTACCTCGACCCGGCGCAGAGCCTGTTCGAAGTGGCGGCGTCGCTGTTCCGGCAGGTGGCCAACGCGGTGGATCTGGGCGGCGACGTCTCGCTTTCCTCGTCTGCCAGCGAGGCATCCACCGCCACCGTGGCGCTGTCGCCTGCCCTGCACCTGGCTGCGTTCGAGCGCGCCGACGAGGCGCTGTTGAATGATTTCGAGGAGATCATCGACCAGGCCCGCAATGGGGGGTCGAAGCTGGTGGATCTTTTCCACGGCATGGTGGAAGGCGTGCTGATGCGCAACCCCGAGCCCATCGGGGAACGGGTGGAATCGGCCTGGGATGCGCTGCCGCTGGTGGAGCGCATGGTGTTCGATTCGCCCATTCCGTTGAACGAGGAGCAGCGCAAGATCCTGCTGGCCGTGCGCGAGCCACAGGGCCGCATCGTGGTGGTCGAAGGCCCGCCTGGCACCGGCAAGTCGCACACCATCACCGCCATCGCCGCCGACTGCGCCTTCAACAAGAAGAGCTGCCTGGTGCTGTCGGACAAGACCGAAGCGCTGGACGTGGTGTACGACAAGCTGTCCGATGCGATGAGCCGGGTTCGCCATGATCGCGATTTCCCCAACCCGATCCTGCGGCTGGGCCAGCAGGCGGCCAACTTCAAGCGCCTGACCTCCACCGGCACGATCAGCCAGATCTCGGCCTTCGCCAAGGCCATGAAGGCCAACCAGCCCGCACTAGAAAGCGAGCGCCAGGACACGGCGCAGACACTGCGGCAGGCCATCTCCAACACCGTGCAGACGCTGGGGCGTGTATCGCTTGCTGCAGTGAAGACCATGCACGAGCAGGAAGCGGCGCTGGGCGAGCGCGCCCCCGCGGTGCTGCAGCAGGTACACGCGGTGATGGATGCCAACGTGCTGTCCGAGCTGGAAGCGGTGACCGCGCAGGCGGATGCATTGGAAGCCTATCTTGCCGACCTGTTCGGCAGCACCGACTACACGCCGGCGTCGCTGGACGAACGTATCCGCCGCGATGCGGTGACCACCGCCTTTCTTGCCGACCGACCGGTTGACGGCTGGGCGCTGTTCGAGTCGTTGGATGCCGAGCAGATACGGCTGCTGGGCACGCTGTTGCTGCAGTACCAGCAGCTGAAGATGCCGCTGCTGGGCTATCTGCTGCGTGGCAATGCGGTGCGCGGGCTGGAGCTTCAGCTCAACCAGCTCGGCACCGCCCGCCCGCTGCTGCTCAAGCAGGATGCAGCCGCCCTGCAGGACATCGTGCAGGGCGCAAACGCGCTGCGCATGAAGCTGGAGGCCGAAGGCCTGGGCACGCAGCTGCCGGCCAGCTATCGGCAGATCGCCCACGGCGCCGCGCCGGGCCCGGGTGCGGCGGTTGCACGGCAGGCGATGACCCTGCTGGCGAGGCTCAATCCGGCCATCGTCGAGGCCCTGCTGGCCGAGCCGAAGGACGATCCCGCACTGTGGGCACTGACCCTGCGCTTCCTGCAGGGCTGGATGGCCACACGCAAGGCCTTCGTCGACGCGCCGCAGTACGACTATGTGGGCACCAAGACCAAGCTGGAGCGCCTGAACACCTCGGTGATGAATGCCCATGTGGATGGGCGCCTGATCAGCTTCATGGATCATCACCGCGCCGATGCGCGGGCATTGGCGGGCGTGATCGCCAACCGGCAGAAATTCCCGGTGGACAAGTTCGAGAGCGTGCGCGAGTCGTTCCCGGTGATGATCGCCAGCATCCGCGAGTTCGGCGAATACATGCCGCTGGCGCCGGACCTGTTCGACGTGCTGGTGATCGACGAAGGCTCGCAGGTCTCGGTGGCGCAGGCGCTGCCGGCGCTGCTGCGCGCGCGCAAGGTGGTGGTACTGGGCGATTCCAAGCAGTTCTCCAACGTCAAGGCTGCCAACGCCAGCATCGCGCTGAACGACAAGTACCGCTCGGACCTGGTCAACTATTTCCGCACCAACGTCAGCCAGCAGGCCGACGTGCTGGAACGGTTGGCCATGTTCGATGTGAAGCGCTCGGTGCTGGAGTTCTGCTCGCTCTCGGCCTCGTACTCGGTGATGCTGCGCAAGCATTTCCGCAGCTATGCGGAACTGATCGGGTTCTCGTCCTCCACCTTCTACAACCACCAGCTGCAGGCGCTGAAGATCCGCAGCCGGCCGCTGCAGGAAGTGATCCGCTTCAGCCAGGTCGATGCCAGTGGGCACCGCACCAGCCGCAGCACCAACGACGCCGAAGCGGCGTTCATCGCCGAGCGCCTGGTGGAACTGCTGGATACGGATGCGCCGCCCACGGTGGGCATCATCACCCCGTTCCGCGAGCAGCAGACGCTGTTGTCCAAGACGCTGTTCAACCATCCGCGCGGCCGCGAGTTCGAAGAGCGGCTTCGCCTGAAGGTGATGACGGTCGACTCCTGCCAGGGTGAGGAACGCGGGCTGATCTTCTATTCGATGGTGGCGACTGCCGGCCAGGATGCGCTGAACTACATCTTCCCGGTCAGCCTGAGCGGCGCGGTGGATGCGGTGGAAGACAAGCTGAAAGTGCAGCGCCTGAATGTCGGCTTCTCCCGTGCGCAGGAGGCGATCTGGTTCGTCCATTCGATGCCGGTGGATGCGTTCCGCGGCGCGATTGGCCATGCGCTGCGTTACTACGCCAGCCAGCTGGACCGTCCCGCGCCCGACGCCGCGCAGACCGATGCGCGCAGCCCGATGGAATCGAAGGTGCTGCAGTGGCTGCAGCAGACGCCGTTCGTGCTTGCCCATGGCGATGCGGTCGAGATCATTCCGCAGTTCCCGGTGGGCGACTACCTGCGCCAGCTTGACCCGACCTATCAGCACCCGGCGTGGCGGGTGGACTTCCTGGTGACCGTGCAGACCGTGCGCGGCGCGCTGCAGATCGTGATCGAGTACGACGGCTTCGAATTCCATTTCCGCCGCGACAAGCCGGTGCATGTGGGCAACCACGAGCGCTATCTGGTGGAGGCTGATGTCGAGCGCCAGCTGACCCTGGAAAGCTACGGCTACCGCTTCCTGCGCATCAACCGGTTCAACCTCGGCAGCGACCCGGTGCAGACGCTGTCCGACCGGCTCTATCGCCTGATTGAAGTGGCCGGCACGGAGATCCGCTCGGCAGCGGTCGATCAGGTGATCGAGCAGGTGCAGGGGCTGGAATCGAAAGAGAAGAAAGTCTGCAGCCGCTGTGGGCAGATCCGCAGCCAGGAAGAGTTCTTCGACCCTGACCTGCGCGCCGGTGCCGGCGGGGTGGGACGGATCTGCATGCCCTGCAAGGCGGGCTAGGCGGTGCTGCCGGGTGCCAGCGTGCGCACGGCCACCGCCGCCAGCCTGCGGCTGACCAGCCCGTAGAGTTCTTCCAGTTCGGCCGCGCGCGCGTCGGTCATGTTGGTACCGAACAGTACCCGCGACAGCGCCGCCTTGTGGGTGTCGGCAGGATAGCGCGCCCGCGCCCGGTACACGGCCTGCAGCACCAGCCAGGCCAGGCGGAACCCGCCCCCGGGCAGGGGACGGACCACGCGGTCATAGACCTGCCAGAACTGGTATTCGGCCTCCAGGTCGACCGCCGGTGCTGCGAACGGCACCGGACGCGCACGTCCATGGGCGCGCCTGCGAACCGGAGGGAAACGGGGGTTGTGCTGTGCCATGCGTACAGGATGACCCAGCAACATTGTGGGAACCTTGCGTTGGTGCCGGAATATCAGTGCTGATTGTGCAAAGTGCGGCGGATGGCCCGCTTGGGTGGAGCGATTCCGCCGGGCATGGCCCGGCGCTACCGGATTGCGTGCGGCGAAGGGCCCCGCTTGGGTAGATGCCAACCTTGGTTGGCAAGGCGCGTCGGCGCCGGAGGGATTTCGCCGGGCATGGCCCGGCGCTACCGGATTGCGTGCGGCGAAGGGCCCCGCTTGGGTAGATGCCAACCTTGGTTGGCAAGGCGCGTCGGCGCCGGAGGGATTCCGCCGGGCATGGCCCGGCGCTACCGGATTGCGTGCGGCGAGGGGGCCCGCATGGGTAGATGCCAACCTTGGTTGGCAAGGCGCGTCGGCGCCGGAGGGATTTCGCCGGGCATTGCCCGGCGCTACCCAGCCTGCCGCGAAGTGCATCCACGCATGGCGTGGATCTACTTAGAAGGTTATCGAGGTGCTGAACATCACCTGCCGGGGGGCGCTGCGCTGCAGGGTCTGGTAGTCGCCCGAGAACGACGAGCCGGCGATGGTGGCGGTGCCGATGTTGTTGCGGTTGAACAGGTTGCTTACGTCCAGCCGCAGCTCCAGCCCCGGCAGCAGGCTGTCCGGGCCCAGGGTGTAGGCCGTGTACGCGTTGACCTGCCAGAACGTCGGCACGCGGATGTCGTTTTCATAGGTGAAGGGCTGGCGCAGGTATGAGGTGCTGGTGGCACCGAAACGCCAGTCGCCGAAGTGCGCGGACAGATCGCTGACCAGCGACAGCTGCGGGTAGCCCGGCTGCGCGTTGCCCTTGATCGGGTACACGGTATCGCCCACCACAAAATCGCTGTCGTAGTACGAGCGCGCCAGCGCGATGCCCTGGTAGAACTGCAGGTGGTCGGTCAGGTCGGCGGTGATGCCGAGGTCGGCGCCGATCACGTGCATCTTCGGCATCAAGCGCACCGTGTTGATCTGCGCGAATTGTGTGCCGATGGCCGCCGACAGCAGGCGGTTGCGGATGTCGTTGTAGAACACATCACCGGTCACGGTCAGGCGGTCGAAGCGGTGGCTGGCGCCCACGGTCAGGTTCCAGTTCTTCTCTGGGCGCAGGGTGCCGGCCACGCGGTCGAACTCTTTCTGGTCACTGATGGTCCAGGCCGACGCGGTGTAGCCGATGTTGCCGCGCTGGGCCACGCGATAGCCGTTCATGGTGTTGACCAGGTCGATGAAGGCGTCGGTCCGCTCGGTCGGGCTCCAGTACAGCGACACGTGCGGCAGGAAGTTGCTCTTGGCGCGAAGCGTGCCGGACACCGGCCGCTCCGCTGCGTCGCCGATGCCACCACCGGTGGTAGTGAAGTCCACGGCCTTGAAGCCCAGCCCCAGCACCAGCGTGTCGGTGACGGCGTAATTGTCATGCAGGTAGAACTGCCTCGAGCGGGTCACCCAGCTGGATGCGTTGTCGGTCTGGAACGCCGGCCCGTACACATCGAACGACCCGGTCGCCTTGAGTGGTTTGCCCTGCCCCAGCAGCGGCTGCTGGTACCACTCGGTCTTTGCGGCCGCCTTGCTCTTCTCCTGCCAGAAACCGGTGGTGAGGGTGTGCGCACCGGTCTCGAACTGCAGGTTGAACATGCCACCGAGGCGATTGAGGTGCGGCGTCTGTACCTGTTCGGAGAAAGGCGCGCCGTTGGGCGAGGGCACGGTCGGGTCGGTCAAGGTGGCCTGGGTGTGGCTGTTGGCGTTGTACAGCTGCACGTTGCCGCTGAGCGCGGGCGTGATCTGGAAGCGATGGTTGATCGACGCGACGCGGTCGCGGGTCACCTGGCCGGTGTCGTAGGGAATCAGCTCGGACAGCTCGCCGCAGGTGTAGGCGCCGCAGGACGTGTCGGCGTTCTCCGGCGAGGCCACGTAGTACGCCCATGCATAGTCCGGATAGAAGCTGTCGGCCTTCCAGCCCAGCTTGCGGATCATGTCGAAGGAAATGTTGTTGTAGCCCCACACCGCGGCCTTGCTGTCGGACAGGAACACGGTGAAGTCACCCCACGCCACATCCTGCTGCGCCTTCAGGTCACCGCGCAGGAACTTCTGGGTGCCGGCGCCCTGGTACTTGTCGGCCGACACGCGCTGCAGGTCGACCAGCAGCTTCGGGCCGTGTTCGCCCAGCTGGCCGCTCTGGCCCGAGACCGTGGTGACCCGCGTGTTGTTGCTGCCCACGCCCTGCTTGATGCGCAGGCTGGGGTTGTCCTGCAGGTCGCGCAGGCGGTACTCGAGGCTGCCGCCATTGACGCTGCTGGAGAACACACTGACCGGTGCACCGCCCGGGCTGACCGTGATCGAACCGATGCCATCGGGCACACCGACGTTGACCACGCTGGTGCCGGTAAGCGAGAGGAAGCCGTTGTCGTTCAGCGGCACGCCTTCGAAGGTGATGCCCATTTCATTCATGCGGAAACCGCGCACGAACAGGCTGGTGGCGGAAATATCCAGCCCCAGCCCGTCGGTGGCGGTGTARCTGGCACCCGGCACGTTCTTCAGCATCGACAGGCCGTTGTTGCCGGACACCATCGCATCCAGGTCGGTGGCGTTGATGACGTAGCGGTTCGGGCCGACCACCTGGGTGGGCGCGACAGCAGCACCGCGTGGGGTGGCGATGACCTGCAGCGCGTTCAAGGTGGCGGGGGTGTCGTGCGCGGCGTCGGTGGATTCGGCAGCGTGCAGCGGTGCAACGAGGGCGGTGCCGATTGCCAGGGCAAGAAGCGTAGGTGGAGTGTTCATGGCCAGATCCAAGTTGCAGGGAGAAGAGGACGCAGGCGCACGCCCAGCGCGATGCAGCGCCGGATGGCGATGCAGTGGCTGGTGACGCGATTGCGTTGAAGGCGGGAACGGCGCTGCGCGCGCGCCGGTCAGCGGCAGACGAAGACGATCAGCTGCCGAACGATTCGATGGCGTGATTTCGACGTGCGGAAGTGTTGCATCGGACCGCCACATCCGCCATTGCACCGTGGGAAAGCGCGGTTATACGCAGGTATCGCTTTCGATGCCGCGCTATCACCTGCACGTTGCAGCGTGATGTCTGTGCGCTCGGTCAGCCTTTCGACTATTCGTGCCTGGCTCGACTTGCGCCGCCCTGGACGCTGAATGATCATGTCGGCGGCGGCCGCGCGGATATCTGCGATGCCTTCCGCACGCGCTGCCATGCAAGGCTCCGACGCGTTAACTCGACACTTCAAAGGACGAACGTCATGTTGAATGGATTGAAACCGCTCGCCGCAACTGCACTTTGCCTGCTCGGCCTGTCCGCCTTCGCCGAAAATGCCGCCGCCGCGCAATGGGTCGACAGCGGCCGCACTGCGTACTTCAAGCAAAGCCCCTTCTCCAGCGCATGGGAACACACCTGCACGACCGGCGGCACGCCGATCCAGGACTTCCCGGGCACCTGCGCCAACGATCCGTTCAGCGGCTGGACGACCAACTACAACGCCGCCAGCGCATCAGCCAACAACCAGCTCAATGCCTGCCACTTCGACTCGCAGAAGCTCGGCTCGGCCTGCTACGGCCTGGCGTATGCGATCAATGGGCAGGTCTACGCTGGCGGCCTGCCTGCCAGCTGCAACGTCGGTGCCCGTGCGGTGGTGGTTTCGACCCGCATGGAAACGATCGAGATCCAGAACCATGAGCTCGATGTAGAGAGCGCCCAGTCGGGCAACGAGTACGTCTGCCAGTAAAACCGTTGGTGGGACGCCGCCACCGTGCGTGGCGGCGTCCTTCTTCGTATTGCCGGCTTCTTACTGCAGCACGAAGCGCTCGATCGCCTTGGCCACGCCTTCATCGGCGTTGGTGGCGGTCTCGAAGCGCGCCACGGCCTTTACCGCATCGATGGCATTGCCCATCGCCACGCTGGTGCCGGCGTACTGCAGCATGGTGAGGTCGTTCTCCTGGTCGCCGATGGCCATCACGTTGGCGCGGTCGATGCCCAGGTGCTCGGCCAGCTTCTGCAGGCTGGGCCCCTTGCCGGCGCGGTGGTCGAACACTTCCAGGAAGAACGGCGCGCTCTTCAGCACCGCGAAGCGCTCGGTCAGCGCGGCCGGCAAGCGCGCGATGGCAGCATCCAGCACGTCCGGCTCGTCAATCATCATCAGCTTGATGAAGGACATGCCCGGGTCCATGTCGGCCACGCGGCGGTACGACAGTGGCATGCGCGAAAGATGCGAGTCGGCCACGGTGTAGATGCTGATGTCCTGGTTGGGCGTGTACATGCGCGTGGCATCGAGCGCCTGGAAGTGCACGCCAATCTCGCGGGCCACGTGTTCGCAGTACACGAAGTCATCGAAGCTGAGCGGATACTCGACCACCGTCTCGCGCGGGCCGATGCGCTGCACGAGGCCACCATTACAGGCGATGCAGTAATCATCGTCGCCCTCGATGCCAAGTTCGTGCAGGAACGGCGCCAGCCCCGGAACCGGGCGGCCGCTGGTCAGCACGATATGCACGCCCAGCGCGCGTGCCCGGGCGATGGCCTGCTTCACGCGCGCGGTGAGCTTGTGGGCGGGGTCCAGCAGGGTGCCATCCATATCGATGGCGACCAGTTCGATGGTCGATTGCCTGCGACCCATGTCCATCATCTTCAGCCAGTGCGGGGGACGCCCATTTTAGGCCAGGCGGCCTGGCAACGCCGGCCTCATGCATCGTTCACCTCTGCGCGGCGCTGGCCGGGGATACTCGTGGGGCCTGTGCGTCCCCCACCGCAGGACGGCCCTATCGACCGCCCTTCCCTGGACACTCTTTCGACGCATGACCTACCAAGCGCCCGACGCCACTGACACCGCCCCTCTCGCCCAGCAGATTGAAGACCTGATCGACGGCCTGCCCGGCGACCATATCCGCGTCGGCACGCTGCTGCATGCGCTGGGCGACGAAGGCCTGATGCTGGTGGTGATCCTGCTGTCGGCGATCTTCCTGATTCCAGTATCGATTCCCGGGCTGAGCACGGTGTTCGGTGCGTCCATCCTGCTGATCGGCCTGAGCCGCGTGCGCGACCGTCCGTTGTGGGTGCCGCAGCGATTGGCCGACAAGCAGATCGCCACCGACAAGCTGAAAGCCAACCTGGGCCGTGCCCTGAAATGGGTGCACCGCATGGAGCGGTTGTCCCGGCCGATGCGGCTGGCAGCGATGGTGCGCTCGAAGAAGATGATGCGCTTGAACAACCTGGCGCTGGTGTTCGCCACGATCCTGCTGATGCTGCCGGCCGGGCCGATTCCCTTCAGCAACACGCTGCCGGCGCTGGCGCTGATGTCCTTTGCGATCGGCTTCATCCAGCGCGATGGCGCAGCGGTGGCGGCCGGCTATGGCTTCGTGGTGGCGTCGGTGGTGTACTTCGGTGTGCTGCTGGGTGGCGTGGGCTTTGCGGCCGAATCGGTGTTCAGTGGCTTCCGCAACGGATCATCGGCGCTGTAGAGCCGAGCATGGGCTCGGCCCTACAGCACGGGTGATGCGCGGGCGACCGGCTACTTCGCCGACACCCGCCACACCACGTCGCCCACATCATCGGCGACCAGCAGCGCGCCCTCCGCATCGATGGCCATGCCCACCGGCGCGCCCATCAGCGTCTTCTCATCCTTGGACGCGAACCCGCTCACCACCGCTTCCGGGCGGCCGGCCGGCTTGCCGTCCTTGAACGGCACGTACACCACTTCGTAGCCGCTCAGTGGCGAACGGTCCCAGCTGCCGTGCTCGCCGATGAAGGCACCGCCGTGGTACTTCGCCGGCAACGCCTGGCCGGTGTAGAACAGCAGGCCCAGCGGTGCCACGTGCGAGCCGATGGCGAAGTCCGGGCGGATTGCCTTGGCCACCAAGTCCGGCCGCTGCGGCTGCACGCGCTCGTCCACATGCTGGCCGTAGTAGCTGTAGGGCCAGCCGTAGAAGCCGTGCTCCTGCACCGAGGTGAGGTAATCGGGCACCAGGTCGGCGCCGATCTCGTCGCGTTCGTTCACCACCGCCCACAGCTTGCCGGTGCTCGGCTCCCAGTCCAGGCCGGTGGGGTTGCGCAGGCCCGAGGCGTAGATGCGGCTGCCGCTGGTGGCCACGTCCACTTCCAGCACCACCGCGCGGCGGTACTCGACCGCCAGGCCGTTCTCGGTGATGTTGCTGTTGGAGCCCACGCCCACGTACAGCTTGCTGCCATCGCGGCTGGCCAGCAGTTCCTTGGTCCAGTGGTGGTTGATGGTGCTGGGCAGGTCGGTGAACTCGCTGCCCTTGTCGGACATGCGGGTTTCGCCCGGCACGTAGTGGTATTTCATGATGTTGCCGGTGTTGGCCACATACAGCGTGTCACCGATCAGCTGGATGCCGAACGGCGAGTGCAGGTTTTCGATGTACACGTGCTGGGTCCAGGTGCCGGTGCCCGGCGCGCGCCGCAGCAACGTGACCCGGTTGCCGCCCTTGCCAGCCTTGCCCGAGCGCGCCTTCACCTTGCCGGCGATCCACTGCTTGGGCGTGGTGACCGGCTCTTCACCGGGGCCGTTACCCTCCACCACCAGCACATCGCCGTTGGGCAGGGTCAACAATCGCCGCGGGTGCTGCAGGTTGGCAGCGATGCGTTCGATCTTCAGGCCGTCGGCCACCGACGGTGCCTGTCCCTCGGCCCAGCCCACGCCCTTGGGCACCTGCATCGGCGGCATCAGGTAGTTCTGCGGCGCGGGCAGCGGTGGCTGTGCACCGGACTGGTCGGCCGGGTGGTATTCGGCTTTTCCGGCACACGCGGCCAGCGCCAATGCCAGCGAAAGCACGCCCACGGCAGGCAGGATGCGCTTAGCCATGACGGGCTCCTTGCAGCACCGGCTGCTGCAGCGAAAGCACGATGAAGCCAAGCGCGATCAGTGCCACCGTCAGCGCGGAGAGGATGGTGCCCGGCACGGCCGCCGCATAGGCATCGCGGCTGTGCACGAAGGCGTTCCAGACGGCCAGCACGATGGCGACCAGGTTGAGCAGGAAATCGAGGCGGTCGGTGCCGGTGGCGGTGCCGTTGCGGCGCCAGACCGCGAACAGGTTGATCAGCCGCGGCAGGATGGCGATCAGCAGGCCGAAGGTGATCAGCCACGCCGCCGACTTGCCCCACATCACTTCAGCGGTGTTGAGGTAGAGGATGTCGAAAATGAGGCCGGCCACGAAGAAGCCGAACGGTATCGGATTCAACAGGCTGAAGAGTGTTGTGCCGAGGCCGCGATGGGCCTGGGCGACGGGGTTGACCATGGTCGTGCTCCGTTCGGGGAAGGGGTGCACGGGCTGTAGTAGCACAGGGGGGCGGGAGGGGGTGCGATGACGCCCTGCTGCCATTGCCTGGGCCGTCGCGCACGCGCCACGCTACGTCGGTTCGGTGTGCCGTATCTCATGGAATGGCAGCATGGTCTCGAAGCCGAATTCGTGTTCCATGCTGATGCGGACCAGGCCGCCAATGGCGAACCAGCTGGTATTGGCGTGCACATCGATGCCATGCCAACCGCCCCCTGCCAGCAGATCCAGCGTCTGCGCCCGGGGCATCTTTGTCCTTTCCTCCCGCAGCAGCGCGCGGCGGTGCCGCTTCATCAGCAGGCGGAGCTGCTTCACCGTGGTGATGTTGAATGCGGTGAGCTCCGGCAGCAGCTCGGCGATGTCGGCGTCGGTCCAGTAATCGTGGCGACGGTGATACATCGACAGCACCACCTTGCGGATGGTGGCCACGGTGAGTGGGGCCAGATCGGCGCGGGCGCGGGCATTGGGGCGTTTCATCCGGTGTCCTCCGGGGAGCCTGGGCATGGTGGCATGGCGGTGGGGTTCCGGTGCGGGTGGATTGTGCCAACCAAGGTTGGCACCTACCGGGGCACCGACCAGAGCGGCGCAGTCGTCATTACAAGGCGGCATAAGTGTTTGTGACGTATTTGGCACATCCGCACATCGACTGCGTGAAGAGGTAGGGGGTTGTTCGTTGTGTCGCGTTTGGCTCGTTGCGATGGGGCAGATCCGCCCCGCCGTCCTGCCATGCCGATTCACAACAGAAGGATTCGTGTATGAAGCGACACACGCAACGCTCCGCGCCACCGCGCTCTGCGCGCTTGGCCCTGGCCACTGCCCTGGTACTCGGCAGCCTGGCCGTTACCGCCCAGGCGCAACAGGCCGACCCACTGGCGGGTATCCAGTGGCATCTGCTCAATACCGGGCAGACGGTGCCGGCCGATACGCTGCCGGTGGCCGGCAACGATCTCAACGTCGATGGCCTGTTCCGCAATGGCATCCGTGGCCAGGGCGTGGTGATCGGCATCGTCGATGACGGCCTGCAGATCGCCCACCCGGACCTGGCCGCGAACGTGGCGGCGGTAGCGGGCAAGAACTTCGCCAACGGCTCCAACAATCCCACGCCGTCCAATCCCGATGCTGACAACCACGGCACGATGGTGGGCGGCATCGCCGGTGCGGTGGGCGCCAACAACCTGGGCGTGCGTGGCGTGGCCCCGGCGGCAACGCTGAAGGGCTTCAACGTGCTGGCCTCCAATGCGCAGGGCAACCAGCAGAGCAACATCGAATACGCCTGGTGGGATGGCGCCGAGTCGGCCGATGTGCAGGTGTTCAACAACAGCTGGGGCGCTGGCCCGGGCAACCCCAACCTGCCAGTGGCCTACAGCCAGAACACGGTGAGTTCGTACGAGCAGGCACTGTCGGGCACGCGCGGTGGCCGCGGCGGCATCTACGTGAAGTCAGCCGGCAACAACTTCAACAACGCCTCGATCAGCCAGACCCAGGACGTCTGCACCACCGATACCAAGAACCGCAACACCGGCTGTGTGCCGGCTGGCCGCGATCCACGCAACAACCTGTTCAACGTGATCACCGTGGGTGCGGTGCGCGCCGATGGCGTGCGTTCGTCGTACTCGTCCACCGGTTCGGCACTGTGGGTGTCGGCCTTTGGTGGCGAGTACGGCCTGCAGGCGCAGTACGCACCGAACCTGGTGGCACGTGCGTACGATCCGGCCATCGTCACCACCGACGTGACCGGCTGCACGCAGGGCAGCAACAAGAACACCAACCGCCAGAACACGCTGGACAGCAACCTGTCGGCGATCGACAGCACCTGCAACTACACCGCGAAGATGAACGGTACGTCGGCGTCGGCGCCGATGGTGTCGGGCGTGGCGGCGCTGGTGCTGGAGGCCAACCCGAACCTGTCCTACCGCGATGTGAAATACATCCTCGCCACCACGGCCACCCGCAACCATCCGAACCAACCGGCGGTGACGCTGGCCGACGGCCGCACGCTGGTGCCGGGCTGGACGGTGAATGCAGCAAACCGCGCTTACAGCAACTGGTACGGCTTCGGTGTGGTCAACGCGGCGCGCGCCGTGCAGGTCGCCGAGAACTTCCAGTCGCTGGGCCCGCTGCTGGATACGGGTTGGCGCACCACCACGCGCACGGTGGCCATCGGCAACACCTCCGCCGCCGCCGCGCGGTTGACCTTCCAGCTGGCCAATGGCGCACGCAACATCGAGTCGGTGCAGCTGGGCTTCCGGGTGAACCACAGCAATACCCGCCAGCTGCAGTTCGTGCTTGTTTCGCCCAGTGGTACGCGCAGCGTGGTGCAGCCGGCCTTCACCGCCATCGGTTCGGGTACCAATGGCGTGCAGCGCAACTTCACCAACTGGGATCTGCTGTCCAGCAATGCCTTCCTGGATGAAAGTGCCACCGGCACCTGGACGCTGGAAGTGACCGACATGGGGCAGGCCGCGAATGCTGCATCGCGCGGCAACCTCGAATTCTTCAAGATCCGCGTTCTGGGGCACTGATGATGAAAACGACCATTCTGTTGAGCACGCTCGCCTTCGCGGCGATGACCTCCCCTGCCTGGGCACAGAGCTCGGGGCAGACCCCACCGGCACGGAGCCTGTCCACCGTGGATGCACAGGAACTGAAAGCTTCGGCCACCGGCCGTTCGTTCGACGTGGGCGGCACGCGTTTCCAGCTGTCCCCGTCGACCACGGTGCAGCAGGCTGCGGGCGGCCAGTTCCGGATCACGCCGCAGGCAGCGGCCACCACCAGTTCGCGCAGCAAGCGTTCGCTGGATGGCGCGGCAGCAGCCGGCGCTGATGCCGGCGCCGGCAAGTTCGCCGCTGCGGTGTCCAACGATGGTGCGCCAGTGGTGGCGACCTCGCGGGTGAAGGTGTTCTTTACCGATGCGGCATCTGCACAGCGCGCGGCAAAGGCCACGGGCGGCACCGTGGTGAAGGTGTCCAGGGCTGCCGGTCTGGCCATCGTGGAATACCCGTCGGTGAACGCGGCGCTGGATGCGAGCACCCGGCTGCTGTCGACTGCGGGCGTGCGCGCGGCCGAGCCGGACGTGGTGCAGTGGGAAGAGAAGAAGTGATCTAGGGCGTTGCGTGGTGCCCCCGGCCGGTTGGCTCTCCTGGCTGGCCGGGGGATTGGCGAGCGGGAGGGCGTGCCGACCAACGGTCGGCATGCACCAGATTCCCAATGTCGGCACCCGCCAGAATCAGGATGTCGGCACCCATCAGATTCATTCATCGCGTGTCGACCAAGGTCGACACCTACCAGGGCGATGCGTCGTTCAGCGTGCGGCGACGCTCGCGCTGTGCGGCAGCTTGCACGCCGCCAACGCTTCACTGCCTGCGGCCGGATGTTCCGGCTCCAGCAGCAACCGCTGCACGTCCGAGAACAGCTGCTCCACCGGCATGCCGTAGGGCGCGAACAGGCGCAGGCGACCTTGGCGGTCGAACACGTAGCCGCCGGCGATGTGGCTCATCGTGTAGGTGTCCGGCAGCTGTCCGGGCTCTTTCTCGTAGAACGCCTTGAAGTCGCTGGCCATCGCCGACAGCTGTGCCTCGTCACCGACCAGTGCCATCGCCTTCGGGTCGAACGCGTGCACATAGGTGTGCGCGACTTCGGGGGTATCGCGCGCCGGATCGACGCTGACGAATACCACCTGAAGCTGGTCTGCATCCTTGCCCATCAGGTGCTTGACCTGGCTCAGTTCGACCATGGTGGTCGGGCACACGTCCGGGCAGCTGGTGAAGCCGAAGAACAGGTAGGTCACCTGCCCCTGCAGGTCCTTCGGGCCACGCAGGGTGCCGGCGCTGTCAGGCATGGTCCAGTGCTGGCCCAGTTCCTCGCAGGCGATGTCCTTGGAATAGAAATCCATGCGCGACTGCGCGCTGCAGCCGGCCAGCAGGCCGAGTGCGAAGCCTGCGGCAAGCAGCGGCAGGCGCAGGGAACGAACAACGGAAGCAACACGCATCACGGGTACCACCAACACGAGGTGGGCGCGGTCTCGGTCAGGCCTGCCCTGGGGGAAGAGAGGGCTGAGGTGCCAGGGCGATCGCGCACTCCTTGCCGATCGCCCCGGCCACGGTCAGTTGATCATCATGTGGTAGTGCATGCTCCAGATGATCCAGATCGACAACGCGACCACGATGAACAGGATCACCAGGGTGAACACGAAGCTGGCGAGGTTCCAGCCACCTTCGGACTTGCGGTCCATGTGCAGGAAGTACACCAGCTGCACCAGGATCTGCGCGACCGCGAAGCCGACCAGCAGGAACAGGGTGACCGGCCGCGACAGCACCGGGTTCATCACCAGCGCGAACGGCACCACCGTCAGCAACGCGCACAGCACGAAGCCGATCAGGTAGGACTTGGTGGAACCGTGCGCATTGCCGGCGCGCGAGGTTTCGACGTGGGCCATGTCAGAAGGCTCCGATCAGGTAGACGAAGGTGAAGACGCAGATCCACACCAGGTCCAGGAAGTGCCAGAACAGGCTCAGGCAGGACACGCGGGTGATGTTGGTCGGGGTGAGGCCGCGGCGATACACCTGGTGCATCACCACCGCCATCCAGATCAGGCCGCTGGCCACGTGCAGGCCGTGGGTGGCAACCAGGGCGAAGAACGCCGACAGGTAGGCACTGGTGCTGGGACCGGCACCTTCATGGAGGAGGTGCGAGAACTCGTACAGCTCCATGCCGATGAACGAGGCACCGAGCACGAAGGTCACGCCCAGCCAGCGCAGCACCGCCGCCTTGTCCAGGCGGTGCATGGCCAGCACGGCCTGGCCATAGGTGATGCTGGACACCAGCAGGATGAAGGTCTCGGCCATCACGAACGGCAGCGAGAACAGTTCCTTGCCGGTCGGGCCGCCGGCGTAGGCGGTGCTGAGCACCGCGTACGAGGCGAACAGCGAGCCGAACAGCACCAGGTCGGACATGAGGTATACCCACATGCCGAACACCTTCATGCCGCCCTGGTCGTGGGCGTGATCGTGCTCGTGATGGTCGTCGTGGACCAGCACATCGCTGTCCAGTTGCGGACGGGTCAACAGGTTCATGCGCCTGCCTCCTGCAGCTTGGCGTGGTTGGCCGCTTCGGTACGCGCCACCTCTTCGGAGCTGACGTAGTAATCCACGTCCTCGTTGTAGGAGCGCGCGATCAGGGTGGCGATCATCGCGATGAAGCTGGCACCGGCCATCCACCAGATGTGCCACACCAGGGCGAAGCACAGCACCAGGATCCAGACGTTGAGGATCAGCGGCACACCGGTGTTCTTCGGCATGTGGATCGGTGCGTACTTCTTCGGCGGCGGCGGCAGGCCGCGTTTCTTCGCTTCGTGGAAGGCGTCCAGCTCATCGGTCTTGGGCACCACGGCGAAGTTGTAGAACGGCGGCGGCGACGGCGTGGCCCATTCCAGCGTGCGTGCATTCCACGGGTCGCCGGTGAGGTCGAGGTTGCGCTTGCGGTCGCGCACGCTGACGTAGATCTGCACCAGCATCAGGATGATGCCCGCGAACACGAACAGCGCACCGATGAAGGCGGCGATCAGGTACGGCGTCCATGCCGGGTTGTCGTACTGGTTCATGCGCCGGGTCATGCCCATGAAGCCCAGCATGTACAGCGGCATGAAGGCCAGGTAGAAGCCGATCACCCAGCAGGCGAAGGACCACTTGCCCAGGCGCTCGTTGAGGGTGAAGCCGAACACCTTCGGGAACCAGTAGACGAAGCCGGCCAGGTAGCCGAACAGCGCACCGCCGATGATGGTGTTGTGGAAGTGCGCGACCAGGAACAGGCTGTTGTGCAGCAGGAAGTCCGCGCCCGGGATGGCCAGCAGCACGCCGGTCATGCCACCGATGGTGAAGGTGACCAGGAAGGCGATGGTCCACAGCATCGGCACGCTGAACTCCACGCGGCCGCCGTACATGGTGAACAGCCAGGTGAAGATTTTCACGCCGGTGGGGATGGCGATGATCATCGTCATGATGCCGAAGAAGGCATTGACGCTGGCACCGGAGCCCATGGTGAAGAAGTGGTGCAGCCAGACGATGAAGGACAGGATGCCGATCGCCAGGGTGGCGCCGACCATCGACTTGTAGCCGAACAGCTTCTTGCGCGAGAAGGTGGCGGTCACTTCAGAGAAGATGCCGAACGCCGGCAGCACCAGGATGTACACCTCCGGGTGGCCCCAGGCCCACACCAGGTTCACGTACATCATCGGGTTGCCACCCAACGTGTTGGTGTAGAAGTTGAAGTCCAGGTAGCGGTCCAGGGTGAGCGCACCCAGGGCTACGGTCAGGATCGGGAAGGCGGCGATGATGATCACGCTGGTGACCAGCACGGTCCAGGTGAACACCGGCATCTTCATCAGCGTCATGCCCGGCGCACGCATGCGCAGGATGGTGATGAACAGGTTGACGCCGGTCAGCAGGGTACCGATGCCGGAGGCCTGCAACGCCCAGATGTAGTAATCGACACCGACCCCGGGACTGAACTCGATGCCCGACAGCGGCGGATAGGCGACCCAGCCGGTCATCGCGAATTCGCCAACACCCAGCGAGATCATCATCAGCGCAGCGCCGACCACGAAGATCCAGAAGCTGAAGGCGTTGAGGAACGGGAACGCCATGTCGCGCGCGCCGATCTGCAGCGGCACGATGATGTTCATCAGGCCGACCACAAACGGGGTGGCCACGAAGAAGATCATGATCACGCCGTGCGCGGTGAAGATCTGGTCGTAGTGTTCCGGTGGCAGGAAGCCATCGCTGCCCGGCCCGGCGGCCGCCAGCTGTGCGCGCATCATCAGTGCATCGGCGAAGCCGCGCACCAGCATGACCAGCGCGACGACCACATACATGATGCCGATCTTCTTGTGGTCCACCGTGGTGAACCAGTCGCGCCAGAGCACGCCCCACAGCTTGAAATAGCTCACCGCGCCGAGCAGCGCGAGGCCGCCCAGCACCATGGCCGCCAACGTGACCACGACGATCGGCTCGTGCAGCGGCACGGCCTCCCACGTCAATTTACCCAACATGTTCGTTACTCCTGGGAAACCTGGGCACCGCCGGCAGCGCCCGCCGGGGTTGCAGCAGCGGTGTTCTCACCGACGCCGATGAACTGGTCGATGACCTTCTTGAACAGCAGCGGTTCGACGCTGGAGAAGTGCTGCACCGGCGCGTTCTTCGACGGTGCGGCCAGCGCCTTGAACTGCTCGAAGCTGAGCGCATCCGGCGCGCTGCGCACCTCGGCCACCCAGCGATCGAAGTCTTCGTTGCTGCTGGCGGTGGCGATGAACTTCATGTTCGAGAAGCCATGGCCGCTGTAGTTGCCGGACATGCCACGGAACTGGCCGGGTTCGTTGGCGATCAGGTGCAGCTGCGTGCGCATGCCGGCCATCGCGTAGATCTGTCCACCCAGCTGCGGGATGAAGAAGGTGTTCATCGTCGAGTTGGAGGTGATGTTGAACGCCAGCGCGCGGTTGGCCGGGAAGTTGAGCTGGTTGACGGTGGCGATGCCCAGGTCCGGGTACACGAACACCCACTTCCAGTCGGTGGCGATCACGTCCACGTGCAGCGGTTCGCCGGCCACGTCCAGCGGCTTGTACGGATCGAGCTCGTGGGTGGACTTCCACACGATCACCGCCAGCACCGCGATGATCAGCAACGGCACGCCCCAGACCACGACTTCCACCTTGGTGGAGTGCGACCAGTCCGGCGTGTACTTCGCCTTGGTATTGCCGGCGCGGAAGCGCCAGGCGAACACGAAGGTCAGCACGATGGCCGGCACGACGACGATCAGCATCAGGCCGATGCAGATCAGGATCAGGTCGCGCTGTGCGATCCCGACCATGCCCTTCGAATCCAGCAGCACCCAATCGCAGCCCGTCAGGGCAATGCAGGCCAGGGCGACCAGCGCCAGGCGGATGCGGTTCCAGCAGATATTCATTGGTGGTCAACCCTGTTGAAGATGCGCGCTTGACCGGCTCGCCTGCGCGCAGCGCCCGGGCGTGGAGCGGCTACACTGTGGGTACGAGGTCGCCTACAAACAGGCGAGCCACTCCAATCAAGCCCATACAAGATACAGCATTGTATGGACTTGTGCATCTGCACGTATGGAAAAATCCGACCGATGACGCCTCCTGCTGCCGGCCGCCGCCTGAAACACCCCAACCGGACCTGGGTCCGCCCCTTCCGTGAGGGCGCAGGACCGCTGTACCTGCAGATCGCCCAGCAGGTGCGCGAGGCGGTGGACGATGGCGTGCTGCGGCCGGGCGATCGCCTGCCGCCGCAGCGCGACCTGGCCCAGCAGGTGGGGGTGGACCTGACCACGGTCACCCGCGCCTTCGCCGAACTGCGCCAGGCCGGCCTGCTGGACGCGCAGGGCGCGGGCGGCACCTTCATTGCGATGTCCGCCGGCAACCGCAGCACCTCGGTCGACCTGAGCATGAACATCCCGCCGCTGCTGGGCAGCGCGCCGTTCGCACAGGGCATGGAGGCCGGGTTCCAGCACCTGGGCCAGCAGCTGGGCCAGGGCGAGCTGATGAGCTACCACGTCGGTGCCGGCAGCCGCGACGACCGCGCTGCGGCCGTGCAATGGCTGGCGCCGGTGCTCGGCCCGGTGGGCGCCGAGCGGGTGGTGATCTGCCCCGGCGCGCAGACTGCGCTGTGCGCACTGATCCTGGCCCGCACCCAGCCGGGCGAACTGATCGCCGCCGAGCAGTTGACCTACCCGGGCCTGCTGGCCGCTGCGCGCGTGCTGCAGCGGGGCGTGGTGCCGGTGGCGATGGACGCCGAGGGCATGCTGCCCGATGCCCTGGACGAAGCCTGCCAGCAGCGCCGGCCGCGCCTGCTGTACCTGGTGCCGACCATCCAGAACCCGACCACGGCGACGATGTCGGCGCAGCGCCGGCAGGCCCTGCTGGCGGTGGCACGGCGGCACGAACTGACCGTGGTCGAGGACGATCCCTACTGGCTGCTGGCCGGCGATGCCGCCCCGCCGCTGGCCGCGCTGGCCGACGGTGGCTGCCCGGTCTACTACATCTCCACCCTGTCCAAGTGCCTGGCCCCCGGCCTGCGCACGGCCTACCTGGTGGTGCCGGGCGGCGAGCCGATGGAGCCGGTGCTGGACGCCCTGCGTGCGATCGCGCTGATGCCCACCCAGTCGATGGTCGCCGTGGCCTCGCACTGGATCCGCACCGGCCAGGCGCAGGCGATGGTGCAACGCTTCCAGCAGGAACTGCGCGAGCGCCAGGCCATTGCTGCCCGCTACCTGCCCGCCCGCCGCCGGGCCCACCCGGCCGGCCTGCATGTGTGGCTGCCGTTGCCGCCGCGGCTGGACCAGTACCGGCTGATCCAGGCGGCACAGGAACAGGGCCTGGGCATTGCCAGCTCCGATGCCTTCAGCGTGGAGGAACCGCCACCGGGCAACGCCATTCGCCTGTCGCTGGGCGGTGCGGTGGACCAGGAGGCACTGGCCGGCGCGCTGGCCAAGCTGAACGAGATCCTGTCCGAGGCGCCCGACGCGCGGCATTCGGCGATCGTCTGAGCCATCCCGTGGGCCATGCCCATACAAGATGATATCTTGTATGCAATGTATGGACGGAGGATGTGCCGCAGATGGCCGCCGACAAACTGAAGTTCCACCTGGTGATGGCCGGCTGCGGCGGGTTCGTCGTGCTGATGCTGGCCGCCCTGGCCTGGGTCTGCCTGCAACCGCAGACCGTGGATGTGCAGGCCGCCGAGCGCCACGCCATTGAACAGTGCCTGCACCGCAGCGAGGACGCGGCGCGCAGCGAGATTCAACGCCGCGCCCAGGCCGACTCCTGCCGCGAGATGCGCAAGCAGTACGTGCACAAGTTCGGCGCGGACGGCTCTTGATGGGCGCAGCCGCGCCGCGCCCACGCCGTTCGATGCTGCCGGTGATGATCGCCCTCGCCTGCCTGTTCATGGCCGGCGTGGCGGCGGCACTGTGGCAGTACTTCGGCTATGGCGAGCAGTCCACGTTCGCCGAACAGGCCATCGTCTTCGATGACTCGCAGCTGCGGTTGCCGGCGGAACTGGCCGGTAACACCGGCCGCATCCGCGTGGTGCATTTCTGGGACCCGGCCTGCGGCGTGTGCAACCGCGAAACCGGTGCCCACCTCAGCTACCTGATCAGCATGTATCGCCGCGCCGGCATCGACTTCTATGCCATCCGCCGCCCCGGCACCCAGGGTGAACTGCCTGAGCCGCTGCGCAGCAAGGTGATCACCCTGCCGACCATCGACGGCATCGGGAACATTCCGGCCAGCCCGGCGGTGGCGATCTGGGACCGCCAGGGCCGCCTTGCCTATGCCGGCCCGTACAGCATCGGCATGGTCTGCAATTCGGCCAACAGCTTCGTCGAACCGTTGCTGGACAAACTGGTGCGCGGGGAAACCGTGCGCCCGAAAGGACTGCTTGCCGTGGGCTGCTATTGCCCCTGGCAGGCCCAGCGCTGAGGACGCGCGATGACATCACCGACGCTGGCTGGCGCAGCCGCCACAAACAACAACGGCGGTCACCTGTCCGAACCGACCGATGGTTATGGACAGGCTCCCGCCGTTGGAAGCAACGATACGCCCCGACATCCTCCGTACATGCCGCGACCCGATGTCGCAGGGCCTGGCATTGCAGGGCTGGGCTGGGTGCAGGACGTGCACGTGCACAGCGGCCCGATCTACCTGCGCATCGTCAACACGCTGGAACGCACCATCAATCGCGGTGGCCTGGCGCCCGGGCAACGGCTGCCCTCGCAGCGCGCGTTGGCACAGCAGCTGGGCGTGGACCTGACCACGGTGACCCGTGCGTTCGATGAAGCGCGCAAGCGTGGACTGATCGAAGCACGTGGGCCACAGGGCAGCTTCATCGCGCCGCCCAAGGCCGGTTTTGATCAGGCCGTGGATCTCAGCATGAACGTGCCACCGGTACCCGACGCCGATGCACTGGCGGAAATGCTGCGTCGAGGCGCAGCGGCGGTGCTTGCGCGCAGCAATGCGCCGAACCTGATGACCTATCACCTGGGCGGTGGCAACCCGACCGACCGCCACGCGGCGGCGCGCTGGCTGCAGCCGATGCTGGGCACGGTGGACGATGCTCGCCTGCTGCTGACCGAAGGCGCGCAGGTGGCACTGGCGGCGATCCTGCTCAGCCAGGGGCGCGAGGGCGATGCGATCCTCTGCGATCGGCTGGTGTATCCGGGTCTGCTGCAGGCCGCCGCCGCACTGGGACGGCGGCTGGTCACGGTGGAGGGCGACGAATACGGCATGTGCCCGGAGGCGCTGGCCCGCCGGGCGCGGGAATGTGGCGCGCGATTGGTCTACCTCAACCCCACCTGCCAGAACCCGACGGCGCTGACCGTGCCCACCACGCGGCGCGAAGCGCTGGCGCGCGTGCTGGAGCGCGAAGGCCTGCTGGCGATCGAGGACGATCCGTACTGGCACCTGGCCGTCACCGCGCCCATTCCGCTGGCGACGCTGGCACCGCGACACGTGTTCCATGTGGCCACGCTTTCAAAGGTGATCAGCCCTGGCCTGCGTACCGCGTTCGTGCAATGCCCGGGCGCCGCCCATGCCGAGGCGATGGCCACCGCACTGCGTGCCACGCGGTTGATGGGCCATCCGCTGGTATCCGCGCTGGCCAGCCAGCTGCTGCTGGATGGCTCGGCGCAGGCGCTGCTGGCGCAGGTACGCGAGGAAGCGCGCGAGCGCACGCGGATGGCGCGGTATCTGCTGGCGCCCTCGTTGCTGGAGCGCGCCGATGGGCTGCATGCGTGGTGCCGGGTGCCAGCGCCGTGGACCGACGCCACGCTGGTGCGTACGGCGCAGCTGCAGGGCCTGGCGATCGCGCCTTCATCGGCGTTCTGTCCGCCGGGCGCGCCGTTCGCGAGCGGGGTGCGGCTGTCGTTGGGATTGGCTGCGGACCGGCGGCAACTGGAAAACGCGCTGCGGCGGATCGATCGGTTGTTGTTGTCCGATGCGTTGCCGGCGATTGACCGGTAGTGGAAGGGCATCCACGCATGGCGTGGATCTACTGGGCCTGTTCCGGTAGATGCCAACCTTGGTTGGCAATGCCCGTTCACGCCATGCGTGGATGGGTGTTGCATCTGGTCGTGCCGGCCGCTGGCCGGCAACGGCATGCACACTACGGTCATGAGGTTGCCGGCCAGCGGCCGGCACTACCCCAGCGCGGCCAACGCCTGCACCAGCGCATCCATCTGCGCGGGGCGGGTGAACACCGATGGTGTCACCCGCACGCAGGCGCCGGAGTCCAGGCCATCGCGATGGGTGGTGAATATCCGATGTTCATCCAGCAGCCGTTTCTGCAGCGCCAGGTTGTCTTCCACCGAGGCATGGCCACGCAGGCGGAAGCTGGCCAATGCACTGGCCAACGCCGGATCCGGCGACGACAGCACCTCGATATGCGCCATCTGCCGCGCCGCCACCGTCCAGCGCTCACGCAGGTAGCGCAGCCGCGCCTGCTTGTTCGCTGCGCCGATGCGCTGATGCAGCGCGATGGCCTCCGGCAGCGCCAGATAGGCGGCGAAGTTGACCGTGCCGGTGTGCACGCGACTGCCCACGCGGCCGTCGTCGGTCTCGCCCATGTACGGATCCAGGTCGGCCACGCGTCCTTTGCGCACGTACATCGCGCCCACGCCCACCGGTGCGCCGATCCACTTGTGCAGGTTGATGCCAACGAAATCGGCCTTCAGGTCCGGCACCGCGTAGTCGATCTGGCCAAAGCCATGTGCGGCATCGACAATCACATCGATGCCGCGCGCCCGCGCACGTTCGGCGAGCTCGGCCACCGGCAGCACCAGCCCATGGCGGTGGCTGACCTGGGTCAGCAGTACCAGTTTCAGGCGCGGCAGGCGCGCGAACGCCTCATCGTAGGCCTGCAGGATCTGCTCATGGGTGGGCACCACCGGCAGTGCGATGCGCTCGACCTGCACGCCACGACGCTGCTGCAGCCAACGCATCGCGTTGATCATGCTGTCGTAGTCGATGTCGGCGTACAGCACCTGGTCGCCCGCGGCCAACCGGTTGTAGCCGCCGATCAGCGCGAGCATCGCTTCGGTGGCGCCACGGGTCAGCGCGATCTCGTCGGCGCCGACGCCAAGCATGTCGGCCACCTGCCGATGCACGGCCAGGTACTGCGCCGGGAACGCGTGGCGACCGTACCAGGCATTGCCCCGGTTCACTTCGGCGGTATGCCGCTGGTAGCTGGCCAGGGTCTGCTTGCCCATCGCACCCCAGTAGCCGTTCTCCAGGTGGTTCACTTCATCGGTGATGTCGAAGTGGCTGGCGACGGCGGCCCAGTACGACTCGTCACGGGCCAGCACATCCGGCGTCGTGGAAGGTGCAGGAATGTCCATCGGCACAGCGTAGCGCGCGGCCGCCGGAGCAGCCAGCGCGGCAAGCGCCGCACTGGCCGGCAGCAGCGCGCCGGCACGCAGCAGGGAACGGCGGCGGCTGTCCATCAGAAGGTCAGCCGGTACTGCGCGTACACGTTGGCGCCGTCGGTGTCGTACGGCGCGTTGCGCGAATAGATCAGGCCGCGGCTGGCCTGGAAGGTGGCTTCATCCGGGTAGCGGTCGAACACGTTGTCGGCGCCCACGCGCAGGCTGTGGTGTTCGTTGATGCGATAGCCCACGGCCAGGTCGAGGAAGGTCATCGCACCGAATTGCTGGTAGATATCGCCGGTGGCATTGCCGGTGGAGTCGGTCCACTTGCCGTAATAGCGCACGCGTGCCATCAACGACCACGCGCCGACGTCCCAGCTGCCGGTGAAGCTGCCCTTGTGCTCGGGCAGGCGGTCTTCGAACAGCACGCGCTGGGTCTCGTTGGTGGCCACCGAGGTGCTGCCGTTGTCGACGCGGGTCTGGTTGTAGTTGTAAGCCAGGGTCAGCGTCATCCGCCCTGCGCCGAGGTCGCGCAGGTAGTTGCCGACCACATCCACGCCGGTGGTGGTGGTGTCGAAATCGTTGGTGAAGTAGTTCACCGAGGTATAGCCCAGCGGGTTCGGCGTGCCGGCCGGAATGGCGAAGCTGGCCGACTGGCTGAAGCGGTCGCTGAGCGTGATCCGGTAGACATCGACCGACCCGGACAGGCCCAGGTCGGTGCGCCAGGTCAGGCCCAGCGAGGCCGTACGCGATTCTTCCGGGGTGAGCGGCTTGGCATCCAGCAGCTGCGCCAACGGATCGCTGGGCGACAGGCGGCCGCTGGTGAAGATCTGCAGCGTGCGCGTGTCCAGGCCCTGGGTGGTGCTGGTGGTGTTGAGCTGGGCCGGCGTGGGCGCGCGGAAGCCGGTGGAGAGCGTGCCGCGCAGCGCCACGTCCGGGGTGATCGCTAAACGTGCCGACAGCTTGCCATCCACCGTGCTGCCGAAGCTGGAGAAGTCTTCATAGCGACCGGCCGCGCCGATGCTCCAACGCTCGCCCAGCGGTACTTCCATGTCCACGTAGGCGGCCTTGCTGCGCTGGCTCCACTGCCCGGCCTGGCTGGCCGAGAAGCCCGGCGCGCCGTTGGAATTGGCTTCCAGGCCCGCCGCAGCGCCACGGCCCACCGCATACGAGGCCGGGTCGCCGGCGCGCACCTGGTAGGTCTCCTGGCGGAATTCGGCGCCGAAGGCGACGTTGACCGGCTTCGACAGCGCAGCCACGTCCCATTCGTAGTTGAAGTCCGCATTGGCGTTCTTCTCGGTCTGGGTCAGCCGGCCGAGGTCGAAGGAGGTCGGGCTGTCCGGGCCCAGCGAGGCGTTGATGGAGTTGTCCAGGCTGTAGTCGATGGCATTGCGGCCATACGAGGCGCTCAGGTCCCAGCGCAGCTTGGGCGTGATCTCACCCCGCAGGCCCGCGACCAGCTGCAGGTCGTTCTGGGTGTTGCCGTACTGCGGGCTGAAGCCCACCGGATACAGCGAGCGCAGGTTCCAGCCCGGGAAGATGCTGGTCGTACGGTACGCGCCGGTGGTGGTATCGGGGTTGCGCCAGTTGAAATCGCTGACGCCGTCGCTGTGGCTGTACAGGCCGAAGGCATACAACTCCAGGGTGTCGCTGGCATTGGCCTTCAGGTTGAAGCCCACGCGGCGGCTTTCCAGCTCCGGCTGGCCCCAGCGCTGCACCGGGTTGGGCACGTCCAGTTCGGGATGCGCGGCCTGGAAGGCGATGGCGTCGGGACGCTGGCGCGTGCGTGAGGTCGCGTCGGAGTTGGACGATTCGGCGAACAGGGCGAGGCTGCCGTAGTCACCCAGCGCCCAGCCGGTGCGCGCACTGAAGTCGCGCGAGCCGCCATCGCCCTGCGCGTACTGCGAATAGCCCGCAGTGATCTCGGTGCCCGGGCTGTCCTCCAGGATGATGTTGATGACACCGGCGATGGCATCCGAGCCGTACTGCGCCGACGCCCCATCGCGCAACACTTCGATGCGCTTGATGGCGCTGGTCGGAATCTGCGCCAGGTCGGCAGCCTGTGCGCCGCGGTTGCCAAGCAAGGCACTGCGATGGAAGCGGCGGCCGTTGACCAGCACCAGCGTCTGGTCCGGCGACAGGCCACGCAGCGTGGCCGGGCGCACGAACACCTGGCCATCGGCCATCGGCAGGCGCTGCACCACGAACGAAGGCACCAGCTGCGCCAACACGTCCTTCAGGTCGGTGGAGTCGACCGACTGGATGTCCTGCTTGGTGAACACGTCCACCGGCGCCAGGGTTTCAAACTGGGTGCGGTTGGAGGCACGGGTACCGGTGACCAGCATCGCATCGAGCTGGGTGGGCGCAGCGGCGTTGCCACTGCTGCTGGTGTCTGCCGTTCCGGCATCTGCAGCGATCGCGCCTCCTGCGCTGACCAGACCAAGGGCGAGGAGGATGGAACGCGACAGCTTCGAACGATGCACGGCAGGACTCCGGGAAGGCACGACAGGGCCAGGTGGGACCTGGACAAGGCGCGCAGTCTCGGGGCGGGATGTGAAGCAGCGATGACGTGGAGACGACAGTTGCGACCGCTGGAGGTGCAGCCGCCGCCCATGCCGGGCTCTGCGCTATGCGGTGTCGTCGTCGAAGCCGAAGACGGCGGGCCGCGCCGTGCGCAGCGGGATGACCAGCGCGATCGCGAAAACGAACAGGAAAGGCGCGGAGAGGATGGCAGTGTCCTCGGTTCCGAAGGCAATCAGGTTCACCTGCAGTTGGCCGATCCACTCAAGGTCCATGAGCACCAGTACAAGGCCACCGATGGTCGGGCACGGCAGGCCGCCATGGCCTGCCATCAACAACGTGGGCGCCAGCAGTGCTGCCAGCAATGAGAACATCACCCGGTACAGCCAGGGGTCCCCGCGCCAGCGCGGTGCCCGCCGCCACATGAGCACCAGCAGCGCCAGTGGCAGCAGCGCCGGCAGCAGGGCAATCGCAATGATCATCACCATGCGGCGATCTGCGCGGTCTGGCTGATAGCGGTGACTTCCGGCATGTCCCTGGCCTCGATCGTGTCCATGAAGACCGCATTGTTGCCGGTGCAACGGCAAACGCAAAGCCCTGCCGGCGCAAGAACTGCTAAGCGCCCCACCCCGTCGATCCGGTACGCTGCCCGGCATTCGAACGAGGGACAGCGCGATGAGCGCAGCCGGCAAAGCGTTGTGGTACATCGAAAGCCATGCCGACAAGCCGCTGGCGCTGGCCGACATCGCGGCAGCCGCCGGACTGTCGCCCTTCCACCTGTCACGCCTGTTCCAGGCCCGCACCGGCACGTCGGTGGTGCGCTACCTGCGCGGACGCCGCCTGACCGCCGCCGCGCAACAGCTGGCCAACGGTGCCGGCGACATCCTGCAGGTGGCGTTGGCAGCCGGTTACAGCACGCATGCCGCGTTCACCCGTGCCTTCTGCGAGCAGTTCGGGCAGACCCCGGAGCGCGTGCGCGAGCGGGGCCTGCAGGAACTGGCACTGGTGCACGCGATCCGCCTCGACGACGCGCCACAGGCCTGCACCGAGGCGCCCAGGCTGATCGACTGCACGCCCTTCCAGGTGGCCGGCATCGGCATGCGCCACAGTCGCGACAGCGGCGGTGCGATTCCCGGGCAGTGGGCGCAGCTCAACCGCGAATGGCCAACACCGGCGCCGGTCAGTTTCGGTGTGTGCTGCAGCAGCGACGACGAGGGTGGCTTCGACTACATCGCAGCCTTGCCGGTGAATGCACTGCCATCGGTGCCTGCACACTGGCAGCGGGTGGATGTGCCTGCGCGCCGTTACCTGGTGGCCTGGCATGGCGGCCATATCTCCACCATCCGCTCGACCTGGTTCTGGCTGCTGGACCAGTACCTGCCGGCAAGCGACCTCCACCTGGCCAACGCGCCGGATCTTGAACGCTACGACACCCGCTTCGACGAGCATACCGGCCATGGCGGCGTGGAGATCTGGCTGCCGGTCGATCACCGCCCTGACTGACCCGGAGAAACCAATGATGCGCGCGACACGATGGATGCTGCCCCTGCTGTTGGCTGCTCTGGCGCCGGTGGCGATGGCGGCCGCTCCCACCATTGCCGGTGAACGTCATGGCGTGACAACGCTGAAAAGCGCGGCGATCCGCGATAGTGCGCAGCGCGAGGTGCTGCGCTTCACCGCGTGGTACCCGGCAATGCCAGGCAGCGAAGAGACGCCGCTGACCATCGGGCCACCGGATGCGCCGCTGTTCGAGGTGGGGCGCGCGGCGAAGGATGCCCCCATTGCCGGCGGGCGCCTGCCAACCCTGTTGCTGTCGCATGGCAATGGCGGCACCGCGAGCATGATGGGGTGGCTGGGCACCGCGCTGGCGCGGTCTGGCTACCTGGTGATCGCCGTGGACCACCCCGGCAACAACGGCGCCGATGAGATGACGCTGGCCGGCAGCGTGCTGACCTGGCTGCGCGCCGACGACCTGAAGGCGGCGCTGGCGGCCGTGCAGGCCGACCCGCAGCTGGGGCCACATGTTGATGCGTCGCGGCTGGGCGTGGTGGGTTATTCCGCTGGCGGCTTCACCGCACTGCTCAGCGCCGGCGCACGGCCGGACATGACGCGGCTGCTGGCGTTCTGCCAGGCGCACCCGGACGACGGCGTGTGCAGGCCGCAGCAGGAAGCGGCCGCGCATACGATGGCGGCGCGTCTTGCGGCGGCGGCGTCACCACAACTGCAACCGTACGTGCAGCATGCACAGGATGATCGTTCGATTGCCGGCGTGCGCGCGGTGTTCGTGCTGGCGCCCGCCATCGTGCAGGCGTTTGCACCGGAGCAGCTGAAGGCGTTGCGGCAGCCGGTGATGATCGTGCTGGGTTCAGCGGATGAAGTGGCGCCGCCGGTGACCAACGGTGATGTGGCGGCGGCGCTGATTCCGAAAGCAACGCTGCACGCGCTGCCCGGTGTCGGCCACTACGATTTCCTGTCTGCCTGCACGCCGCTGGCAAATGAGCGGCTGCAGGCGCTGTGCATGACTGCGGTACCGAAGGAGCAGACGCATGCGGTGGCGGTGGAAGACGCGGTGCGCTTCTTCGGGGAGGCCTTGCGCTGAAGACAGTCGAGCACGGCTCGATGCCACGGCTGGCAACAACGATTCGTTGCACAGGTGATGACGCGGCGCAAAGGTGCGCGGGACTACACTGCACCCAGCGCTCCACGGAGGATCGATCATGCGCCTGTTGCATCTTTCTCTGCCGGTATCCGATGTTGCCAGCGTCGCCACGTACTTCCGCGACGTGCTGCAGCTGGAGGTGGCCGGCGACCAGGTCCGCATTGGCTGGAGCACGATCCAGCTGCAACCGGCGAATGGCCGTCCGGTAGGCGGCGTGCACCTTGCCTTCAATGTGCCGGACAACCGCTTCGCCGAGGCCATGAGCTGGCTGCGCGCACGCACGCCGTTGCAATGCAATCCGGAAGGGCTGGACTACTTCGCACTGGAAAGCAGCTGGCAGTCGCAGTCGGTGTATTTCACCGGACCCGATGGCCTGATCCTGGAACTGATCGGCCGCAGGCGCTTGCCGGCCAGCGACCGCACTGGCGCCTTCCATGGCAGCGAACTGACCTGCCTGAGCGAGGTCGGCCTGCCCAGCCATGATGTCGATGCGGTGCGCGAACAATCCAACCAACGCTTCGGCCTGCGGCCGATCAGCCCGCCGTCGCCCCAGTTCGCGCCGATGGGCGATGACGAGGGCCTGCTGATCGTGGTCGCTGCCGATCGCCGTTGGTTCCCCGAGCAGAAGGACCTGCCCAACGCGCAGGGCCTGCAGCTGCAGGTGGCCGATGTGAGCGGCAGCGGCGAGCTGCACGATGCCGCGCTGGGCTGGCGGGTGCAGGCGGCCTGAGTTACCAGCTGCCCGAGGCGCCACCGCCTCCGCTGCGGCCGCCACCACCGGACCAGTCGCTGGAACTGCTCGAGGACGAACTGGACGACGAGGTGCTGGACGAGGAGCGGTAGCCTCTGGGCGCCCCCCGGCCGCCGCGGGCTTTTTCGCCGGGCAGCAGAGTGAACACCCAGATGAAGTACAGGAACAGCGTGCCCATGCTGGACACGATCGTCGCCAGCACGCGGGCGTTCTCGTCGCCGGCACGGTCGATGGCCAGCAGCGCGCCCAGCGCATAGCCACCGGTCAGCAGCACCAGCACCACCAAGCGGATGGCGAAGCTGTTGCGCTTCTTCCGCCAACGCGCGCGACCGGCCTGCACCAGGAAGAACACCAGCATGGCGGCGATGCCGACCGCCAGGTTCAGCAGCGTGTGCAGCGCAAGGCTGGGCGGCAACTGGCCGCGTACCAGCATCACCGCGAAGAAGCCGGTGCTGACGGCCAGCATGCCGTACAGCACGATGCGTACGCCGCCGCTGCGACGCCAGCACCAGCCCAGCAGGGTTGCCACCGGTACGGCGGGCAGCAGCACGAAGACCAACGCCGGCAGCACATGGCGCGGCAGCAGCAGCGACGCAGAAAGCCCTCCCGCGGCGATCACCGCCGTCACCAGCAGCGGCCTGCCCCAGGCAGGCAATGTCGGCCACGTTGACCTGGGCACCGCCGCATTGGCTGCCAGTGCCTTGCGCCGCCGCTCGCGGCGGTTACCGGTGAAATCGGCTTCGGTCCTGGTCGCCAGCAGACGCGGTGGCGATCGCCACAGACCGGCCAGGAAGCCCGCCAACAACGTCAGCGCGACGACCGAATCCCCCGTGCGCCAGTCCGCGGGCAACACGTTGCGTGCCGACGGATCTTCCCAGGGCGGCATTTCCTCACCATCGACCAGCGCCACCAGCACCGCGGTGCCGTCCAGCACGCCCTGGTCCAGGTCTCCCTCGCGCAGCCGCGGCACGATCGCCTTGTCGATGATGCGCGCGGCATACGCATCAGGAATGGTGCCTTCCAGGCCATAACCGGTCTGGATGCGTACGCGCCGATCCTGCACCGCCACCAGCAGCAGCACGCCATCATCGACGCCGGCGCGGCCCAGCTGCCATTGGTCGAAGACCCGCTGCGCATAGGCTTCGATGCCTTCCTCGCCAACGCTGGGCACCACCAGCACCTGCAGCTGCGCGCCCTTGCGTGCCTGCAGCTGCAATGCCTGCTCGCGCAGCGCGGCGCGGGTGCTGGCGGACAGCGCATTGGCGGTGTCCACCACCGGGTCATTCAACGCTGGGACCGGGGCTGCCGCCAGCGCCAGCAGCGGCAGCAGGCAGAGCAGCAGCACAAGCCACGCCCACGGCTTGGCAACGCGCGCCTGCGGCACCGGGCTCATGTGCCCTGCCCTGCCTCGATCCGCGCATACAGCGCCTGCAGCCGGGCAGCGTTCTGCGCGAACACCTGCAGGTCCGCGTCGACCAGTGCCGGCCAGTCCGGTGCATGTCCCAGCAACTGCGCCACCTGTTCCTGCGGTGCGCGATCAAAGCCCTCGCCCAGCACGGTCAGATAGCGCTGGCGGAAACCCTCCGGGTCCTGCTGGTCCTGCACATACAGCTGCACCGCCAGCAGGCCGGCGTAGAGATAGTTGACCAGGTACTGCGGGTCCTCGTACATCAGGCGCTTGCTGATCCAGTTACTGCGCAGCTGCGGGTAGCGTTGCGGCTGCTGGCCATAGCGCGCCAGCACCTGGCCGGTGAGCGCATCCAGATCGTCGGCGGTGCCCAGGGTGTTGCCAGCCACGCCCTGGTAGATCGACTGCTCCAGCTGCGCTTCCTCGGAGGAGGTGAACAGCTGCATCACCATGTCATCCAGCAGCGATTTCAGGTAGTACGCCTTGGCGCGAGGATCCTGTGCCTGCTGGTACAGCTGGTCACGGAAACGCAGTTCGTTGTAGATGGCAAAGGCTTCGGTCAGCCACGCACTGCCATTGCGCTGCAACGGCGAGGCATGGCCGCGTTGCATCCATTGCCCGTGCACGGCATGCCCGGCTTCATGGGCGATCTCCACGTCGCTCTCCAGATCCCCGCTGCGCAGCCCCACGAACAACAGCGACGGCATGTCCGGAGCAACTACCTGGAACGCGTCGTGGCTGCGGCTGCCCAGCACGGTGGCCAGGTCCATGCGCTTGTGCGCAGGGTCCAGCAGCGCGCGCAGCTCGGCGACATACTCAGGCCCCAGGTGCTGCATGGCATCGGCGGCGGTATCGCGCAGCTGCTCAAGCGTCAGCACCGGTGGTGTATAGCCGGCATCCGGCACGGTGGTATCCCAGACCTGCGGCGACGTGATGCCGCTGCGCCCAGCATGCTGCAGCAGCATGTCCTGGTAGGCACGACGGTCTGCCGCGTGGCGCTCGATCGCTGCCAGCGTCGCGTCGACGGTCGCCGTATCCATGCCCATGCGGCGGTAGCCACGTGCGGTGGCCGAGCCGTCTCCCTGCAGGCGCGCGGCGGCGTCATTCACCTGCGCCAGGCCCAGCAGCACCGAAGCCATCGGCTCGCGGCGCGACTGCAGGCCCTGCCAGTATCCCTTCCAGCCGGCCTCACGCAGCGTACGGTCGGAGTGCTGGGCCAGCGCCTGCTTGTCAGCGCCGGTATCCCAGCTGCGGCCAGCCCCCTCGACGCGCGGAAATGCGGCGCTGTGGAAGATCTGCCGATGCAGGCGCGCGAAGGTATCCAGCGCCGGGTCGGCCAGCGTATCCACGGCATCATCCAGCTGCGCATTGGCCGGCGCCGCACCTTCCTGCAGCGCACGGTCGCGCAGGAACCGGTAGGACGCCAACCAGGGTGCATCCGCCGGTGCCTCACGCAGGGCGGCCCTGCCAGCGCGGGCGATACGGCTGCACAGCCCCATCACCTGGTCCAGCGCCTGCGCCGGGCGACGATCGCGTGCGTTGCGGGCAGCCTGCAGATGCAGATACGCATGGTGGCGCAGGCACTGCGCCTGCAGCGCTTCGGCCTGGCGGAAGCGCGTGGACGGCTCGCTCGCCGTGGCGCCCTGCAACGCCTCAACGCGCTCGCCCAGGGCAATGCGTGCCGTCTGTTCGGCGGCGGCGCTGGGAAAGTAGGCGCGATCGTCAGCGTGCAGCGATTGCGCGTGGGCGCCGAGGGACGTGGTCATCGCCCACAGCGTGGCGATGACCAGGGTAACGGTGGTGGTGCGCATCCTGCGGGCCTGCATCGGCGTCTCCGTGCCTTGAACGAGCTTGGAGCCTAGCAGCCGCCGACGGTGCGCGCCTGTCCCGATCGGGCCTCAGATCGACTCGTCTTCGCGCTTGACCAGCGTCCAGCACGGCCTCTGCGCGAAGGTATAGGTCTGCTGGTCGCTGCTGTCCGGTGTGCGGATCTGCACCTGCATCTGCCCGTCAGCCACGGCCGTCACCTGCATCTGCCGGCCCTGCCCGGCCAACCCTGCCGGATCAGGCATCACCGGCCATTCGACATCGGCCAATGCCAGCGGGCGTTGCACTGTGCGCGGCTCAGGCTCGGCGCCGGCGTCGACGTAGCTGTCCAGCAGCGGATCGGCCGTGGCCTTTTCCTGCAGGGTGATCTCGTTGCCGAAGTGCTTCAGGAAGGTGTCGAACGCGGGATGGGGACACGCTGCGGTCGCCACTGCGGGCGCGGGTGCGGGCGCCGGCTCCACCGCCGTCGCTGTGCTGGCAGGTGCCGCTGCAGGAGCCGGGGCTTCAGCCGGCGCGGGCTGCGGCGCAGGCGTGCAGGCGGACAGCACAAGGCCAAGGGCGGGTGCCAGCAGCACAAGGGAACGGCGGGGTTTCATGGGATCGTCCTGATTCCGGTTTGGTCGCGTCATCCTACCCTGCCGCCTACAATCGCGGTTTTCCGCCTGTCCGAGATGCCCATGCGCCGCCTCCTGCTCCTGATCGGCCTGCTGCTGCCTGCCCTGTGGCCAGCCATGGCGATGGGCGTCGACGTCCGCGACGGCGACCTGCTGTTCGTCACCGCCGGCCATGGCGGCCTGAGTGCGGCCATCGACGATGCGACCGGAAAACAGGGCGCGCCGAGTTTCGACCATGTCGCGCTGGTGGCTTCCGCACCGCAGGGCTGGGAGGTGCTGCACGCCGATGAGAAGGGCTCGCGCCGGCAGACGCTGGAACAGTTCCGCGAGGACGCGAAAGGCAAGCAGCGGCAGATCGTGGTCTATCGCCTGCGTGCGCCGCCGGACAATGCCATCGCCGATGCCGTGGCCACCGCGCGCACGATGCTGGGCAAACCGTACAACACTGCCTACGTGTTGAACGACGACAGTTACTACTGCTCGGATTTCATCGAGCGCGCGTTCCGTGCGCACCATGTGTTCGCACTGCAGCCGATGAACTTCCGCAACCCGCAGACCGGTGAGATCTCCCGGCACTGGGTTGATCTGTATCGCGGCATGGGCATGGAGGTGCCGCAGGGCCTGCCCGGTACCAACCCCAACGACATGGCTGCAGCACCGGTGCTGCAGCGGATCGGCGTGCTGGAATAAGCGAAGCCCCGCGCGGGGCGGGGCTTCGTCGGTGATGGATGGCGGCTGCCAGGATCACTCTTCCTCGTCCTGCCCGCCCTGCTGCTGGTTCTGGTTGCGCTTCTGCTGCTCCTGCTGCTGTTGCTGCTGCTGGTCGCGGCCGCGCCCCTGCTGCTGATCCTGCTGGTTCTGCTGGCCCTGCTGCTTCTGGTTCGGGTTCTGGTTCTGCTGTGCCATGTCCGATCTCCAAATGCCACGCGCGGAATGCGGTGGACGGGGCCATCGTCGGCAGCGATTGGTTAACCATGCGTTGTGAGCGGGCTACACCCATGTGTACGTGCGTGAATGAACCGGCGCCAGCCCTTGCGGCACAAGCGACTGAAGGATTCATGCGGGTTTGGCATGTCGTCATGCTGCAGCCGGAAACGAACGCATTCAGCGTTCTTGTCCGCCGCGGCGCGCGCAGCGGCGGCCTACGCCCATGGTCCCATTTGCAGCATGCAGGGCCGCCGCCTATCGTCGGAATGACGTCACCCCGGAGATGCGCATGGCCCGCGACACTGCAGCACGCCCCGCCTACGAACAGGCACTGGCCGATTTCAGCATCGAGCGCGGACAGCGACAGTTGCACGGTGACCTGCAGACCGGCATCAACGCCTGCGTGGAGTGCTGCGACCGCCACTGCGGCCGCAATGCGCTGGCGCTGCGCTGGGTGGACGCCCACGGTGCCCTGCATCGGTACACCTTCGAGGACCTGCGCGATGCCTCTGCGCGTGTTGCCCAGGTGCTGGCCGCGCAGGGCATCGGCAAGGGCGATGTGGTGGCCGGCCTGCTGCCGCGTACACCGGACCTGCTGGCGACCATCCTCGGCACCTGGCGGGTGGGTGCGATCTACCAGCCGCTGTTCACTGCGTTCGGCCCCAAGGCCATCGAAACACGGTTGAAAACCGGGCGCACCGCATTGGTGGTGACCGACAGCGCAAACCGCAGCAAGCTGGACGAGGTCGATGGCTGCCCGCCGGTCGCCACCCTCCTGGCACCGGAGCAGACACTACGTGCCGGCGACATCGACTGGACCGCACGCACCGCCGATGCTGCACCTGATTTCGCGCCGGTGATGCTGCGCGGCGATGCGCTGATGGCACTGCTGTCCACCTCCGGCACCACCGGCAGCCCCAAGGGCGTGCCGGTGCCGCTGCGCGCATTGCTGGCCTTTGCCAGTTACATGCAGTTGGCCGTGGACCTGCGCCCAGAGGACGTGTTCTGGAACATCGCCGATCCCGGCTGGGCCTATGGGCTGTATTACGCCGTGATCGGCCCGCTGCTGCTGGGCCAGGCCACCACCTTCAGCGAAGCCGGTTTCAGCGTGCAGGGGCTGAACGACATCGTCGCGCGGCTGGGTGTCACCAATCTTGCCGGCTCGCCCACAGCGTACCGGCAGATCATCGCCGCCGGGCCCGAGGCCAGTGCGGCCATCAACGGCAAGCTGCGGGTGGTGAGCAGCGCCGGCGAACCGCTGAACCCGGAGATCGCCCGTTGGTTCGCCGCCCATCTGGGCACCACGGTGCTCGACCACTACGGCCAGACCGAGACCGGCATGGTGGTCAACAACCACCACGCACTGAACCACGCCGTGCGATCGGGATCATCGGGCTTTGCGATGCCCGGTTACCGCGTGGCGGTACTGGATGATGCCGGCAACGAACTGCCGCCGCGCACGCCCGGCATCCTCGCCATAGACCTGCAGCAGTCGCCGATCATGTGGTTCACCGGCTACTACGGTGCCGACACACCGGCGCTGGGCGATCGCTACTACCTCACCGGTGATTCGGTGGAATGCGAGGACGACGGCTCGATCAGTTTCATCGGTCGCTCGGACGACCTGATCACCTCCTCGGGCTATCGCATCGGTCCATTCGATGTGGAGAGCGTGCTGATGGAACACCCTGCGGTGGCGGAAACGGCGGTGATCGGCGTACCCGATCCAGAGCGCACCGAGATCGTCAAGGCGTTCGTGATCCTGCGCGCGGGGTTCAGCGGCAGCGACACGCTGGCCCAGGAACTGCAGCAGCATGTGCGACGCCGGCTGTCCGCCCATGCGTACCCGCGCCAAATGGCGTTCGTGACGGAACTACCGAAGACGCCCAGCGGCAAGCTGCAGCGCTTCCTGCTGCGCAAGGCCGAGATCGAGAAGCAGGCGGCGGCTGGCTGAGGGTCTCCGGGGTCAGAGCCCTTCCTTCGAAAGGGATCTGACCCCGGGTCGGATCCTCTCCAGCGGAGAGGTTCTGACCCCACATGACCCCGTGCTTGCGCTACGGCATCACCGGCGGCACGTAGGCCAGGGTCATGCCCAGCAGCCACAGCAACCCCAGCACCAGCGGGATGTGCACCAGCAGCTGGATGAACGTGAAGCCGACGATGTCGCGGGCCTTCAGGCCGAGCACGCCCAGCAGTGGCAGCATCCAGAACGGATTGATCAGGTTCGGCAGCGCTTCGGCCGCGTTGTAGACCTGCACCGCCCAGCCCAGGTGCGCCTTCAGCTCGTTCGCGGCCTGCATCACGTAGGGCGCTTCGATGATCCACTTGCCGCCACCGGACGGTACGAAGAAGCCCAGCACCGCCGAGTACACGCCCATCACCAGCGCGAACGTATCGGTGCTGGCCACGTGCACGAACAGGCTCGACAGCCGGTGCGCCAGCGTCTCACCGTCGCCACCGGCAGCGTGGGTGAGGATCATCGCGATGCCGCCGTACAGCGGGAACTGGATCAGCACACCGGTGGTGCTCGGTACCGCCTTGGCCACCGCGTTGAGGAAGCTGCGCGGGCGCCAGTGCAGCAGCAGGCCCAGCGAGATGAACATGAAGTTGTAGGTGTTGAGGTTGGCGATCGCGCTGACCAATGGCTTGTTGGCGAACTCGTTGAACAGCCAGCCGAAGGCCAGCAGCGAAAGCAGCACGGTCAACAACGGGCTGTACTCCAGCCATTCGCCCGGGCGGGTGCGGCGCTGCAGCGGCTCCGGTTCGGCCTGCGCCGCGCCGGGGAAATCTTCGGCGGTACGCGCACTGCCGGCGGCCGGCGCGGTCAGCCAGGCGATCAGCAGCGAAACCACGATCAACACCGAGGTCAGCGCGATCGACTGCCACAGGAAGATGGTTTCGGTGAACGGCAGCACGCCGGTGATCTCCAGCAGCCCCGGCGGCATGCTGGCCGGGTTGGCCTGCAGCTGTGCCGCCGACGAACTCAGGCCCATCGCCCACACCGCGCCCAGGCCCAGGTAGGCCGAGGCACCGGCAGCCCGATAGTCCATGCGCAGCTCGGTGCGGCGGGCCAGCGCGCGCACCAGCAGGCCGCCGAACACCAGCGAGAAGCCCCAGCTGAGCAGCGAGGCCAGCATGCTGACCAGGCCGACGTACACCACGGCACCACGACCGGTGCGTGGCACCCGGGCCAGGTAGTCGATGAAGCGCGCGACCACCGGTGCAGTGGCTACCGCATAACCACCGATGACCACGAAGGCCATCTGCATGGTGAAGGGAATCAGGCTCCAGAAGCCGTCGCCGAAGGCGCTGGCGGTGGCCCGCGGGGTGGCGCCGAAGCCCATCGCCGCCAGCGCGACGATGACCACGCCGAGCACCGCGAATACGTACGCATCGGGGAACCACTTTTCCGCCCAGGCGGCCGAGCGCAGCGCGGCGCGCGCCATCCAGCCGTCCTGTACTGTTGCCGTCGAGGCCATCACCTACCCTCCCAGGTTCGATGGCCTGATTCTGGGCGGTGGGGTGCGGGCTGTCAGCCACCTATTGGTCGTAGGTGGCCGCCCGCCGGGCATGGCCCGGCGCTACCAGTTCGACCGAGGATTCCGACCCGTGCACATGGGCGCCGGGTAGCGCCGGGCCATGCCCGGCGGCCTTCTCAACGCAGCGCCAGATCCACGGCGATACCGGCAAACAGCGCGGCACCCACCCAGTTGTTGTGCAGGAAGGCCTTGAAGCACGGCCCACGCTCGCGGTTGCGGCAGATCCAGAACTCGTACACCACCAGCAGCGTCGCCACCGCGACGCCGGCCAGGTAGTACCCACCCAGCCCGCCGCGCACGCCCACCAGCGCCATCGTGGCCAGGAACAGCGCGTACAGCACGCCCTGGATGACCAGGTCCAGATCGCCGAACAGGATCGCAGTGGAGTGCGAACCCATCTTCAGGTCGTCTTCGCGGTCGACCATGGCGTACCACGTGTCGTAGGCGGTGGACCACAGGATGTTGCCGGCATACAGCAGCCAGCCCAGCATCGGCACCTCGCCCTGCACGGCGGCGAAGGCCATCGGGATGCCCCAGCCGAAGGACATGCCCAGGTAGACCTGCGGCAGATGGGTGTAGCGCTTCAGGTAGGGATAGCTGGCCGCCAGGAACACGCCGATGAAGCTCAGGGCGATGGTCAGGCCGTTCAGGGTCAGCACCAGGCCGAAGGCCACCAGCATCAGCACCGCGAACAGCACCAGCGCCGCCCGGCCGCTGATTGCGCCGGTCACCAGCGGTCGCGCCTTGGTGCGCTCTACGTGCGGGTCGAGCCAGCGGTCGGCGTAGTCGTTGATGACGCAACCGGCCGAGCGGGTCAGCCAGACGCCAGCGGTGAACACGAACAGGGTCCACAGCGGCGGCAGGCCGCCAGCGGCCAGCCACAACGCCCACCAGGTGGGCCACAGCAGCAGCAGCGTGCCGATCGGGCGATCGGCGCGCATCAGGGACCAGTAATGCCGCCAACGCGGCGTCGGCGCCGGATGCGGCGCGGAAAGGGGGGTATCAGCCATGACACTAGGATACTCCTGTGCCTTCGGACCGACTTTGCCGGCGGGGGGAGATTTGTGCGGCGAAACTGGATAGAATGCCCATCCCGCACCGCCTCATTGCGTTGCGATGCCCGCCCCGGCCCTGGCCGACGGCGCGGCGGTTCCACCACGCGCTCGTAGCTCAGCCGGATAGAGTAGTGGCTTCCGAAGCCATTGGTCGGGGGTTCGAATCCCTCCGGGCGCGCCATCTTCCCTGCGACGATTTCAACCTGGCCGCTGTCTGGCCGGGAACGCTGAAGCGTGCATTCGTGTTGAGGCCAGTCGAGCACGGCTCGACGCTGCAGAGCCGATCCTTCGCAGCACAAAGGTCGGGATCCGGACAGGGTGCAGCCATGCCAGGGCGAGGTCTTCCCACCTGCCTGGGGGGCAGCAGGCCACGCATCGCGCGCGGCCTTCGACATCCGTGTCGTGCGCCTGTCCAGTATCCCGGTGAAGGTGTCAGCCGTTCAGCAGGTCGTTGAAGCGCGCCAGCGAGGCCAGGTGGAAATGCAACGGCGCCAACCAGCCCTGCCGATGCCAGGCGATGACGGTCGCTTCGGGCAGCGCAGCGAAACGATCGGGATCGACGACCTGGAAGCCGAGAAGGCTGGAGGTTCGACCGTCGGCACGCTCTACATCGGCCTGGCGATCCACCAGCACGCCCGAGGCCAGCAGCTGCGCGCTGAAGGCAGCGGTAGCAGCGGCTTCGCTGGTGAAGGCTTCGCAGAACTGCAACGCCTGACGGGTCAACCCGCTGGGCTGGCCATCGGCCTCGAACAGTGGCTGGCCTTCGTCACCCTCGGTGCGCAGCATCGCTGCATCGGCATCGATGGCCAACGCATACCCTTCGGGTTGGGCGGTCCGCGCGAACACGAAGGGGTAGCGGCGCACGTAGGCCGGCACATAGGCGCCGCTCTGCCATCGGTCGGCCACCACGAAACGATTGTGCTCGGCCTCCAGACCCAGCACGGCCACCGGCGCGGCTTCTTCGCCGACAAACACCAGCGGGTAGCAACGCGCAGCAGCGGCAAATTCGCCCAGCACCAGTGGCACGGCATGGCTGGCCGCAGCGAAGGCGGCATCGCCAGGCAACAGGCGCCAGCGCGCATGGTCGCGCGAGGACAGCATTACCGGCGCGCGGTACAGCGGCGGGTACATCGGGCCAACGGCGTCCTGCGCGGACAGCGCGTCCACGGCATCACTCTCGGCTACGGACAGTTGGGAGTCTTCGATCATTTCGGTTTGCATCCAGAGTGCGGGGAAGCGGCCGGCGCGAACGCCGGCCGTCACGTCAGAAGCCAGCGTTCACTTCCAGCTGGAACACGTCGATGGACTGCGGCGCACCAGTGATCTCCTTGGCCGCCATCCAGCGTCCGGTCAGCGACACGTTCCTGTCGAACATGTAGGAGCTGCCCAGGTAGTAGCCCTTGGCATTGGTGCCGCCCAGGTGGAAGTTGGAATCGTTGTAGGCATCGGGCAGTGCATCGGCCTCAAGGCGCTTGTAGCCCAGCCACAGGTTCCAGTCGCCGGCCTGCTTCAGCGCGAGGTGGCCGAACGTAGCCTGCGCCATGTAGGCCATGTCGCCACTGTCGATGTCCTGTGGCCCGGCCACGCCGTTGGCGGCGGTGGCCAGGTTGGTGACGATGCCGCCCTGCGCGCGACGCCACATGGCGTTGCGGTCGAAGGCCAGGTTCTTGATGCCGTGGCCTTCCAGACGCAACGCGTATCCAGCGAACAGCGGTGTTTCCCACGCCAGGTTGAGGTCCAGCAGCTCGAACTCCGATGCCAGGCCCACGTACTGCGGCATCGGCGTGTTGGCTGGGTCCAGCGGATTCAGCGCGATGTTACGCAGCAGCATCAGGGTGTTGCCCTTCTGCATGAACGCCGGGCGCGACCAGTCGCTGCTGCAGAAATCGGCACCGGCATACAGCGCGCAGGGCTGCGAGTACTCGCCGGCGATGTTGCGGAAGTCGAAGTAACCGACCGCCGCGCGCAGCTTCTGCTCGTTGCCGAACTGCCAGTCCGCGCCCACCTGCAGACCGTTGAGCCACTTGTTCTCGCTCTTCATCTTGCTCTGGCTGGTGTTGGGGAAGCCGTCGGAGGAATACTCCAGCGGAGTCAGCCCCAGCGTTGCGAACAGCGAGAGGCCGCCATCACCCAATGCCTGGCGGTACTTGAACGCCACGCCATCGAAGTTGAGATCGTTGGAGAACAGGGTGTCGGTGGACCAGTACGGATTGCCGAAGCGACCACCGATCACTTCCAGCCCCTGCACTGGCGCCCACGACAACCAGGCCTGGTCCAGCCAGACATCCTTCTTGGCCAAGCCACCGCCCAGCGTCTGGGTGGAGGACACCGGACCATTGTCGTTGCCGGTGGCCAAACGCACGCCGGCGCGGGTGTGTTCGCCCAGATCGGCCACCACGCCCAGCCGGGCGCGGATACGCCAGGAGTTGTTGCGGTCCTGGCGGTTGTTGCGCAGCGGCGGCAGGCCCAGATGGGTATTGCCGTTGACGTCGTAGCCATTGCCAGCATTGATGCGTGCCCAATCCACTTCGATGTCGCTGTTGCGTTCGGAATACAGGCGACTCTCGTTGCGCACACGCACATCGCCCTGCACGCGCAGGCGCTGGGTCCACTCCGGCACCTGGTCAGGTGCTGCCCAGCCATTGGCCTTCGCTTCGGTCATCACGCTGGCCTTGAGCTCATCGCGGATCTCATCGCGCACGGTCTGCGGGATGTACGGCACGCGCACATCGCCGGCCTGGGCCGTACCGGCGGCGGTGCTGGCCGTGGTAGATGCGGCCGCATCGCGCTGTGCTTCCAGCAGCAATGCCTGGCCGGCTTCCGGGGTCAGTGCGCCACTGTCCATCAGGCCACGGATCAGCTTGATCATGGTGCTTTCGCCACCGCCCTGCTGGGCGTGGACACCGCCGCTGGCCAGTGCCAGCACGATGCCGGTGGCCACGGCAGAGCGACGCAGGTGCCGCAGCACGGGGAAGGAGTTGGAACGGGTCATCGGCTTGCTCGCAGAAAAAGGGAATTCGATGGAAAGAGCGTCATGGCAGCATTCACCCGCCGGGGCGTCGGCCCTGTACCAGCACGCGCGCGGGGAAATCCAGCGATGCCGGGGGACGCTCGTCGATGCGGCCAACTGCGCGGATCGCCTGCAGTACGCGGTCGTCGGCATCGGCATTGCCGCTGCCACGCAGCAGTTCGACACGGCTCACCGCGCCGTCGGCGTCCAGCCAGATGTTGACCGTCAGCTGGAACGCCAACCGTCGCACCTGCTCATCGCGCGCCACGGCCTGCTGCAGCACATAGCCCAGGTAACGGCCGTAGCTGGCATTGCCGGCGCCACCACTGCCGGTGCCACTGCGGCCACCGCCGCTGCCGGACTGGATGCCGAAGCTGTCGCCGCCGGCCTGCGCATCGGCATCCATGGTCACCGGGTCGGCGGTGTCCGGGGTGGGCGCCTCTTCGGTCGGCTTGGGCACTTCGTCCAGCGGCTCCGGCTCGGGCATCACCTCTTCCGGCTTGGCTTCCGGCTCGCGCTCAGGTTCCGGTGGGGGCGGGGGCGGCGGGGGCGGCAACATCACCATCGGCACCTCGGCCACCGGCCGCCGCGTACTGGCTGTGTTCCTGAACAGCAGCAGCCACACCAGCAGCGCCAACAGCGCGACAGCGGCGGGCACCACCAGCCAGGGCCACCAGCGCCGCCATGCGGGAACCGCGTGGTTGGCGTGGGAGTGGAGTGAGGTCACGTGTTCACCCCTGCACTTTCCCGGTGACCAGGCCCACCTGGTTCAGATCGATGCGACGCAACAGATCCAGCACCTCGACCACACGGGCGTACTGCACCTGCGCGTCGCCGCGCACGATCACCGGAAAATCCGGGGTCAGCGCCTTCTCGGTGCGCAGCCGGTCTTCCAGTTCGGCCAGGTTCACCGGATAGGCATCCAGGAACACCTGGCCGTTGTTGTCCACGGTGATGGCCTTGGTCTTGGGCTTTTCCAGGGCCATGCTGGAGCTGGCCTTGGGCAGGTTCACCTGGATGCCTGGAATGGAGGCGTTGCTGGTGAGGATGAAGATCACCAGCACCACCAGCAGCACGTCGACGAAAGGCGTGACATTGATGCCTTTTTCGCGCTTCTTGATGCCGAACCGCTTTGCCCTGGCCATGGCGATGCCCCTCAGGCCAGCGCCGGACGCGCGACGGCGGCCGGTTCGCTGCGGTCGAACTCTTCGGCGAGGCGCGCGGTGAATTCATCGACGAACACCGACATGTCGGCGGCGATCGCTTCGGCGCGCGATGCCAACCAGTTGTAGCCGAACAATGCAGGGATGGCGACGCCAAGGCCCGCGGCGGTGCACAGCAGTGCGGCGGCCATGCCCGGTGCCACCGAGTTGATGTCCACCGCGCCGGCCATCGCGGCCACCACGAACACCAGCATGATGCCGATCACGGTGCCGAACAGACCCACGTACGGTGCGCCTTCGATGGTTGTGGACAGCCAGTTCATGCGCTTGGACATGCGCTCGCTTTCACGGGTCACTTCTGCATCCATCGACGCACGGATCGAGGTGATCGCCGCGGCGGTCAGGCCATGATGGTGCGAACCGCGACCATCCATTTCCTCCATCGCGATGCGGTACAGCTTCCACAGTGTGGAGTTGTCGCGCACGTGCGGTGCCAGCACGCCGCTGCGCTCCACCTGCTGCAGGGCAGCCACCGGTGCACCGGCCACCTTGCGGTACTGTTCGGAGAACGCCAGGTTGGCGCGGGCCACGGTGCCAAAGTAGCGGCTCTTGGCGATCATGATCGCCCACGACAYCAGCATCATCAGGCCCAGCACCACCACCACCACCCACGCATCCACCGGCATTGCCTTGAGGATGAAACCGAAGTGGCTGACGCCAGCCGACTGCTCATCCTCACCAAAGGTCAGCAGGCGCGACTCGGCGCCCTGCGCAGTTGCGTCGGCCAGCAGCAGCGCGGCCGGGCGTGCGACCTTGGAAACGCGCACTTCGTCGATGTCGCCCAGGAACGGCTGCGCCATGGCGATTGCACTGGCATCGCCTGCGGGCGGTGCACTATCGGCACCGATCAGGGCCGCACCCGCCAAGGCCGGCAATGCCGCATCGATCCGGCTCGCTTCACGACCGCCAACCCACAGTACGACCCTGCCCTCGCTGGCCGTTACTGCCACATGCGTCCACTGCCCTGCTACCAACGCCGGTACCGCCTGGCTGCGCTGATCATTGAGGCGTACGTAGGGCACGCCGTTATCCAGGCCGACGATCATCACGTTGCTGCCTTCGCGGCGCGCGTAGAGGGCCTGATCCGGGCCGAGCTGGGCCGGCTTGATCCATGCCGAGAAGGTCATCGCGCCGCCGGCGGCAATCGCCAGCGACGGCGAACCCGGCAACTGCAGCGGCGTGCCGGACAGGCGCGCACCGCGGCCGATGATGGCGCCGTCGGCGGCGGTGAACGCGCCGCTGGCCGGGTTGGCGTAGGCGGTGGTGTCGTGTGCTTCATTGCCGCTGTCGGCGAAGTGAAGAACCGCGCTGTAATCCGGATCGAACACGCGCTGGCCATTGCTGGCAGCCGGTGCATTGCCGTTGCCGTAGTACATCCATACGGTCTGCGGTGCGGTGCCGCTGAGGCTGGGCACATCCACCCAGATCAGCGCCATGCCCAGGCCGGCGTCGTACTGCTCGATCTGGTGGTTCAGCACCGTGTGGCCATCCGCACCGACGAAACGGATGTCCTTGCCACCTTCGGCCACGCCATCGAAGGCGAAGTTGCCGGTGTGCAGGCGCACCAGCACTGGGGTGCGCCCCAGATTGCCGCCGAGCGCAGCACCGCCCGGGCCCGCATCCAGAGTGATCGATTTGCGGTACTTCCACTCGGCCTGCCACCACGGCGTATCGGCGCGGGCAGTGCCGAGCGCGGACAGGCTCAGGCAGAACAACAACAGGGCAAGAACGCGTTGCATGGGAATATCTCCAGGGAATTCGGAAAAGCCGGGCTCAGTAGCTGGTGCCGAGGCTGATGTGCAGGCGATTGGCGCCCTTGGTGGTGGTGGGCCCGTCGCTGAGCGTGCGGCCGTAATCCAGGCGCAGGTTGAAGTGGTCGGTGATGCGCAGGCTGCTGCCGACGCCGACGGCCGACATCCAGTTGCTGTCGGTCTGTTCGGGCAACGGCCGGCGCAGGCCCAGCCAGGCGCCATCAATGAACGTGTAGAAGCGCCAGTCCTGCAGCCCCCACAGGCTGAAGGGACGGGTGCGCCATTCCAGCGTGGCCAGCGCACCGTAGTCGCCGATGCCTTCGGCCGAGCGGTAGCCGCGCGTGGTGTACATGCCACCGGCCGCGAACTGTTCGCCCGACACCAGCGGCTGGTCGGTCATCTGCGCCGACATGCGGACGAACCACTGCGCGCCGCTGTCGAGGGTGTAGGTATCGCTGAGGTCGGCCTTGACCGCGAAGAAGCTCGGATCGGCGTAGGCGCGTTTCCAATCGAACTCATCGCCGGAACTGCCGTAGCCAAGCAGGCTGCGGGTGCCGAACACCATCTGCAGGTTGACACTGAGCTGATGCTTTTCGCCTTGGCGGAAGCCGCTGTAGGCGAAGGTGATCGGCGCGTATTTGAGCGGCGCGAAATCGGAGGCCTGGCCGACCATCGCCACCGATTCGTCCAGGTCCTTGAAGTCGATGCCGGCTGACAACTGGTGCCACCACGCACCGGCCATCGGCAAGGTGTGGTTGAGCTTCAGGCCCAGCGCATGGCCCTTGCCGGTCACGTTGGTCTGGCCGCTGGAAACCACGTTGCTGTCGGAGCGGTAGCCGGACAGTTCCAGCATCCAGTCGGGCCCGGCCAGCGGCAGGCCGTAGGAAGCCGACAGCACGTTGGCCTGGTCCAGGTCCTGCGGGGCGGCAAAGAAGGTGAGCGAGGCGGTGTGGTCGCGCTGCCACAGGTTGTCGTTGCCGATGCTGAGGGTGCTGCGCAGCGGCTCGGTGTCGACGCTGTGGTCGTTGTTGACGCTGGCGCTGTAACGCCACGGCGACGCATCATCCACCTTGAGTTCGACATCCATGCGGCCGTCGGCACCGGGTTTGACGAGCGGGATCACCTGACGCTTGCCGTTGCGGTTGAGTTCGGTCAGCTGCGCCTGTGCCTGGGCGAAGTCCGGCACCACCCCGGCCTGCAGGGCGGGAACGCGGGCGCGCAGCCGCTGCGGATCATTGTGCTGCGCACCGACCACCTTGACCTCACCGACGCGGGTCTCGCTGACCTGCAGGATCACCACGCCGCCGCTGACCTGCTGTTCGGGCAGCTCGACATACACCGACTGGTAGCCCTTGCCCTGGTAGGCGGTCTGCAGGGCCAGCCGCGCTGCCTCGACATCCTGCAATGTGCGGTCCGGGCCGAGGTACGGGGTGACTGCGCGTTCGATCTCGCGCGCATCCAGCACGCTGTTGCCACGCACAAGGTACTCGTTGATGTTGACGCGGGCGGCGGGCGGCGCGTTGGTGGGCGCCTGCTCCTGCGCGGCGGCCAACGGAATCACACACATCAGGCACAGCGGCAAGGGCGCCCAGGCCCCTGCCTTGGTCGGGAAGAACATCAGTGGCGTCTCAATGCGGAAAAGTGGGAAGGCGATGCGGAACGGGTTGGCAGTGGCATCGTCATTGCCGCTTGGCCGAAGACGTGGCCATGCGTGCACGCTGTTCGGCTGTCAGTTCGCCCATGCCCACCACCTGCACCACGCTGTCCGGGTCGTAGCGGTCGTCATCGCGGGCCGGACGGGTACTGCTGGTGGCCTCGCCAAAGCCGAGCACCTGCACGCTGATGGTCGAAGGCTGCGCTTGCTGGGTCTGCCGTTTGACCATCTCCTGCGCGGCCTGCACGGCACTGTTGGCAGCGGTACTGGCCGAGGTCAGCGCACTGACATTCACCGCTGCCACTACCGGGACGCCTGCGGACTTGCCCTGCACCTGGATGTTGTCGGCATTGAGCACCTGCAGCGCCGCCAGGTTGACGTTGCCGGAGACACGGATACCGGCCTCACCGGCATCGATGGTGCCCAGCGGAGCAATAAGGTCGATGTCCCCAGGTGCGATCTCCGGGATCGGGTTGAGGGTGGCGATGCCGGCACCGGTGGTGGGCGTGTTCGGCGACAGGGTGACGTTGCCCACGCTGTCGTAGACGCGACGCTGCGGCGTGTAGACCACGGTGGTCTTGCTGCCGCGTCCGGCGTTGATGTCACCGCCGGCCGACCAGGCCAGGATGTTGCCGCCGAAGGTGGTGAAGACGCGGCTCTGGCCGAGCAGAATGCTGTCGCGCGAGTAGATGCTGATGTCACCCTCGCCCTGGGTCATCACGCCCGAACCGGCACCCGGCACGAAGCCGCCGTCGATGCCGACCAGCGTGCGCCCGCCCGGGGTCATGATCTGCACGTCACCGCCGAACTGGGTATGGATGCCGGCGTCGACCACTTCGTAGTACGCCACACCGTAGGACGGGCTGCCCATCGCCTGCCACTCGGCCTTGCTGATATAGGTCTTGCCCGGCGTCGGCCGATCCTTGCCGACACCGTTGGTGCTGATGTACTCATCCACATACAGCGCACTGCTGAACAGGGTGAGGTCACCGTTGTAGCGGCCGCCGTTGTCTGCGCCGGGCAACAGGGTGGCGATCGCTTCACGACCGCGCACGTAGCTGCCGAAGCGCTTGCCGTTGGCATCGTTGTACTCGCGGCCGGCACTCTTCAACTCGGCGTAATAGACATTGCGCAGGAACGCGTGCTGCTGTTCGGCCGGAAGGGCCGCGAAGAACGTGCGCGCATCCATCGTGCCCGCATCGAAATGCAGGCCCAGGCCATTGTCGGCACCGAAGCGGGTGCTCAACCAGTTCACCAGATGCAACTGGCTCTGCAGGCGGAACTCGCGTGCCAACGAGCGTGTGGGAGCATTGCCGCCGCCGACCAGCGACGCAGCACGCGCCTGGTCCAGTTCGGCCTGCTTGCTGGCCAGGAAGGCATCGGCACCGGCGGCATCGCCGCTGTAGCCGAACTCACGCTGCAGCCATTGCGGCAGCGTCAGTTCGCCACTGTAGATCGACACGGCCTTGCCAGGCTGCTCGGACAGCGGCCGCTCCGGATCGGCCAGGTTCACTGCATCCAGGTAGCGCGCGGCAAATGCGTTCCAGTCCGCACCCGCGCCCATGCCGGCGGCCACGACGATGCTGGCACCGCTGGCGCGGTCGCTGGAACCGGCATCGACAACGTTGCCCAGCGATTTGATCTCGCCCTTGTCGGCCAGGTAGACGTTGCGGCCGGCACTCACATCCAGCAGGCCCGGGCCGGTGACGTAGAAGGTGCTGAAGCGGATGTCACGCCCGGCCTGCACCACCGAGATGTCATCGGCATGGCCGTGCGCGATCAGGTTGCCGCGGCCCTCGCCGACGGTGTCCTTCTGGCCCAGGCCCGTGCCGCTGTTGCTGATATCGCGGCCGGCGCGGATCGCCACCGGAATCGAGCCGTCATAGCGGTAGCCATCGCGTGCCTTCAGCCCCAGCTCGGCGATCTGGCCCATGCGCAGGCCAACGATGTCACCCTGCACGGCGTAATAGCGCGCCGGCTGCTGGCCCACGGCGGCGTAGCTTGAGGTCGCCTGGCTGCCAAAGTTCAGCAACGAGGCGTTGCTGATGCGGCCATTGCCATCGGTGATCCAGTCGTTGAAGGCGATGTTGGCCGCCGCAGCGTTGTGGATGCGCGTGGGGCTGAAGCCATTCGGCCCACCACCGGTCTGCGCGGTGATGCCCATGAAAGCTGGATTGAACGGACTGCTGAGTGCCCTCGGGTCGGCGGTGGATGCGGTGATGGCGTAGCCGCTGGCGTAGATCGAGTCGCCCGCAAGCAGGGCCAGCTCGCCCTTGCCGGTGGCGTTGATGAACTGGCTGCCCTGCGGCGCGGGCGCCAGTGTCAGCCCGCGCAGCACGCGCAGTGGTGTGCTGCCGAAGTTGTTGCGCAGCGCGGTGGTGCCCACGCCGTAGTAGAGGCTGCCATTGGCCGCAACCGCACGCAGGATGGAAGGATAGAAATCGCCATCCAGAGTGCCCGATGCGTTGCTGCCACGGCGGTCGATGGCGATGTCTTCGTTGTTGGCGCCACCGGCCCACTCCGTGGTCGGGGTCAGGTTGCCGCCTGCACTGAACAGATCGATGCTGGTGGAAGGTGTCCACAGCGAGAACGAACTCCACCCCTCGCCCGCCACCTGCTGGCCTGCATACGTAAACGGCGTGGCATTGAGCAGCTTGGTGCGGCCGGGATCACCCACGCCGCCGAGCACCAGATCGCCGCGCGTATCCAGCCGTGCTGACGAATCGCCAAGTACCAGCACCGGTCCGCCACCGGCGTAGGCACGGCCTGCCGCGAAAGGATCGCCACCACGCGAATCGATGTGGTCCAGCACGCCGTAGCGCAGTTGCAACCCACCCAGCGCGCCGGCTTCCACGCGCAAGGCACCGCGCAGGTTGACCAGCGTGCTGTTGAGGTCGTGTTCGTTGCGGCGCAGTTCCGCGTTCGGGTTCAGGCTGCCGCCGATACGCAGGTCGAGGTCACCGCCACCGGTCAGCACCAGATCGCCCGCAGCGGTCATGCGGCCACTGCTGCCGACCACCAGGTTCAGGCCCTGGCTGCGCGGTACCAGCGTCTTGTCCAGACTCTGCGCGCCCTGGTTGAGGCGTGCATCGCCGCGGGCGGACTGGATACCGGCATCACCGCCGGCTTCCACCACCAGGTTGCCGCCACCCAGCGTGCCCACGCCGGTGAAGCCGGCCAGGAACGGGGCATTGGCATAGCGTGCGTTGGAATTTGCCAGGTAGCTGCCATCGGCCGAACCGGGCACGTAGGTGCCGAAGTTGACCCACCACGCAACGGGCGTGCCGTCGCTGCCCGGCGTCACGCTGCCGGTGCCCTGTCGCCACAACCAATTGCCGATGGCCACCGAGCCGATCTGCCCACGCATCATGCCGAAGGACACGGTGTTGCGGGGCTCGCCACCCGCGCCGATCAGGTCGCCGACCAGATTGCCACCGGCGCGCACCAGCACGTTGCCACCATGTTCGGGATACCACGCGCTGTAGAGACTCTGCGTGCCGCCGTCGATCAATGGCCGGAAAGCAGCCTCCTGATCCTTCCACAGCAGGCTGCCATCCTTCAGCGCGCCGCGTGGCTGGTTGTAGGGGTCAACGCCATTGCCGGCGGCCAGCGACGACGACGCCGTACCGGCGGTGTACACGCCATAGGGCGAATGCATCTGCAGGTCACCGGCTGCCACCAGGTCGAGGTCGCCGGTGCCGGTACGCAGCACGCTGAACACCTGCTCGCGGGCGGGCCGGGCGATGTCGGCGAACTGCGGCGGCACTCCCGGGTTGGCTTCGTACACCGGCTCCCCCAGGCCCCAGCCATTGAGCTCCAGCGGGCTGGATGTGATCAGGCCGAAGAGGATCAACATGTCGATGTTGTCCTGGGTGATGATTTCGCCGGCAATCACCTGGCTGGGCAGGCCGATCGAGTTCCAGGTATCAGCATCAACGTCCACCGCCCAGCGATACTCGGCGGGGATGCCCGTACCGGGCACCGGCGCGTTCTCCACCAGCACGCCGTAATGGGTATCGGCCAGGCGCACGGTGCCGGTGGCGCCTCGCGCCATGGCGCGGGTGTCGGCCGCCTGCAGATCGGCACCAGCCACCAGGCGCAGGTCGAACGACTGCGAGCCGGCTGCCAGCATCGGCGCCAGTGCCCAGGTACGCCCCTGGTTGCCGTTGGCATCGGCCGGACGCAGGTTGATCGACTCTGCGCTGCCTGGCAGTTTGACGTCGGTTTCCGACGGCAGGATCGCCCCCTTGGCCAGCAGCAGCGGCTGCGCAAGGCTCATGCCTACCGGCAGCGGAACGCCGGCCGGCCAGGTACCGGCTGCCATCGAGGTGGCCGCAGGTACGCGGAAACCCGCGTCCAACTGCGTGCCTGCCGCCAGTGTGGTGGCCTGCGCCAGCACCGTGCCGGCCGCATGCAGCAGCACCCCATTGCCATCGCGGATGGCCGCGCCCAGCACGGTGCCGGCCGGCAACGCCAGCTCGCCTGCCAGGGTCATGCGGGACGGCAGCTGCGTACCCGAGGGCAACTGCATCGCCGCTGCGGGAAGGTCGAAATTGAGTGTACGTCCCGGCTGGAACGCACTGCCGGCATCCAGCGTGACCACCCCGCCATGCGGAATCACCACTTCGCCGCCGAACGGAATACGCCCGTTCGGCAACAGCCAGCCCTTGTCATCCGGTGTGCTGCCCACCAGCAGGCGCGAGCCGTCGAAACCGTCGCTGATGCTGCCGAACACTTCCAGGTCGCCCGCCGCACGCAGCACCAGCGCACCGGCTTCACCGGAACCGTACTGGCGGGTCTTCTGCAGATGCGGGTTGAGGCTGGCGTAGCGATAGCCGGACAGATCGATATCGCCATCGACATGCAGATGGCCATCACGATTGACCAGCGCGTCGGCACTGCTGCTGATCTGTACACCCGGCCGCAGATGGAACTGGTCGCCATAGGCACGCAACCCGGCCAGTTTGCCGTCGATCAACGCCCCGTTGCCCAGCGCGTTGTCGATGAACGCCGTACTGTCGGCATGGATCGTGTCCAGGTACGCCTGGTTGATGACCTGGTAGCTGCGGCCATCCACCGTGGCATCGGTGCCGGCGGCAGCATCGGTGTAGGTCTGGAAAGCATTGACGGTGATCGCGCGGGCACCATCGATGCGTACAGGCGCCGAAGCATCGATCGCCACATCATTGCCACGCGCGCCGCCCAGGCGGGGGGCATTGAGCACAACCGTTCCGTACGCCGCCGGTGCATCGCTGACACCGAGATCCATGCGCGCGCCAGCGGCCAGTGCCAGCAGCCCATTGCCCGAATCCAGTTCGATCACCGCACGGTTCGGTGCTTCGATCACCTGGCCGTAGCTGTCCCGGCGCAGCACGCTGCCATGCGCGTCCAGCACCGCAGCGGTGCCCAGGCTGAGGCCGTCGCGGGCGGCCAGGCGGATGCTGCCCACCTGTTCGCCACTGGCGTCGATATGGCCCTGCACGGTCAGATGGCCGGCATCGACCGAGACGTTCACCTCGCGCGCCTTCAGCCCATCACCGATGACCAGGTCGCCCTGCTTGAGCTGGAAGCTGCGGCCACCGAAGACCTGCCCCGCGTTGAGACGCGTGTTGAGGGCGGCGAAGTCGTCGATGTGCTGCGCACGCAGATCGAGATAGGCACTGCTGTACGGCACCCAGGTGCCGCCGGTGTCGTAGCCGCCGCTGCTGCCACCCAGCATCTGGCCAGCCAGCGATACAGTGCCAGCGCCTGCACCCAGCGCGCTGGCATTGAGCCGACCGCCGCGGTTGTTCACCGCCGACAGATCGATGCGCGAGCCCGCCGCCTGCACGATGCTGCCGGCCTGGGAATCCAGGGTGACATCACCGCCCCAGCTGTAGCGACTGACATCGAACATGTCGATGCGGCGCCCGGCAAGGTCCAGCTGCGCACCATCGCCCAGGCGCACGTCATCCTGCGCCGCCAGCTGCAGCTTGCCGCTGGGCAGCTGTACGCGGGTATCCAGCAGCAGATCGCGGCCGGCCTGCAGTGAAAGCTCAGCGCCCAGCGCCGCTGCCGGATCGCTGGCGACCGCATTGCCGCCCTGCGCTGCGACCACGGCGATGCGGCCACCGGCACGGATGCGATTGATCGATCCGGCTGCGCCGGTGAACAGCGGGGTGCTGATCAGCAGGTCACCGCCGCTGTAATCGAAGGCCTTGGCCTGCCCGTTCCAGGCGCCCTGCGATTGGTACACCGACAGGCTGCCGATGTGATTGGCGCTGATGCGATCGCTGGCGTTCAGTGCAACCGTGCCGAAGCCCAGCGTCTGCCGGCCATGCATGGCCACGGTGTCGGGCTGGGACTGCTCGGCATAGCCGAACAGGATCTGCCGCGCATCCACCTGCAGCTGGCCACTGCCTGTACCCGCGCCACCGGCAACAACATCGCCAGCCGGACGCGCACTGCCGTTCCAGACGAGGGTATCGGTGCGGATGCGGGCCACTGCATCGGCATCGCCCTGGCCACGGATGGCGGGCGCGGTCAGCACCAGTTGTCCCAGCGTTGACTTGCCGCTGGCATCGAGCGTGGACAGCTCTACCGAATCAAAGAAGTTCACCGCATCGCCGGCCGTCAGCACCAGCTTTTCCAATGCAGGCGCACCGGTACTGGCATCGCCGCGCAGCAGGCGATCCAACACCTGCTGGTTGAGGGTGAGTCCAGCCGGCAGCAGGCCCTCGGCGGCCATCCGTGCCAGCGCATCAGTACTGCCAACGTTGATGTTGCCAACGGCCAGCACCAGGTTGCGGGCGCCGTAGCGCGCACTGTCGGCCAGCTCGAAGCCCGCCGTGGTGGCGGCGGTGAGGGTACCGCCTGCGTACAGCGTAGCGGCACCGCTGCAGCTGCGGTCGGCACCGCAACCACCAATCAGGATGTCACCCTGTCCATAGCGCGCTTCGGTGCTGGTGCCCGGTGCCAGCATGTCCAGCCAACCGTTGGATACCGCCAGCACCGCCGTGGTGCCGGGGTCGAAGATATAGCCAGCGGTCGAATCCCACGCCGCCGCGCCCTGGCCGAGCGTCGTGATGGATGCGCCCTGCTCCACCGTGATGCCACCTTCGCGCGCACCGGCCACCAGGAACACCTGCGCGGCCGACAGCTGCGCCCCGCTGCGCAGCACCACCTGCGACGACGCCTGGCCGTTGCTGCCGAACCCAAGCTTGTAGGCGTCCTGGGTGATGCGGTTGGCCTGGAACACCGACGTAGGCGTCCCGCCAATCGTCATCGTGTTGGCCCCTACCGCGTTCAGCGCATCGGCATGCACCGACAGGCCGCTGAAGCCGTCGGTGACCGTACTGCCGGGCGCCAGCACTTCCAGCGCACCTGGGCTGCGCACAACCAGCTCACTGCCGTAACCACCGCTGGCGGCTACGCCACGCACGCTGCCCGGCGCGATCGCCAGCGCATGCACTTCGGGTTTGTCAGCCTGGCGATTGGAAAGATCCAGCGTCAGCCTGCCGGCATCACGCTCCAGCCGGGGCCGCGGTGCACCGTCACGCTGCGCCCAGGCCAGGCCGAACTGCGCGTAGCTGGTTTCGTTGTATTGCGAGTACTGCCGCAGGGTGTCGGCGGCAGTCACGATCACCTGCGAGGTCAGCGCATCCTGGATATCGGTGCCGGCCGTGCTGAACCGCGCCGCCGTGCTCCACGAGCCGTTGCGCATCGCCGTGCTGGCGCCGAAACCGGCCTGGCTGCTGGCCTGGCCATTGAGTTCCACCCGGAATGCACCCGGCAGCAGCGCGTAGGTGGATGGCAGCAAGGTGTAGGTTCCGGCCGGCAAACCCGGCACACCCGCGCCAATCTGGATCTGGCGGCCGATGGCCGGATCACCCGCGCCCTTCTCCGCTGCGATCGGTGCGGCATCGGCCTGTGCGCCGGGCACGATCGCATAGACCGGATTGCTGGACAGGCCAGGCAGCACGAAGCCACCGCCGTTGGCATCGATCTGCACCAACGGATGCAAGCGTGCATCGGTGGAACCGCCACGCCCGCTCAGGAACGCCGCGCCACTCAGCTCACCGCCGCCGGACAGGTCCAGCACCGCACCAGCCTGCACATCGATGTTCTCGCCTCGCAGGGTGACACCGCCGAACTCGTTGCCGCTGACACCGATGCCCTTGTAGACCGCATCCAGGCCGTCATGCACATAGGTCAGGCCATCCTTGGTACCGCCGTAAGGCATGCGCAGGCCCGCGCCGCTGACAGACGTCACGCTGCCCGGCAACAACTGCACGCGGCTGGCCAGTCCGAAGGTGCCGCCGTCGGCCTGGCCGATCAGGAGTTCGCCCAGCGGTGCGCGGACCACGCCACCCTGTTCGATGTTGGACGACAACAGCCGCAAGGTACCGAACGCCGCCAGCGGTGCAGCCGGCAGCGCGTCACCACTGCGCTCCACGCGCAGCGAACGTGCCGGGTCGTACACCACCTGGAACTGACCCCACTGGTCGACGGTGCCCATCTTGCCGGCACGGATCTCAGCCACCGCCTGGGTGGCGGGATAGATCTGGCTGGCGGACAGCACCAGGTCGCCCACCGTATCGATCGAGCTGCGGTCGCGCACCTTGGATTTGAGCAGGCGCAGGTCACCCCTGCTGCGCAGCTCCACGGTTTCAAAGCCATCGCGCTGCACATTGATGGTGCCAGCGCCCTGTGCCAGCTTGCCGGAAGTGCCGAAGGCCACCGACTCGATCACATCCAGCACCCCTGCTTCCACGCGCAGCGTAGAGGCATCGCGCAACGCAGGCAGGCGCTGGATCTCGGGCAACGGCAGGGTGTGCGCATCCTTCGCACCACGGGTGTTGCCGGCCAGCCGTACATACGGTGCGGCCAGCGCCACCTGCGCGCCGTTCCCGCTGTGTTCTGCCAGGCTGAAATTGCTGGCGGTCAGGCGCAGGCCCTGGCTCATGGCCAGGTCCACGCCGTCGTTGAAGCTCATCACGCCATTGACCAGCAGGCCCAGGTTGCCGAAGCCTCCGGCCTGGATGCGGTCGACGCCAATCGCGGCGCGCCCATAGACCAGCGCTGGATCGCGCTGGCCGGGTTGCAGCGCAGCAGCCAGGCCACTATCTGCCTGCTGCTGGGTCACGCTGAGTTCGCGCAACGAGCGCACGCGATCGTCTGGATTGCCGGCCAGCAGATAGTTCGGTGCTTCCAGTGCCACCGACAGGGTGCCGCCGGCGGCACCGCGCCCACCGGCAGCTGCACGCAGGCTGCCCTCCAGGAACAGGCCATTGAAGCTGGCCAGGTGCAGCACGCCACCATCGCCGGCCACGTCAGTCGCCCCTTGGCCAGGCACATCGAGCGTGGCACTGGCACCGGAGGCATCGAGGCGTGCACCGGGGCGCACCACCACGAATGCGTCCACACCATCCACGCTGGTGGCGTTGGCATCGTAGCGGCCTCCCAGCTGGATGCGGCCGCCATCACCAACCTGGCCGAAACGCTGGCCACGTGCATCACGTTCAACCTGGGCCACGCCGGAAACATCAAGCACGGCGTGATCGCCGATCCACAGCGAGCGGTCGTGGCTCTTAGGCGACGCGGCGATCTCACCCAGCCCCATGTCGAGGATGTCGATGCGCCCGCTGTGGGCCTGCAACGTGCCGTCCACGGTGATCTGGCCATTGCCGGCCAGACCGATGCTGCGCCCGTTGTCCACCTGCAGGTGCGCACCCTCGCCGATCGCCAGCGTTGCCAGCGCGCCCATCGTGCTGCCTGCACGCAGCTGCAGGTCGGCCCCCTTGCGCTGCTGCAGCGTCGCCTTGGCAGTGTCAGCGCTGAATTCCGGTGCCAACCATTCCTGCAATGCCTCGCCGGGCGCGCCGCCACTGCGCAGTGCCCGCGCATGTTCCAGGTCCAGCTGCAGCACCGGCATGCTCACCCGCAGGTCGGCGCCGGGTGCCACCGCCAGGCTCTGCTGGCCAGTCACTTCATAGCGCGCGAAGCCCTGCCCGAACAACTCGCTGGACAGCTGCAACGGGCGCTCTACCGCCACATCCTGCGCCAGCACGTTGCCGGCGCCGATGCGCGTGCCGGCGGCGAAACGGATATCGGTCGGTGCCACGCTGCCGGCTTTCAGCGTTGCCGCCGACGGCAGTACCCGGATGCCCTGCGGAAACACGTCCGCCGGCACCGCATAGTTGATCGGGAAGCCACCCTGGAAGCCGGTGATCTGGGTAACGACGGTGCCCGCCGCCAGGGTCGGCGGCGGCGTCCATGCGTTCACCGTGAACGCGCGCCCATCCAGCGTGCGCAGGATGTAGGAGTCGGCGTTGGCCACCGGCTTGGGTGGGGTCCAGCTCGCGCCCAGGGTGAGGTGGGTTTCCGGGCGGGCGGGGTCCACCACCGGCTGCGTGCCCAGCGTCTCTCCCGGTTGGGCCTGTACGCGGGTATAGGCATAGTCGACCGGCAATGTGCTGCCCGCCAGCACCTGGAAGGTGTCGGAGGTGAGCAGATCGATTGGCGCGCTTTCGCCCGCGCGCAGCAGGCCGTCGCTGCCGGCCACCTGTCCACCGATCACCACCGCCTTGCCCGATTGCAGCCGCAGCGTGCCGCCGCCCTTGACACCGTGGCCACGCAGATCGCCCTGCAGGCTCAGCTGACCCGCCGCAATGCCGGCCACCGGTGCTTCCTCCAGCGCGTTGGCGATCAGCGCGATGTCGCCGCCGCGACCGCCACGCAGGTGGTCGTCGGCCTGCAGCGCTGCGCCCGAAGAGGCATCCAGGCGTGCGCCGCGCGCCACCAGCACATCCTGGCTGCTGCGCAGCTGGATGCTGCCACCATCCACATAGGGCATGCCCTCGATGCCAAGTGGCTCGGTCTGCAGGTTGCTCCACAGACCACGGGTATCAAGCAGCACGCCCTCGCCCAGCAACGTGCGTGCACGGCTGTTGGCAGCCACTGGAACCAGCGCACGATCGAGCCAACCGGTACTCTCGCTCCAGCCGGGCACGATGTTGCCCAGCGCGATCGCGCCACCACGGGCCACCAGATCGGCATTCACCTGCACCTGGGTGGCATGCAGGCCCAGCGAACCCCCTGCTGCCATCTGCAGCGCCTGGTCCACCACCACCGCATCACGTGCGTAGACCTGCAGGCCCCCCAGCGCCAGGCTGTTCAACCACGCCGCATCCAGATGCATGCCGGTGCTGCTGTCACTTTCTGCAACCGGCACGCTGCCGATCTGCACCTTGCCGGTCACGGCCGAAGGTGTGTAGCGCAGGCCGTGCGTGCCCTTGTCCTGCACCGCACGCTGCTGGCCGATCACCAGCTGGCCATTGCGGGCCACTGCCGTCTGCGCCTGCAGGTAGCCATCCAGATCGATCTGGCGGGCATTGATCTGGCGGTCGCCCTGGAACGTCGCGGTTTCGATGTCGCCCTGCAGCTGCGCCGACTGCGTGGCCACGATCATCCGGCCCGCATCGCGACCCACCACGTAGCCGTTCTCCAGGCGCTGGCGCGCACCGATCAGCGGGTTGTAGTGGTATTCGGTAGTGCCCCAACGGGCGTGGCTGCTCTCGAAGCCCTTGTACAGGCCGGTGTACAGCAGGTCGCCCGGTGCGGTGGAGGCGCTGTACAGACGGCCATCGGCTCCCTTCAGGTGGGTCTGCTGGATATAGCCGGTCTGCACGTCCAAGGTGCCGCCGGACAGGTTGATCTGCGAGCCCGCGCGCGTCTGCAGGTTGCCGCCACTGAACTGCACGGAGCCACCCTGCGCCGACCATTCACCGATACCGTGACCGGTAACGCCCAGATAGCCGCCCACTTCCAGCAAGCCCCCGGCGGTGTACCAGCGATCGGCCTCGTAACCGTTGGTGCCCGCCGGCACCAGGGTCAGGTCGCGCCGGTCCAGCCAGATGTTGTTGCTGCTGAGCTTCTCGCCAAGGCGGTTGACCGGCGCATCGCGCTGTTCGTTGCCCTGCACGTTGATCTGGACGTTGTTGGCTTCCATCGCGATCTTGACGCCGACATGGCCGGACACGTCGATCCGCGCGCCCTGCTGCAGCTCGGTGCTGCGTGCATCCACATACACCTGGCCGCCGGTGGCCAGGGTCAGGCTGTCCTTCGCAAAGCTGACATCGCCGGCCGTATCGATCTGCACCAGTGACTGGTCGCGGCGATGCTGGATGCCATCGCCGGCCTTGTCCGAGTCCAGCACCAGCGTCTCGCGCTGCACATCCAGCGCGGTGGTGGCCGAGTCGTCCAGCACGATGGCGGTGGTGCTGCCCTGCGCCAGCTGGATGCTGCCTTCGGTGTCACTGCGCTCATTGCGCAGATGGATGGTGCCGCGTGCATGCACCGAACTGGTGGCCACCAGCGTGCCGTGCTGCTGCACTTCATGACCAACCAGGGTGATGTCGCCGGTGCTGGCCTGCACCAGGCCGGTGTTGCTGACCACGCCTGCCGCAGCGTCCACCGGCATGCCGGCCGCTGCAGGCGCGCGAAGTGCGGTCACCACGTTGCCACGGGTGGTGGAGGTCAGGTTCTGGTCGGTGCCCAGACCCTTGCGGATCACGAACGCATCGCCAGCGGCCAGCACGGTCTGCCCGTTGGCGCTGCTGATCTGCCCATGGTTGCTGACCTGCCGGCCGAGCAGCAGCACATAGCCACCGCCTTCGGTAACGGTGGTAGGCGCATGCGTGGTGATCTGCGCACCGCGCTCGACCACCACATCACCGGTGGCTGCCGCATGCGCGAAACTGTTGGCGCTGCTGCTCAGTTCGTTGCCGAACGTGGGAATGAAAGCCGTTCCCTGCGCATCGCTGTACAGGCCCTTGCGGAACTGCGCATCGCTGATGTTCACCGCCGAGGCCGCCAGGTTGCGCACGTTCACCTGGCTGCTGCCGTCGAACACCACGCCATTGCGGTTGACCAGCATCACCGTACCCTGGCCCTGGATGCGGCCAAGAATCTGCGACGGCCGTGCGGACGGATCGTTGATGCGGTTCAGCAGCGACCAGCCCGCCTGCTGGTCGAAGTCGACCACGGTGTTGCGGCCGACGTTGAAGGTTTCCCAGTTGAGGATGGCCTTGTCGGCCGTCTGCGTGATGCTGACCGTGGTGGTGCCGTCCTTGCTGCTCTGCACCGGACCGCTGGCGTTGGACCAGCCTTTGGTCAGCGCATCGTCGTCGATCTTCAGGCCACCCTGGCCCAGGCCATCGGGCACCTGGCTGACGCGCAGTCGCGCCGCATCGCGGGCACTCTGCTGCAGGCGCTGCTGCATTGCGATGGCCTGCGCAGCAGTGCCGAGATTGTCCAGCGAGGTCTGCAGCGTCTCACGCGCCTTCTGCGCCTGTGCATCGGTGCGCAGCAGATTGGACGGCATGCCGCTGGGCAGCCGTCCGCTCTGCGCGGCGGTCTGCTGCTGTGCGCCCTTGTTGGCGAACCACGCAGGGCTGAAGGCCTGTTGCGCCGATACTCCGCCCACCATGCCGCCTGCCATCAGCAACAGGGCAATGGCCTGCGCCAGCGGCTGCACCTGCGGTGCCCGTGCAGCTGCGCGCATGCCCAGATCGTTCTGCTGCTTCACCATCGCCATCACCCGTCGCAATATCGTTCGCTGATAAGGGCAAGCACATGCCGTAGCGGCACTCCATCGGCGCACCCCCAGGAACAGGAGCCAGCCTGACGCCGCATTGCGTTGCGCTTGTTACGGTGGATAAGACCGGGTTGGATGGCAGCGACTGAACCGCTGCAACAAAAATTTCATCTACAGATGACGGCCTGTCGGTCAGCACTGCAGGTGTCATCGCAACGTCATGCAGGCGTGTTGTGATCGCGCGCCCGCAGGATCCGCATGCTCAGCCCAACAGCACCACGTCGCCGGGCATGCTGACAACACGTGCGCCATAGGCATCGCGTACCAAGTCGATGAAGGTATCGATGCGCTGCAACGAAATACGGGCCTGCACACGGCGCTGCGACAACGTGCTGTCTGCGATGACGATGCGCCCGGTGCGGTAGCGGTTGATCTCTTCAACCACCTCCGACAGCGGCTGGTCATCGAACATCAACCAGCCGTGTCGCCACGCGTCGACGCGTTCGGTGGGCACCTCCCCCACCGAGGCAATGCGCGCGCCATCCAGCCGTGCCTGCCAGCCCTGCTGCAGCACCACTGTCCGCGCGCCACGGGCAAGCGCGGCGGTGCCAGCCAGGCAGGTCACCCGTACATCCCCACCCACGCAGCGCACGTTCACCCGAGCGCCCGGGTCCAGCGTCACCCGCGCGCCCTCCACCTGGATCTCGAAGCCACGCCGTGCCCACGCAGGTAGCGCGAATTGTGCCTCGCCCTGGCTCAACTGCAGTCCGCGCGCATGATCGTCGGACCGTCGCAGACGGGTGCGTGTACCCATCGCCACCGTCACCCCCTGGATCTCCAGCTCGCGGCGCTCACCGGTGGCGGTGCGGTAGTCCGCGCCCAGTGCCCCCAGCTCCGGCCACAGACCCAGTGGCGAACTGGCCGCCAGCCAGCAGCCACCTGCCGCCGCTGCGACTGCGCCGCCCAGGAATGCCCTGCGCCCCATTCGCGCGCGGCTGCGCGGCCGAGCAGGGCTGCCGGCATGGGCAGCTGGCGGCGGACTTGCCACCGGCTGCTCCTCACGGGCCACAGGCGCCTGTTCTGCCTGCGCACCCGTAGCCTGCAGCGCCGGCCCCAGCGCCTTCCACAGCGCGCGTGCCTGTGCAAACGCAGCGGCGTGGCGCGGGTCGAGCCCCCGCCATCGGCGGAAGGCGTCGGCGTCGGCTTCACTGACTGCCGCACCGTTCAGGCGCAGCAACCAATCCTGTGCCTGTTGCCGTACGTCTGCCGGCAGTGGGGAGGCCACATTCGTCTTCATATCAGTCATGACGGTTTTCCGGCGCCGGGACCGAACCGTTGCACCAACGGCCGGTCCAGCCGTCCTGCGCAGTGCTGCAGGGCCTTCTTCAGCTCCTTGCCGATCATCCGCGCCGACACCCCGTGCTGCAGGGCAATGGCCTCGATCGGCAACTGCTCGATGCGCGCCGCCACCAGGATGGCGCGCTGGCGCTCGGGCAGCTCGCGCAGCGCCTGCTCCAGCTGCGCCATTTCCACCTGGCCGAACGTCACCGTGGCCGGATCCAGATGGTCGGCGGTCTCGTCCATCAGCGCATCCAACTCGGTGCCGGTCAGCATCCGTGCGTGGGCCTGGCGCTGGTCGCTGGCGGCGTTGATCGACATGCGGAACAGATAGGCCACCGGGCTGCGCTGCGGCACGATATTGCCCATTCGCTCGACGCGCAGCCAGGTCTCCTGCAATGCATCCAGCGCCAGGTCGTCCGAGCCCAGGCGGCGGCGCAGGCGCTTGCGGAAGGCCTCGTAGTGGTCCAGGAACAGCCCGCGGAGTGCCGTCACAGTGCCCCCCTGCATGGCGGCGTGCGGCCCGCAGCGTGTGGCAGCAACAGCAGCGTCACCGGTTGCGGCAGGTCCGCCGGCAGCCCTGGCATGGCCAGGTCGTCCAACCGCTGCAGAATCGCGGCATCACGACGTGGGTCGCCGCTGCTTTCCATGACATCGGCGCGGCTCACCCGATGGTTGGCCGGGTCCAACCATAGTTGCAGCGCGACCCGATAGCCGCCCGGGCGCGTCGCGCGCGCGCCGCACAACGCTGTCTCCAGTGACTGCTGGATGACACGCGCCGCTCGGCGCCGGGACGCGGCGGGGTCTGTTGCAGAGGGTGTGCCGGCATTGGCTGGGCCTGCACCGCTGGACGCCGGGGTCTCACCCGCTACCAGCGTGAACCCGCCACCGTCGACAAAGCGAGGGGCCAGGCCCGTGCCCTGCAGCAGCATCTGCAGCGCCGGCAATGGCGCATGGCGTCCACTGACTGCCGTCGAGCGCAGGCCGCCCAGCATGCGGGCATCAATCAGTACCGCCACCCCTGTGGTCTCCCCATACACCTGCAACGCCTGTGGCAACGGTTGGGCTGGAATGTCGAACAGGTGGGTAGCCCCCTCGGGCGCAGCGCCCGCGCCGGCCCAGGCCAGCAGCGTCGGCGCCAGCATCCATGCGATGCACAATAGCCAGGCAACGCCGCGGATGCAGCGATCACGCCTTCCCGCCCGCATTGCCGGCCCCCCGTCCTGCGCTCCGGTGTCATCAAACTGCATGCAAGACACGCCAGCATCACAACGCCAAGCCGGTCACGTTAGGTCGGCTTCATTGCAACTTGGTGACACCCATGCATCTCTTGCGCTGGCTTGCTACGGGCGTCTTTCTGCTGCTACCGCCGCACGCGTGGGGCGGCCCGGCAAAGGCTGCGCCTAGGACCGCGCCCGCGCTCACGGCCGCCGACGCTGCTTGTATCGAACTGGAGGTCAACGGCGAACGCATCCCCGACTACGCCTGCATGAGCGAACGGTTGATGCCCGCCTCGCGCAAGCCCATGCCTGAGATGCCGGCGTCCGAGCAGCGGGTGCGGCAGGCGCCAACCGCGCTCGGTCTGGCCCATCGGGCTGCCGCCCAGCAGAGGATGGGGAATAGTTTTGGGATCTCCACGCGGCCTCAGCGGCCGATGGCACCGCCTCCAGCACCGCCGACAACGCGGCCGTGAGGTGGGGAATGCGGTATCGCTGCCGGACGGAATGCTGACATCACACATGTGGAACCAGCGCGCCCAGGGACGGTGGCAGACCGCCGCTCGACTCTTCAGCGCACTACAGCGCCGCCGAGCATCTGCCGAACACGTTGGCGGGCTTCTCCCGCAGGCTCACAGCAACCACCCGGTGCTTCTGCTCGCCGCAGCCCCCCATGACCCCATACATGATGAGAAGTCCCTTGTCGTTGACGTAGCCGATGAACGTGCCATTACCTTCATCCGAAGCGGTCCTGACGAGATAGACGCTCTCCCCGGGGGCTGGCTTCAGGCCACTCAACGGCAATGATCCGATCTTCCCTTCAACCTCTGATGCCGATACTGCGACCAGTGAGTTCTTCAACATCCACTCCGCTATGGCGGCTTCACTATCCGCATCAAGCGTGGAAATGCGGTCAAGCGGCAGAGTCGTTGAATTGCCAGGGAAGATCGCGTCGGATGAAACATCTACCCAGTCCGAGCTCCATTCTGAACGTTGAAATTTGTTGATGCTGCACCCGCCCAGCATTGGCAAGACCAGCAGCGCTGCGCGCAAGATGCCAGCCACCGGCCCTTTGATGATGTCCCTTGCTGGGGCACCTGGAATCTCCCTGCGCTTGCCGCGCCACAGAGCGGCCAGATGCCCGCTGGTGGGCGGACCCACCCGAACGGAATCACTCGCCGATACCCGGCCACGGTGCGTCTCATGCATGCCATGCCACTCCTAATTTTCCACACCGGACGTCACTGCGAGTCTATCCGCCAGCCCAGGGCCAGGATGTCGAGTGAGCTGGCAGTGGTGCAGGTTTCGATGCGGAAGCACTGAAGCCTTGGCAGCAACACACCCGAGGCCGCCCAGCGCCGTCTGCCATCGGCCAGTAGCTTGCTGTCCTCATCGACATATGCGCGGTCGATCGTGTCCTCACCCAGGACACCGAAGTTGAGCGCCAATCGTGCGCCGCGGCATTCAAGGAACACCACCCGCGCATTGCGCCCGTCGGGCCAGCGCACGTGGACCACTACTTCATCCTGGTTGCCCGGATTGCTGCGGTCAACGGACACCGCAACCAAGGTGGCGTCCGACCAGGGCAATGCGTTGAACTCAAGGATCATGCTTGGACGCCTTCATCTTGGCACGGGCGTAGCTTCGATCTGGCTTCACCTTGTCACAGCGGTTCCTCGCGCATGTATCACCATCGCTGGTACGTGGCATAGCAGAAGCGCAGCTACACAGAGCGCGGCATCGCCATCCATTGCTGCTCCATGTAGGCCCATATCAGCGGAAAGTCCGCGATCAGCCCGATGAATTGCGTATATAGCAAGAACAGAAGATACACGCCCATTGATGGGCGTGAACGAAGCACGATCCCACAGCCTCGACAGAGCTTTTTCGGCCGGCGCGCGAGCGCCGAAAGGATCGAAAATCGCTGCCGATCGGCGACGCACATGGGGCAGGCAAAGGTGAACAAGCGCATCAGACACCCTCTATGCCGTTCCGCACGTTCAACCATCATGTAATTTCCTTGCTACGCGCCCGGGGACTGAACACACAGCGGTACCAATAGGCGTCACTGCGCCTAAACCAAGTCGAGAAGGCAGTGTCACCTTTGCAGCGTCGGCTCAGCTGCACCGCACTCCGCACGGGTACATACCGTAGCGAACTAGAAGCGCGTCGCTAAATGCTGAGTACCATCTGCAACCCGTCCTCCAAAACGATCTTCGCGCGATCGAGGTCATGTCTAGAGATGGAGACCGACGTCAGCCCAACAGCTCGAGCGATCTCGCATTGCGAAAAGAATGAGTCGTACGTATCTATCATATCGACGTGGAACATCTTCCGTGGAGCATTTGCTACTACCCTGAAAAGATCAGTCATGAAGTTCCAAGCATCAATAACAGCATCTGGGCTAACTCCAACTCCCGAATCAATCGAAGATATCAAGGATTCGAAGTCGAGCAACGATTCACCCTCCCAGTCCAGGGTCCCGTCGCAAGCAGCGACTTCGTAATCGAGATCCTCCTTGCTACCGGCTGATACAGGCCTCCCATTTTTTGATAGCACATAATCATAGTCATCGGACACCCACGCAAACCAGACGACTCTCCCATGCGCAGCAACCCCAACCGGATATATATCAGCCATCACAAACTCCCGCCTAAATGCCGCCATCAACCCTGAGCTCTTCTGGAATTGCGTCCATCAGAGGATCTTGACTGAAATTGAAAAAGAATTCCTCAAAGAATCCGGGCTTCTCACCGCTAGGAGTGAAGTGCGTTTCCGCATATTTTTTTAGCTTGCTCAAGTTTGACCCCTGCCCTTTGCCGGGGTCCTGACCAAACTCCTTGCACACTCGCTGGGCATACTGAACAGGTGTCTCCCCATTCGTAGGATTTGTCCCCCGCGCCCAAGATGGTATGTCATTTTTTGACTTCCCTCCTTTAGGCGCAATTTTTTGCTGAGGCCGGCTGTACCACGAGTGCGATCTGCCCGCACCTGCACTAGCTCCAGTGCCCCGACCAGAATTACCTGGGGGCCGAACGACGACCGGAGGCCGAGCAAGTACGCAACCGGGACAGAGACCAAGCGAGTCATCCCTTTCCATAGGACCGGATTCAGCGTAGGCGTAAGTGCTGATCCCACCACTAAGGCCAATCGGATCACTCTGCGAATACCGCCCCACCGCCGGCTCATACTCGCGCTGATAGTTGTAGAACAGCTCACTCGCATTCGTCGCCTGCTGTCCCGGGAAGCGCAGTGCCAGCTCAAACAGCACGCCATCCCCATCAGGGTCATTGACCGGTGCCTGGTCGCCAAACACCTCACTCTTGCTGCTCCACTCCCAGATCGCGATATCGCGTATGGGGTCGATCACCACACGCGGCGTACCCAGGTGATCGGGCTGGATGTACGCCAGCCCCGGCACGCCCGTGGCGGGTGTCTGGATCAACGCCACCGGGTAGTTGTCCAGCCAGATCGCCTGTTGCTGCGCTTGCCCGGTCGTCGAGTAGTTGCCAACCCACTGCCCGGCTTCGTCATAGACCGTGACCTGCGCATCGCCACTGGCTGGCGCACGCAGCACGCGCTCACCGCGGTGGTTGTAACCGTAACTCTCCACCACAGCATCGCCCTGCTTCACCGCACTCATGCGGTTGGCATCGTTGTAGGCGAGCGTCTTGCTGCCAATGCTGGTGGTGTTGCCTGCGGCATCCTGGTTGCGCGCCTGACCGTCCACGGCAATCAGTCGATGGCTGTCAGCCGGATAGGTATAGCTTGCGGTCCCGGCCGACGTGGTCAGCGAGGTGCGGTTGCCGGTGGCGTCGTAGCCATAGGTTTCAATCGGCGTGCCCGTCGCACCGTCTTGGGTCTGGGTCAGTCGGCCGAGCGTGTCGTAGGCATACTTGGCCAGCACTTCCGAGCCTGCGCCGTTCTTCAGCTCGGTGATCGAGCCGACGGGATCGTAGCCGTAGCCCAGTGACAGACCGCCCGCCGCGGGGTCATGCACCGCCTGCGGACGGTAGTCCAGATCAAGCGGGCGCTGCAGCTGGCGGCCGTTGCCGTAGGTCCAGCCGGTCGCCGGCCCGAAGGCGGCGTAGGTCACGTTGTTGACCACCACCTGCCGGGCCTGTCCAGGGCGGGTCAGGCCGATCTGGCTGATCCGCCCCTGGTCATCGCGCACATAGTCCGCCACGCCTCCGTCCGGGTAGGTCAACGTGGTCAGGCGACCGGACTTGCTGTACGCATAGCGCAGGGTGCTGGCTACACCATTGATCGTCTGCACCTTGCGGGTGACCTGGCCGAAGCGGTCATGGCAGTACACGGTGCTGCCATTGGCGTGCAGCACCTGGCCCAGGCGACCCTTGGCGAAACGCTCGTCACTGGCACATACCGCTGGTGCGGTGTCGTAGTGATAGCCCACGTCCAGGTTGGGATCCGGATAGGCAATGCCGACCAGTCGATTGAGCGCGTCGTAGCTGTAGGTGGCGGTCACGCCGCGCGCATCAGTGCGGGTCTTGCGGTTGCCAGCGGCGTCAACCGTGAAAGTAGTGTTCCCGCTATCCGGGCTGACATGTCCGGTCAGATCACCAAAGCCGTTGTAGGCGTAGGTGGTGCGCAGACCCTTGGGATCGGTCACCTGGGTGACCTGATCCAACGCGTTGTACTGGCTGCGGATTTTCGCAGCAACACCGCCCACGTCCTGCAGGGACTGCGCCAGCCGGTTCAACGGATCGTATTGCTGGTTCGTCACCCGCTGCAGGGCATCGGTGACCGACTGCGGATTGCCATTGGCGTCGTAGGCAAAGCCGGTGGCGTTGTTGCCGGCATCCTTCAGCGCGGTCAGCTGCCCGAGGGTGTTGTAGACACGGGCCAGCGTGCGGCGCAGCGTACCCCCTGCATCGACCGTGTTTTCCTGCAGACGGTTGCCGGCGTTGTCCAAGGTGTAGTGAATGGTGTTGCCCGCACTGTCGGCAATGTCGGTGAGCCGCTGGGCGGCGTCGTAGACATAGGTGACGCTGCTGCCGTCGGGCTCGGTGACCTGCTGCACCTGGCCGGTGGGCCAGTAGCTCAGCTGGGTGCTGCGATCTTCGGCAGTGGTGGCGCCACGCACGGTGACCGACGTCGGCCAGCCACGTGGGTGATAGGTGTAGTCGGTCACCGCGCCATTGGCATCACGCACTGACAACGGGCGCCCGAAGGCATCGTAAGCGAGGGTCTCAACGGTATGGCCCAACGCACTGGTGACGCTGCGCAGATCGCCCCTGCGGAACGCACAGGTGCCGTTGGTCGCACACCCTGCATCGTCGGCGGTGTACCAGGCATAGGTCACGGTATCTGCCACGTCCGTACGCGGACCGTCGATGCTTTTCAGCAGGCCCACCTGCGGGCAGTCCTGACCTTCGGCTTCACAATAGTTCTGCGTGGTCACGCGGGTATGGTTGGTCGCTGTATCGCGCACGGTGACGCTGGTCGGCTGCAGGCGCGCGTTGCGGACAATGCGGGTTTCCTGGTTGCCGACCGTCTGCTGCACGAGGCGATTACTGTCGAGCGCGACACGCGTCTCGCTGATGCGTTGCTCGGGGGTACCCGCCGCTTCCGTCGTCGTTGTCACGGCTACTGTACCGGCGGCCGGGTCGCTGGCCTCTGCGTAGGCGTACTGGGTGACCACGCCGCGTCGGTCGGTCGAGGACTGCAGGCGGCGGCGGAAGTCCGTGGCCTCTGGGAGGTAGGTACGACCGGCGGTGCCGCTGCTGTCGGTGATGCCATTGACCTTGCGTGGCAGGCCGCTGGTGCCGCTTGCGGTAAGCGCGTACGTGCTCTGCTTGCCGAGTGCATCGGTGACGATGACCGGGCCGGCGGTCGTGTAATCCAGCCGCACCCCATCAATGCCGACATCCGCCTGTGTGCAGTCGCCCGAATGACGGCTGCAGGTCACACGCCCCTTGGCGTCGTAGCCAAACCAGCTATAGCGCCGGCTATCCTCGGCGGTGACGCCTGTCAGGTATCCAGGGAAGCGGGCATCTTCGTAGTGATAGGTCCTTACTCCGCCGTCGGCATAGGTGACTGTGGTCAGTTCGCCTGCCACGGAATAGCCGTACGCGGCCACGACCTGACCGGCTACCGAAATCGTCGAAATCAGCGCATCGTCGCCAGGCGCACCGTACTGGATATCCAAACGACGACCAGAGGAATGGGTGATGCCGAGGAGCCGGCCACGAGCGTCGCGCTCATAGACCAATGACGTGCCATCTTCAAAGTCGCGGCGCTGCATCAGCCCGTCGGAGCCGAACTCGATGCGTTCCTGCGCCCTTGACAACAGCCAGCCACTGCCTTGCTGCACCGCACGATCGCCACTGCCATCCGTTGCCTCGTACTGAGCCCCCACCTTCTGGAAGGAAATCTGGCCGCCATTTTCCTCAATCAGCCCGACCTTCACATCGGTGCTCGGTGGGAATGTCGAGTCGTCCACCGCAGCTGTGAGCCGCAGGTTGTGCGAGTGCGTCCAGCCAGTCCCAAGTGCTCCGCCCGCTGTACTGGTAAGCGAATGATAATGGCGACGGAAGCTGATCCAGCCGAAATCGAAATCGAATTCTGGCTGGGACTTGTCACCCGTTGTCGGATCACACGGATTTCCCACCGGGCACTGCTGGGGCGGCAGCGGGGTACTCGTATACGCCAGCATTGGCGCCATCATCGGCTCATCCTGCTGAATCAGCGAGCACATCTGGATGGCTTCATTCCACAACATACCGGATCGATTCGGACACTCAGCTGTCCTATCGCGGCGCACGTATTCCCATCCCTTCATCTCTGAGCAGCTCTGTGTACCTGCGTAGAAACGATTCTGGGTATAGTGAAATTTCTTGTCCTCGTGTGTGATGCTTCCGTCGTCTCCGACGCCAAGGCCTGGAAATTCAGCCCACTCCTCCTCCGTCAGCGTGGTTGCCGGACATTGGGGGTCGCTCGCGTTGAGACCAAGGATCGCCTCCCGGACCTCATCTTCAGACGCATACTCCTGATCCGAGTAAACGTAGACCCAGTCTGTGCTGACAATAGCCTCGGGCTTGGCCCGGTAGTCATAGATGACTTTGTTTGCCTGCACGCGCTGCCGCTTCACTTCCCAGACGAACGGCCTGTCGTCCTCGTACCGGGCAAAGAAGGCCCTGATGTCCTTCTGCACTGCAGCTTCGGTGGCCCGTGGCTGGCCCATCGACAGGTAGCTCTCCCACTTCTTCTTCACCTCCTGCGCCTGCACCGCAGTGGTACCCACGCACCCCAGCACGGCCATCGCCAGCACTGCGCACGACAGATCCTTCAATCGCTTCAACATCCCTGTTCTCCTTCCTGGGCGGTTACCGCACCGGGAGGAACGAAGGCGCTCGGGCAGCCATTGCCCTTTCCCGCCCTGCGTCGGATCGTCCCTGTTCCGGATTGCGGCGTGGCCGCATGGGGACGTTATCTCCGATGTGGGTTACGCATTCAAGTCAGAAAGTGTGGAGCGGGTCGAATTTCAGAGTTTTCTGATAACCGCCAACCATCGATAATGGCCCGAAGATACAAAAACGCCGGGCAATGCCCGGCGTCTCCGTCACAGCGTGGAAGGGTGTAGACCTCAGTACTTTCCGTCAAACGCAAAAATCGGCTTGCGCTTCTGCCACAGGCCCGCGGTGAAATCCGGGAACTCCAGCGTCTGGAAACTGTTGGCGATCGACTGCTCGCTCAACGGGGTAATCGCGCTCCACGTCACTGCGTCGTAGATGTCGATCGGCATCGGCGCCTTGGCCTTCAGTGCTTCCACGAACGCATGGATCACGAACCAGTCCATGCCGCCATGGCCGGCGCTGGCAGCGGTGTCGGCATTCTGCTTCCACAGCGGATGTTCGTACTGGTCCTGGTACTTCTTGAACTCTTCCCACTGGTGCGGCGGGCTGCGGCCTTCGATGTGGATCGAATGGTTCACGTCCATCCACAGGCCCTTGGTGCCCTGCACGCGGAAGCCCATCGAATACGGTCGCGGCAGCGAGGTGTCGTGCTGCAGCAGGATGGTCTCGCCGTTCTCGCAGGCCAGCGTGGTGGTGACGATGTCGCCGAGCTTGAACTTCACCCTGGTGCTCGGATGGGTGGTGCCGCCGCTCTTGGCTACGGTGTATTCGTGCAGGCCACGCGCCTTGGTGGCGAATGCGTTGATGTGGGTGAAACGGTTGCCGCGGTTGATGCCGGTATACATCGCGCACGGGCCGATGCCGTGGCTGGGGTAGAGCTCACCATTGCGCTCCACCGAGTGTTCGGTGCGCCAGCGTGCTTCGCTCCAGCCCTTGGGGCCGAATTCCACGCCGCTGTCGTAGGGCTGGTTCGGGTCGCCGGAGTTGAACTTCACCCCGCGCAGGTCGTGCTGGTAACCGGCCTGCAGGTGCACCAGTTCGCCGAACAGACCCTGCCGCACCATCTGCAGGGCCGCCATCACGTCACGGCGGTAACAGACGTTCTCCAGCAGCATGTACGGGGTGCCGGTGCTCAGCTGGGTCTTCAGCACGTCCCAGTGATCCTGCAGGGTGATGCCGGCCACCACTTCGCAGCCCACGGCCACGCCGGTCTGCATCGCGGCAATCGCCATCGGTGCGTGGTACTCCCACGGCGTGGCGATGATCACGCCATCGATGCCCTTCTGCTCCAGCAGGCGCTTCCACGCGTTGATGTCGCGGTCCTGGCCGTAGGTCTTCGGCGCGGGCTTGCCCGCCTTGCTGACCATGTCCACGGCGCGGCCGAGCATGATCGGCTCGATATCGCACAGGGCAACGACCTCCACGTCGTCTCGGCGCACCAGTTCCTTCAGCAGCACCAGGCCACGCATGCCGGTACCGATCACGGCCAGGCGTACCTTGCGGCCACGTGCCCATGCCGGGGTCTGCGGCAGCAGGCTGCTGGCGGCGACAGCGGCGCTGGCCGCGATGAATTCCCTACGCTTCATGGCAAACACTCTCCTCTTGAAGGCGCGCCAGCCTGGGCCGGCGCGCCTGGTCACGCAAACGGAATTACTTGAACCGGTAGCCGATGGTCACACTGTAACCACGACCGAAGATGGTGGCGTAGTCACTGGAGTCACCCAGGAAGCTGTTGGGATCGTAGAACGGCAGGCGGTTGAACAGGTTCTTGACGGTGAAGCTCAGGTTCCACGCGTCATCCGGGCGCCAGGTGACGCTCATGTTGGCGGTCCACCACGACGGTGCACCATCGCACTTGCTCTTTTCCAGGGCCAGGTAACCGCCGGTGCAGGTTTCCTTGTTGTTGCTTTCTTCGTCGATCTGGTCGGTGGCCCACTTGGTGCCGCCCACGTAGTTGACGAACATGCTGGTGGTGACCTGCTTGTAGGTCCAGTCGGCATTGAGCGTCGCACGCAGGCGCGGGTTGTTGTAATAGCCCACCACGTCGCCGTAGTACCAGCCGTTCTGTTCATCCATGTAGAAGCGGTTGCGGTTGGCGATGGTGGCTGCCAGGCCGATGTTCAGCCCGCCCCACTCACCCAGCGAGAAGCGGCTGCGCGCATCGATGTCGAAGCCATCGATCAGGGTCTTGCCGCGGTTCTTGTACTGGCCCACCACGCTGGCCACGTTGCCGGCCGAGTAGCCCGGCAGCGTTCCCGGGCAGCTCACACCGCTTGCCGGGTCGGCGCACATCGCCGCCAGCTGCGCCAGATTGGCGCGGTCGCTGTCGGTGATCGGCGAGCGCGACGAGGAGATGATGTCTTCGGCGCGGCGGTAGTCCGGGGCAACGATTTCGTTGTCGCGGTAGATGAACCAGTAATCGGCCGACACCGACAGCCAGCTGGCCGGCTCGTAGACGAAGCCCAGCGTGGCGATCTTCGCCTTCTCCGGCTTCAGGTTCTGGTTCGGCTGGGTCATGCGGGCCACGGTGCGGCTGCAGTCCACGTTGAGCAGGCTCTTGCCCAGGTCGACATCACCGCCGCGCTGCGATTTCAGCAGCAGGTTGGCGATGGCGTTGGTCTCGGCGCAGCGCAGTTCATCACGGTAGCCGCCCAGCTGCGCGTACACGCCGCCGTTGCCGGACTCGGCCAGGCTGGGGGCGCGGAAGCCGGTGGAATAGGTACCGCGCAGCATCAGCTGGTCGAACGCCTGGTACTTGAAGCCGATCTTCGGCGCGACGTTGGCGCTGAAGTTCGGGTACTTGTCCACGCGCACGGCCGCGTCCAGCTCCAGCTTCTCGGTAATCGGCGCCACCGTTTCAGCAAACAGCGCATAGGTGTTGCGCGCGCCATCGAACCACGAGCCACCCTGCTGGGTGATCAGGCCGGCGGCCGCGTCGGCGTTGCCGGGGGTGTAGAAGGTTTCGCGGCTGGCGTTGAAACCGAACGCGGCGCGCATGTCACCGGCCGGCAGCTGGAACAGCGGGCCTTCGATCTTGCCATCCAGCGTATGCAGGCGCGTCCACGACTGGATGTCGAAGGTCGGGAAGGCGCCGCGGATCAGTGCGGCGTTGGCCTCGCTGATCTCACCGAACTTGTACGCCGGATGATCGGAGATGATCACACGGCCCGTGCCCGGGTCGATGCTGTAAGGACCGAAGGCCTTCTCGAAGCCCTTCACGTTGACGTTGATCGTCTGGTAGGTGGTCGAGTGCGTGCCGGCGGTGGCGAACGCGGTTTCCCAGTTCCAGTCACCGACGTTGCCACGCGCGCCGGTCAGCACGCGGTAGCTCTTGTCGGTGTTGCGCTGGCCGAAGTAGTTGGCGCCGGCATCCTGCAGCAGGTACTGCAGGCCGACAACGCCACCCATCATTGCCTTCAGCTCGGGGCTGGCGTGGTTGTACTCGTTGTTCGGGCCCAGGAACGGATACAGGAACTGGTTGACGTTGTTTCCGGTATCGCGCGAGAACCAGCTGGTCGGGTTGCCGGTGGTGGTGCCGTAGCTGCGCGGGGTACCGCCGTTGGCACGCAGGTCGATATCGGTATAGGTGGCCTCGGCGAAGATCTCGGTGCTGTCGCCCACCAGGAAGGTGCCGTTGAGGTAGGCGGTGTTGCGCTCGGATTTGGCGCCGGCGTCGATCTCGTTGTTCATCCAGGTTTCCCAGACGCAACGCGGGCCGGCCGCTTCACTGGTCAGCACGTTCTTGCAGCCCGGTGCGGCTTCCTGCACGCGGCGGCCGGTCACCGGATCGAACGCGAAATAGCTGCCCGGGTTGAACTCACCCGGCTTGCTGCCCACGCCCAGGCGCAGGTTGTTCAGGTAGTTGGGGTTGTTGACGTAGTACTGGTCCGGGCGCTTGTCATAGAAGTCGGCCAGCGGAATCGCGTCGCGGCGGTACATGTTCACCGCGCCGTAGATGTTGAAGCGGTTCTCGGTGAGGTCACCGAAGCCGGCGGTGATGCTGGCCTGGCGCTCGCCGTAGGAGTCGATGCGCGAGGAGGTGTCGTTGGTGAAGCTGATCTCCGCGCCCTGGAAGTTGCGCTTGGTGATCACGTTGATCACGCCGGCCACCGCGTCGGTGCCGTACACCGCCGAGGCGCCGTCGGTCAGCACTTCCATGCGTTCGATGGCGGCGGCGGGAATCGCATCGATGTTGACGAACTGGGTCTGGAAGCCCGCCGGCGCGCCGTAGTACGACAGGCGGCGGCCATTCAACAGCACCAGCGTGCCCTGTGCGCCGAGGCCGCGCAGGTTGGCCTGCGAAGCGCCGTCGGAGCCGGTGAACAGCGAGCGCGAATCCTGCTGCGCTGGCCGGGCAGCAGGCAGGTTGTCGAGCACCTGCAGCAGCGTGCGCGCACCCATGTTCTGGATGTCCTGCTTGCTGATCACCTGCACCGGCGAGGCGGTTTCAACGTCGGTGCGGCGGATGTTGGAACCGGTGACCTCGATGCGGGCCAGGTCGGTGGCCTTGTCCTTGCTCTCCTGGGCGAAGGCAGGAACGGCGACCGACAGCAGCACGCCGGCGATGGCCAGCGACAATGGTGCGATCGAACGACAGGGGGGGCGGTGGTGGCGGGCGGGCAACATCGGGGTTCTCTCCTGGCAGGGGTGCGGCGCGAATGGTGGATCGGCGGGCAAAACGCTCCCGGGCCACGGCTCCCACCGTCGTGGTGAAGCCGTAGTCGGAATGGGCGGGGAGGAGCGGTGTTACGTGGCGGTCATGGGGCGACGATGCTGGCGGAGTCGCCCTCCTGGCCGATCAGCACGGCGTTGGCCCAGTTGGCACAGACCTGGGCGGGTTGGCTGCCCTGCGCACCCAGCGTGCGCAGGCTCAGGGTGGAAAGGCCACGGATGTCCAGCTCCGGCTTGACCACGCCGGGTGCCTTCACCAGGCCGCTGTCATACAGCAGGCGGTTGTCGCCCCAGACCTGGAACTGCAGGCCACCGGCCGTGCGGCAGGCGTCGTCAATGCCGAGGTCGGCACGCAGCAGGCGCCATCCCCCCTGCAGGCGCAGGTCGATGCGGCTGTTGGCGGACACGCCCAGGCCGCGGCGGAACTGCAGGCCGTTCATGCGCATGCCGGCGTCGCCGGTGAACGCCTTGTCGGCGTGCACCTGGCTGGCCAGCGCGGCCGGCACCGGCAGCTCGGAGAGATAGCGCTGCCGGGCCGGTCGCTCCGGTTCCTGGTGTTCGAGGATGTGGAAGGTGGACAGCGCAATCGGGCCGACGTCGCGCGGTTGCAGCGCGTCGAAGGCACGCGCACTGCCCTGTGCAGCGGTCACCATCGGATCGGCGCTGGAGGCACCGTCACCTTCGGGGTTCTGCACGCTCAACACGCGGAAGCGCAGCAGGCGGCCGGCGTGGGCCGGGAAGTCGATGCGCTGCGTGCCTTCCTTCAGCTGCAGGTAGCCGCGGGCAATCGGTTCACCCCACTCGCCGTTGCTGTCGCCCAGGTACACTTCGTAGTCGCGCACCTGGCCGTGCTTCCAGTTCTTGTCGTTGCGCGGCGCGATGTCGATGCCATCAATCATCTTCCGTTCGCCGAAACCGATCACCCACTCATGGGCACCGGTGCGCACGGCCTGGTTGCGCACGCTGCGGAACCAGGTGGCCGGATCATCATCGAAGGCATTTTCCAGCGCATGGCCGGGTTCTTCGGCCGGGCGGTTGACCACCAGCAGGCTGTCGGCCGGCAGTTCGCGGCCCAGCACCGGTGCAGCCGGATAGGCATCGTCGGCGGCCGCTGCGGCGACGGCGAAGTCCAGCTGCAGCTGCAGCGGCTGGCGGATGTCCTGCGCCGCGGTGCGTACATGCAGGGTGCCGCGACGCTCCTTGGCATCGAAGTACCAACCCTCGCTGGCGCTGTTGAATGCGGTCGCGTCGGCCAGCGCCGGCAGCGCGCGGCCAGCGGCCTGCACCGCACGCGGCGCCTGCCGGCTGAGCACGCGCAGGCCATAGCGGCGCTGTGCCAGCTGGCCGTTGTACTGGCCCTGTACCGCATCGATCTGCACCTGTACCGGGCCGCTGCCCTGTGCCGGCGCCTGCACACTGATCCGCTGCGTGCTCGATTCGCCCTGCTGGTAGCGGCGGGTGTTGCCGTCATCTTCGTACAGCGTGTACTGCGAATCACCCTGCGGGTACAGGTCGAAGGTCACTTCATCGAGCGGTTTCTCGCCGTCGAACAGCATCGACGGGTACATCGGCAGGATCGCACCGGCACGCACGAACACCGGCAGCGTGGCCAGGTCCACCTGGCGGTCCAGCTGGCGGCCATCGGCGGCGGCCTGCACGCGGCGGCCATCCCAGTAGTCGATCCAGCCGCCGGCGGGCAGGTGGATGTCGCGGCGCCAACCACGGCTGGCGGCCTGGCTGCGGTACACCGGTGCAACCAGCAGGTCGCGGCCGAGCAGGAACTGGTACTTGTAGGTTTCATCCTGCGCGTACGGATCGCGCGGGTTGTCCCACATCAGGCCACGCACCGGCGGTGCACCGGTCTGCGCAGCCTCATGCACCAGCCCATACATGTACGGGGTCAGGCGCATCTTCAACTTCAGGTAATCGCGGTTGATGCTGCGGTAGGGCTCGTCGTACCACCACGGGTGCTTGCGCGCATTCGACGACCAGCCGCTCATGCCCATCAGCACCGGGGTGAACGCCTTCCACTGCAGGTCGCGGGTGAAGGTCTCGGCGCTGCCGCCGAAGATCGCGTCCACATCGCCGCTGGCGTAGGCCATGCCGGACAGGCCCGAACCCACCAGGGTCGGCACATGCCAGCGGATGTAGTCCCAGCTGCTGCTCTGGTCGCCGGTCCAGGCCACGGCATAGCGCTGGATGCCGGCCCAGCCCATTACCGTCCACAGGAACGGGCGGGAATCGGAATTGTCGAGGATGCCGTTGAATGCCTGGCGGTTGGCATCCATCGCGAACTGGTAGCCCTTGCCGGTCCAGGCCACGTCCAGTTTCTGCACGCGGCTGCCGGCCTTGCCCACTTCCCAGGCGATCTTGTCGACGCCGTTCTCGGTCCACAGGCCGGTGCGGAAGCCGTACCCGGCCAGGCCCTTCACCGTCTCCGGCAACTGCTTGTAGCCGCAGCCATAACCATCGTTGGGCAGGATCCAGCCGCCGGGCATGTCGTTGGCGCGGTACTGCTTGGCCACGCTGTTGATCACATCCGGTGTGGTGCCGGTCGGGCCGTCGCTCCAGCCCTCGGGCACGGTGCCGGGCTTCTTGCCGTTGTCGCCATCGTTGTAGCAATCGGCATCGCCGTAGGACAGCGCCCAGCGCGCGACCATGTTCGGGCGGCCGGTCAGCTGGGTGTAGCGCTCGATCAGCTTCGGCAGGTCGGCGCCAACGAAGTAGTACGCATCGAAGCGGTCTTCACGATGCAGCAGGGTGGCCTGGTCGCTCTGCCGCAGGTCGTAGCTGCCATCGCTCCACGTATTGCGCAGCATGCCCCAGCCACGGCTGCTCAGCAGCATCGGTGCCGGGCTCGGGCGATCCCCCTCTTCCCAGCCGCCGGAGTACGAGACGTCCAGTTCGCGGCCCTTGAACTGGTAGCGGCCGTTCTGCTGGCCACCGCCGTAATAGCCTTCATCGGCCTGCGAGGACAGCACCTGCACGCTCTGCGCGGCATCCAGGTCCAGCGGCTGCAGTTCCTGCCACAGCGCGGTGGGCTGGCCGTTGTCCAGGCGCTCCAGGCGCAGGCGCAACGGCTGCCGCTGCACATGCAGCACGAGTGCAGCGGTACGCACGCGGATCTCCTGCGCATCTTCTTCCAGCTGTGCCTGCACGTTGGCCTTGGGCTGCGGCAGCACGATCGGCGCGGCCTTGTCACCGGCACCAGTCAGCTTGCCGTTGCGGCCGGCCTGTACGCGGATGATGTCGGTGGCCGGCAGTTCAATGCGGATGCGCGTGCCGTTGTCGGTCTGCAGGTCCCAGCCATTTACACCGTCGGTGCTGGCACTGGCGCTGACCGAGCGCAGGTTGCCGACCGGTGCGGCCTGGGCCGACAGGGACGCCGACAGCAGTGCCGGCAACAGGGCCAGCAGCAGTGGCGAACGACGAACGCAGATTTCCACACGGACTCCCAACCCGTTCACCGGGCGTTTCGAAAGCGGTTGGGCCGACTCTAGGGCAGCGATTCGAAAGATGTCAACAAATTGAAAGGAAAAAGGAAGATATATTTACATGAAACGAAAGTTGTTGCGGCGCAATACTTTGTGTAACCGCTTGCAGGCGCCTGTTAAGCATTGTGCGATACGGCATCCGGCGGTTTCTTTCGTTTCCGGAGTGATGCCACGCGAGGAAAGTCATCACCGCGATATCTTTCTTTTTACTTTCGGTATTTGACATTTCGAAAGAAAACGCAGATGGTGCGCTGGCCCAACTGGAACCTCCGAATGGACGTCACCCTGCTTTCCGATGTGTCCGCCTGGCAGCGCCGCGGCGGAGCCGATACCGCTACCGAAATCGCCCAGCAGCCGGCGCTGTGGGAAGCCCTTGCACAGGATCTGTCGCGTGCCCGCGACCGCCTGCAGGCCTTCCTCGGCGACAGCCTCAACGACCCGAACCAGCGCGTGCTGTTCACCGGCGCCGGCAGTTCCGGCTTCATCGCTGAAATGGTGGCCGATGCCATCAACGCGCAGTGGCCGGCCGAGGTGCGCGTGGTGCATACCACCAGCCTGCTCACCCATCCTGCGCTGTACCTGCAGCGCGATCGTCCGACCCTGCTGGTGTCGTTCGGCCGCAGCGGCTCCAGCCCCGAAAGCGTTGCCGCCGTCGACCGCGTGCGCAGTGACGTGGACGATGCGCGCTTCCTGGACATCACCTGCAATGCCGAGGGCGAACTGGCCCGCCGTGGCGCCGGCCGTGCCGACACCTGCACCCTGCTGATGCCGTCGGCCAGCTGCGACCGTGCATTCGCCATGACCAGCAGCCTGACCTGCATGCTGCTGGCGGCATTGACCGTGTTCGACCGTTCGCCGTGGGATGCGCGCATCGCGCGCCTGCAGCAGATTGCCGGTCTGGCCCGCGAAGGCCAGGCGCAGTGGGATGCAGCTGTGGCCGCGCTGGCGCAGCGCCCGTTCAACCGGGTCATCTACCTTGGCAGCGGCCCGCTGGAAGCACTGGCGCGCGAGGCTGCGCTGAAGGTGCTGGAGCTCACCGCCGGCCGCGTGCTGGCGCTGGCCAACACCCCGCTCGGCTTCCGCCATGGACCGAAGTCCACGCTGGACGGCAGCACCCTGGTGGTCGTGCTGCGCAGCGTGCAGCCGCTGGCACGCCGCTATGAGCAGGACCTGCTGGAAGAGCTGCGCCGCGACGGCGTGGCTGGCCAGGTACTGTCGATCGGCCCGCATTCGGATATCGGCGCCGACGATGACTACACCCTCACCGTGCCTGCCCTGGATGACCCGTGGCTGGCGCCGGTGTGGCTGGGCTTTGCGCAGCTGTACGCGCTGCAGCGTTCGGCCGCACTCGGCCTGACCCCCGACAATCCGTTCCCGGACGGCACCGTCAACCGCGTGGTCAAGGGTGTCACCATCCACCATGGCTGAGCTGATCGCCAACGCCTGCTACGGCATCGACATCGGCGGCACCAAGATCGAGCTGGTGGTGTGCGATGCGGCGATGCAGGTCACCTGGCGCCGCCGCGTGGCTACCCCGCAGGGCGACTACGACGGCTTCCTGCAGGCGGTGGTGACATTGGTTGCTGAAGCCGATGCTGCGCTGGGTCGCAGCGATGCGGCCATCGGCATCGCCCTGCCCGGCGTGCGTGATCGTCGCAACGGCCGCCAGCTCAGCGCCAATGTGCCTGCGCTGACCGGTCAATGCGTGGCGGCTGATCTGCAGGCACGCCTGCAGCGCCCGCTGCATTTCGGCAACGACCTGCAGTGTTTTGCGCTCTCTGAAGCGCACGGTGGCGCCGCCGATGGCTACCCCAGCATGTTCGGCGCCATCCTCGGCACCGGTGCCGGTGGCGGCTTCTGCCTGCAGGGGCGCCTGCTGTCCGGCTTCAACGGCCTGGCCGGCGAATGGGGCCACTGGAGCGTGCCGGGTCACCTGCTGCAGCGTCATGGCCTGCCGCTCATTGATTGCGCCTGTGGCCTGCAAGGCTGCGTGGAGCGCTACGTGTCCGGGAGTGGCCTGGCGATGATCGAGCGCCACCTCGGTGGCAGCGCTGCCGATGCCAGCGTGGTGGTCACCCTGGCCGAAGCCGGCGATGCGCGTGCACGGCAGGCGCTGGACATCCATCGCGACCTGCTCGGCCACAGCCTGGCCGCCCTGGTGCTGGCGCTGGACCCGCACGTGATCGTGCTCGGTGGCGGCCTGTCCCAGTACGCACCGCTGTACCAGCTGTTGCCGGCGGCCATCGCCGCGCATCTGTTCAACGGCGTGCAGGTGCCGCCCATCGTGCCGCCGCGCTTCGGCGATGCCGGTGGTGCACGCGGTGCCGCCCTGCTGGCCTGCCAACCCTCGTTTTCCTGATGTCCGGAGCTTGACCATGTCCCCGTTGCAGACCCTGCTTGCCTCCCACCGCGCCGGCCACAACGTCGGCCTGTACAGCGTCTGCTGCAGCAACGAACAGGTGCTGCGCGCGGCCATGCACGTGGCGTTGGCGCACGATACCGTGCTGCTGATCGAAGCCACCTCCAACCAGGTCGACCAGTTCGGCGGCTACACCGGCATGACCCCGCCGCAGTACCGCGACTACGTCGGTACCCTGGCCGATGAGGAAGGCTTCCCGCGCGAGCGCTTGATCCTCGGCGGTGACCACCTTGGCCCGAACGCCTGGCAGAAGCGCCCGGCCGCCGAAGCGATGACCCATGCGCGCGTGCTGATCGAGGCCTACGTCGCCGCGGGTTTCCACAAGATCCACCTGGACTGCAGCATGTCCTGCGCCGATGACCCGGTGCCGCTGCCCGATGCCATCGTTGCTGCACGTTCGGCCGAGCTGGCCGAGATCGCCGAGCGCACCGCCGCCGAGCACGGCCTGCCGCCGCCGGTCTATGTCATCGGTACCGAAGTGCCGATTCCCGGTGGCGAAGCCTCGCTGGCCGGTGGCCTGCAGGTGACCACCCCGGCCGCCGCTGCGCAGACCCTGGCCATCCATCGGCAGGCCTTCGATACCCCGCTGCTGCGCGATGCATGGCAGCGTGTGCTGGCCATGGTGGTGCAGCCGGGCGTGGACTTCGACCACAGCAGCGTGCACGAGTACGACGCGGCCGCCGCCAGCGAACTGGCCGACTTCCTCGAACAGCAGCCGCGCATTGTGTTCGAAGCGCATTCGACCGACTACCAGCGCGAAAGCGGCCTGCATGCGCTGGTGCGCGACCATTTCGCCATCCTCAAGGTCGGCCCCGCGGCGACCTTCGCCTATCGCGAAGCGCTGTTCGCACTCTCTGCCATCGAAGCCGAGCTGCTGCCGGCCGCGCAGTGCTCGCGCCTGCCGCAGGTGCTGGACGAGGTGATGGTGGCGCAGCCGAAGTCCTGGCAGTCGTACTACCAGGGCGACGAAGCGACCCTGCGCCTGCTGCGCAGCTATTCCTTCAGCGACCGCTGCCGCTACTACTGGGGCGAGCCGGCGCTGGTGCAGGCCGTGCACACCCTGTTTGCCAACCTGGAACAGCACGCGCCGCCGCTGGTGCTGCTCAGCCAGTACCTGCCGGAGCAGTACCGCGCCGTGCGCGAGGGCACCCTGGCCAATACGCCTACCGCCCTGGTGCAGCATCGCATCGGCCTGTGCCTGGGCGAATACGCCCGCGCCTGCAGCGCCAACCAGGCTGGAACCCGCAAGCACAACGCAAGTCCGGCTGCCGCCGATCTTGCGAACGGCTAATCTCTACCTTTCCCTGCGAAACCGAGAATGGCCATGCGCAACACCCGCTCCCGCCGGCAACAGATCCTGCAGCTGCTGATCGAGCACGGCTCGGTGCAGGTGGCCGATCTGGTCGAGCGCTTCGGCGTGTCGGCGGTGACCATCCGTGCCGACCTGACCCACTTCGAATCGCAGGGGCTGGCCACGCGTACCCACGGCGGTGCCACCCTGGTGCGTACACCGCCGCAGGAACAGGACATCCACGAAAAGGATGCGCTGAACCTGCCGCTGAAGGACTCCATCGGCACGGCGGCCGCGCGCCTGGTGCAGGCCGGTGACAACATCATCATCGACTCCGGCTCCACCACGATGACCCTGGCCCGCCATCTGCGCGAACACCGCGATGTGACGGTGATGACCAACGGCCTGAACATCGCCTGGGAACTGGCCAACGCCGCCGGCATCACCGTGCTGCTGACCGGCGGACTGCTGCGCCAGCAATCGCTGTCGCTGCAGGGCAGCCAGGCTGAAGCCAGCCTCAACTCTTACAGCTTCGACACGCTGTTCCTGGGCGTGGATGGCCTGGACCTGCAGTTCGGCCTGACCACCCACGACGAAGCCGAAGCCCGCCTCAACCACCGCATGGTCGAACGCGCGCGGCGCATCGTGGTGCTCACCGACGCCTCCAAATTCGGACGCGTCAGCCTGCACCGCATCGCCCGCCTCGATCAGATCCACGCCATCATCACCGACGCCGGCATCGACGACGCGACCCGCGAGGGGCTGCAGCGGCTGGGCATCGAAGTGATCATCGCCGAGCCCCCCGCATGACCGACACCCGCTCCCTGCACGGCCGCATCCTCACCCCGTTGGGCTGGCGTCGCGGCCAGGTCCAGTTCGATTCACACGTGCGCCAGCTGCAGGTAGATGACCACAGCGGCGGCGATGACCCGCAACTGCCGGTGATCCTGCCCGGCTTCATCGACCTGCACGTGCATGGCGCGGCCGGCGTCGACCTGATGCAGGGCGGCGACGTGGCCCGCAGCATCGCCCGCACCCATGCGCGCTTTGGTACCACCACGCTGCTGGCGACCACCATGACCGCTGGCCTGGACGAGATCGAATACGCGCTGCAGGGCGTTGCGGCAACGATGGCAGCGCCCGATGCCGATGCCGCCTGCATCGCCGGTGTGCACCTGGAAGGCCCCTTCATCAGCCCGCAGCGGCTGGGCGCACAACCCAATCGTACGATCGAGGCGACGATGGCGCTGGTGCGGCAGCTGCACGCGCTGGCACCGATCCGGGTGATGACGCTGGCGCCGGAGATCGGCGAGCACACCGCACTGATCCCCGCGCTGTCCGCACTCGGCATCCGCGTGCAGCTCGGCCACAGTGCAGGCACCTACGAGGAAGGCGTGGCCGCATTGCAGGCCGGCGCTTCCGGTTTCACCCATCTGTTCAACGGCATGACCGGCGTCGACCACTACCGGCCGGGCATCGCCGCCGCTGCCCTGGCGCATGCGCAGTACGCCGAGATCATTCCCGACCTGCAGCACATCCATCCCGGCGTGATCCGTCTGGCCGCACGCGCGATTCCGCGCCTGTATGCGGTAACCGACGCGACGGCCGCCACCGGCATGCCCGATGGTGAGTACGCACTGGGCGAGCAGCGCGTACACAAGTGCGGCGGCTGCGTGCGCCTGGCCACCGGCTCGCTGGCCGGCAGCGCGCTGACCATGGACCAGGCGCTGCGCAACCTGGTGCAGGTGGGTCTGGATCTGGCTGACGCATCGCAGCGCGTGTCCACCTTCCCGGCCGATTACCTGGGCTTGAGCGATCGCGGCCGCATTGCGCCCGACGCCCGCGCCGACCTGGTGGTGCTGGATGCGGAACTGCGCCTGCAGAAAGTGGTGGTAGGCGGTCGATTGATCGATCTGGACTGACACGCGCCATGCGGCCCGGATGCCGCACACAAGGCGCGCAAGCGCATTGCATCAGCCACGCACCATCCCGTCAGTCCAGGAACGAGCCGATGACCGCAGCCACTGCACCTGCCGTACCCGCTTCCACCGCCCCGCGCTGGCCCGTACGTTACCTGCTCTTCATCGGCGGCCTCGGTGGCCTGCTGTACGGCATCGACATCGGCATCATCGCCGGTGCCCTGCCCTACCTCGAAGCGACTGCCAGCCACGCCTGGCAGCTCAGCAGCCAGCAGCTCGGTTTCGTCGTCGCCGCGGTGCTGCTGGGCAGCGTGCTGTCCTCGCTGTTCGCCGGCATGATCGCCGACCTCATCGGCCGCCGTGGCGCGATGCTGCTGGCCGGCGTGCTGTTCACCGCCAGCATCCCGATCATGGCACTGGCCTCGGGTTACACCCCGCTGCTGCTGGGGCGCCTGCTGCAGGGTGTCAGCGGCGGCCTGATCGGCGTGGTCATTCCCCTGTACCTGGCCGAAGTGCTCAGCCCGGAACGACGCGGCCGCGGCGCGGCGATGTTCCAGCTGCTGCTGACCGTCGGCCTGGTGCTGGCCGCGTTGATCGGCCTGTACCACGCCCATGCCGTGGACGCTGCCGCAGAGTCGGTGCGCTCGCTGCCGGTCGCGCAGCAGGCGCAGGAGCTGTTCACGGTGAAGGACCACGCTTGGCGAACCATCTTCTGGACCTGCCTGGCACCGGGCCTGCTGTTCTGCGCTGGCATCTTCTGGCTGTCCGAATCACCGCGCTGGCTGGTGCGTCGTGGCCGCATCGATGATGCGCGCCGCAGCCTGCAGCGCGTGCTGCCCGCTGCCGACGTCGAGCCCACCCTGGCGCAGATCCAGGCTCCGGAATCGAGCAGCAGCAGCGGCAAGCGTGACCCGCTGCTCAGCCGCCGCTACGTGGTGCCGTTCGTGTTGGCCTGCGTGGTGCTGGCCTGCACCCAGGCCACCGGCATCAACTCGGTGCTGGCCTATGCGGTCAACATCCTCAACCAGGCAGGCCTGTCCGGCTCGGTGGCCAACGGCGCCGACGTGGCGATCAAACTGCTCAACGCGGTGATGACCGTCGCCGCGCTGCTGCTGGTCGACCGCAAGGGTCGCAAGTTCCTGCTGATGCTGGGCAGCGGTGGCATCTGCGTGGCCCTGCTGGCCGCAGCAACGCTGTTCTTCCAAGCCGAACGGGGCCGCGCCGACGTGCAGCCGCACCTGCAGGCCGCAGTGAGTGGCGATGGTCTGCAACTGGTACTGGATGACGCGCAGTGGCAGCGGCTTGCCGGTGGCGTCGACCGCGAAGGCCGGCCACTGCAGCTGACCGTGTCCTACGCCTATGGCGACTTCACCAACGTGCGCGCGCTGCGCAGCGACAACCTGACCGACCGCGAGCTGCGCATCGAGCGCGCCGGCACCGTGCAGCCGGACAGCGTCATCGGCGCGTTCTTCCGCACGTTGCACCTCAATCCGTTCGCCGACCCGGCCAGTGCCGCGCAGGCACCGCTGCGCATCGAGCAAGCCCGTATCGGCCCGATTCCGCCGCCCGCGCATGGCTGGGCCGTCGCTGCCTGCATCCTGGTATTCGTGGCGTTCTTCGCAGTTGGCCCAGGCGTGTGCGTGTGGCTGGCGCTGTCCGAGCTGATGCCCAACCGCATCCGCTCCAACGGCATGAGCATCGCGCTGCTGGTCAACCAGTTCGTGTCCACCACCATTGCCGCCATCTTCCTGCCGACGGTGGGACACTACGGCTACGCCAGCATGTTCCTGTTCTGGGCGGGCTGCACGTTCGTGTTCTTCCTGGTGGCCGCATTCTGGCTGCCGGAAACCAAGGGGCGCTCGCTGGAAGAGATCGAAGCCGGGTTTGCAGGAAAGCAGCGCTGATTCAGCGCTGCTGTGGCGGCGCAGGGCCGCCGTGCACGATGTAGCGCGCCATGTCGTGCACTTCGGCCACGCTCATGTTGGTACCGGCCACCTGCATGGACTCGCCAAAAGGGCCCGCTATGGTGGCCACGGACAGCACGTGGTCATCGACGGTAAGCGCCACCTGCTTGCCCACCAGGGCCTCGGTCGCGTGCAGCAACCGGCCGGCGGACTCCTTGCGGAACGTCAGTTCCAGTACGGGCTGGTGCGCGGCGTCCAACGCCGCTCGCACGTCGACGATATCGGCACTGGTGAGCATCGGCGGCGCTTTCACGGCGATGCTGCGCCCTTGCCACTGCAGGGTAGCGCGACCATCGGGATCGACCTCACGCATCTGCACCTGCACCCCCTCCCGCGGCGGATGCCGGGTCTCCGCCGGAAGCACCCGGTTGCAGCCCGCCAGCAGCAACACCGCGAGGCCGCCGCCGAGCAGCGCCCATCTGTTCCAGGCCCGCATCAGCGCAGCTTCCTCAGCTTGAACGCCACCAGCACCTGCAGCACGCCGTACAGCAGGCTGCCTATGCCGATCCACAACGTGGTTACCGCCACGCCGGCATACGGATTGGCCGCGAACAGCAGGCCCAGCACGATGGCCAGCACGCCGCTGAGAATCAGCAACCACTCACCCTGGATCTGCCTGCGCACGCGGATGGCGAAGACGATGCGATAGATGCCTGCCACCAGCAGCCATGCCGCCAGGAACAGCACCAGCACGCTGGCGGTGGCCAGCGGATTGATCACCGCCAGGATACCGAAGCCCAGCGAGGCGACCACATACAGCAGCAGCCAGCCACGCGAGGCGCCACTACCACCGGTAATCAGCGCCAGCAGGCTGATGACGCCTTCCACGATCGCCATCACGCCCAGCGTCCACGCCAGCGCGATAGCCGCTGACATCGGCCAGCCGATCGCGATGATGCCGAAGCCCAGCGCGACCAGACCGTACAGCAGCAGGATCCACCAGCTGCGTCCAACGGCCGACAACAAGGGAGACAGAGGGGAATTCATGACCACTCCTTCGATCCGGGTTCGCGAACATCCTAGACCTACGGAATGAAAGGCGCGATCACGGCACCCGCGCACAGACCCATGCCCGCACATCTTCAGCCCCCACCAGCCGCAGCGTCTCGGCGACTTCCAGCACGGTGCTGCCGGTGGTCATCACGTCGTCGACGATGGTCAGCCGCGCGGGGACGGCACCGCGCACATCGAAGGCGTCGAACAGGTTGTCGCGGCGCTGCTCGGCGCTGCGTTCGGACTGCGGCGCGGTATGACGGCGACGGTACAGCCCGCGCCACCTCGGCGTCCGCAGCAGCCGACACAGCTCGGCTGCCTGATCATAGCCGCGCTGGCGCAGGCGTTTGGGATGCAGCGGCACCGGTACCAGCGGTGGGCACGACCATGGCGGCGGATTGCGCAGCATCAACTGCGCAAGCAGGCGTCCGGCAGCCAGGTCCTGGTGGAATTTGTAGCGGACCAGCAGTTGATCGATCGGCGGCACGTACAGCAGGCTGGCGTGGGTAGCGGTCTGCGGCGGCGGCTCGTCACGGCAGGTGCCGCAGATGGGCAGGGCTTCCTCCGGTAGCGGCAGCGCGCAGCGAAGGCAGGCGCGACCCGCCCACGGTAGGTCGGCGAGACAGGCGACGCAGAGGTCGAGGGTGTCGTGGCCGCGCTCGCTGCAGACCAGGCAGCGCAGGGGCAGCAACAGGCGAAAGGCGGCCTGCAACGGTTCACCAAGGGCAGAAGGCAGTGGGAAGCGCATGCCGCAGCATCGCCCTGCAAGCGCAGGCTGCCCATCGGTAAAGGGGCTGCCTGCATGTCAGTACAGGGAGCGTTGGCCGATGGGGGCTGCACCTTGCCAGGCCGTAGACCTGCATCGCACCTGCTACCGCGCGCTTCCATCCACGTACGGCCGGAACTGCAGAACCACTACTGGCCGATCCTGCGCCAGCTATCATCAGGATGGGCGCGGTTGCCCTGGATGGACCTCTACTGCATGGACGGACTGACGCTGGTCAAAGCAACTGCGCAGGACGCAGATGTGGTCTTCAGATTGATGCAGCTGTACTACTTCGAAGCCTCTGCCTGGAGTGGTGAGGAGATCCTTGCCGATGGTCTCTACGACTGCACACTTGCCGATGTCCGGGCCCGCCTGCAGGAAGAGCCGGAGTGGACCCGTCTGCTCTGGCTCGATGGCCAGCTGTGTGGATTCGTCCAGGTGGATGAAGTCGACTTCCAGGGGCGGCGCCTGCCAGAGTTGGCCGATCTGTTCATCCTTCCAAGGCATCGGGGCAAAGGCATCGCGTCCGCAGTGGTCGCAGAGCTTGTGCGGCCAACGGCGGGAGAATGGCTGCTGGCCACATTCCGCAAGGATCATGTGGCGCACGCATTCTGGGAACGGAATCTTGCAAGGATGGGCATGGCGTGCAGCATCCCAGCCGGGTCAGAAGGAACAGACTTCCGCTTGTTCCTGATCAGGGCGATATGACGATGGGGAGCCCCCCAGCTCCCCGGTCAGCACTCGCCCACGCCAGGATGGCCAATACCTTCAGGACGGTGCAACCACGCATGGGCTTGTCCTGCTCCTGGCGGCGGCAGCCCAAGGCTGGACGTGGCTGGCTTGGGCTCACCGGGGGTCAGCCGCACGCAGCGGATCGACCACCGTGAATTCCCCTCAAAACTCGATCCCGTTGGCTGCACGCTGGCAGGCAGGCAGTCCCAGCGCGATACGCGTTCGCCCGACCGTGGCCGCGATCTCCTGTTCAAAGCCAGCCCCTGACTCCAGGCAATGCAGCAGCCCGACAACCCTCTGCTTCAGCTCAACGGCCCATGGCACGTCATTTGGATCGGCGATCACTTCTGTAAACAGCAACCCACTGCGTTCGACCTCACCCGCCAACCCCGCCAACACCGCCGAGTGGTACGTGTTCCATAGCGCGGGCGATGCATTGGCAGTAGTCCACGCCAGCGCGTGGGCGATCGAGGGGAAGCGATCGCGCAGCGCAAGGACTTCCTGCGCTGCACGCCTGGCCAGCAGCGTGGCCTCCGCCGAGAACTGCTCCTCGTCGATGAATTCGTGGAAGGTTCCCACTCTGTGCCCGGCGTCGAATGAAAGGAAGTCCTTCTCATGCCAGAGCCAGCACGCTCCAACATTCAGATAGCTTCCCTTCCGTCCCGAAGAGGGCTGGAATTCAACCACGCCGATCCACCATACCTGGTCGTCGATCCAGATTCTGGAGCGTCCCTTCTGCACGCAGCCCAGAGGGCGCAGCACCGTTCTGGCTGCAGCGTTGATCATTCGAGAGTGCTGAGCGGTCGACATCGAAGGCATCCTTGCGCTTGCGAACGTTCGCGGAATCGTACTGGAAGGAACGTCGGCCAGCACCATTGAATCGGCGAAGAACCCGCCCACTCGTCCCTTCAACATTGCTGGTCGTCCGCTTCATACGAAAGCGCAGAGACGTTGGTGAAACCAGAAAGGGGGCCCGCTGCGGGCACCGCGCACAGGAGTGCGGTGGTGTGCGCAGCGTGACACTTCCGCAAACGACACTGGAAGCGGGTGAATCAATGATCCTGCCGATTCACTCCATCATGCGCTCTCGCCAACGGCGCTTCTCCACGGTCCGGATGTTGGGCTGCGCGCGCAGTACATCCAGATATCGAGAAAGATGAAGCAATTCATCGTCGCAACCATCACCAGTGAACTCCCGCACCTGTATCAGATTTCCGTAGTTCTTGGCGTACTTGCTGGGAGTGTCGTCAATGCCGATCATCTGCTCCAGCGCAAAGCCTAGACGTTTCAGTTTGGCCAGGCGCTTCTGGCTGGTGTAGCCACCGGTCTCCCAATCACGCGCAGTACTGCAACGCTGGGACGACCACAGGAACTCCAGCGTGCGCCCTGGCATCAACCATGCCACCAGTGGCTCGGCATACAGACTGCCGGAAGATGTCCACACCCCTACGTTGAAGTGCGCGAATGCGAAATCCAGGAAGTCGTCAACGTAGGGCCGCTTGTAGACGTGATAGCCCACCACTTGAGTGTCAGCAGGACGGTGCAACTGACGCGCACTGGCATGAACCAGCGTTTCATCGAGATCGAGCACCAGGAGCTTTCGGTCAGTTGTGGGCATGTTTCCGGTCTGGTCTCGTTCCACGCTCAGCGGCATCGATAAAGTAAAAGTACTCGACAAGGTAGCGGCTGGGTCCGCCGCCTTTCAACAACATACCCCACAGCGTCAGCAGCATGCTGGACGCCCTGGGCCTACCCACACTGGTGGCCAGATGCCTGGTGGCAGCCCGGCTGGGGGACTGGTTGCCCAGGCTGAGATACCCGTCCGCTGCTTGACAGGCTGCCGGGATGTCCGGACCCTTCGCGGCATGACAATCGACGTCGAACACCTGAGCCTGCGCGAACTGAACGCCCTTGTGACTGCTGCCGAGCAGCGGAGGGCGCTGGTTGCCAGCCGCCGCCCCGTGGCCGTTGTCCGTCGCAAGCTGATCGCCTTCGCCGCGCAGTGCGGCTACACGATTGAAGAGCTGATCGGGGCCGCGCCCGCCGAGGCCGCTGCACCGGTCCGCAAACCTGCCACACGGCGCAAGGCGGGCAAGGTGGCGGCCAAGTACCGCGACCCGGACAACAAGCGCAATACGTGGTCGGGCCGCGGCCGGATGCCGCGCTGGCTTGCCGAGAAGACCAAGCATGGCCGCAGCCCTGCCGATTTCCTGATTCCCGGGTTGGGCCGGTCCGACGTTCGAAAGTCCAGCGCGATCGGGCAGAGAACCGTCTTCAAGCAGAGCTGACCCGGCGCACTTCGCTGTAGCGCATGCGCGACAGGTCGCCGGCAGCCTGCAGCGCGCCACGCTCGACCAGCTTGCGCACACGCCCTGCGTAGAACACCTCTGGAATTCCCGGCGGACGTTCGGGATCCAACGACATCGCCGTGCCCACGATATAGGCGACTTTGCGGAACTGACCGTCACAGTGGGAAAGCAGCTGCTGATCGATCCGCGCGACGTCCTCCTCGGTCAGCGCTGCGATGCGGTGCCGCTGTTCGTTGGTGAGGTGCGCATCGCAGTCCGGCGCGTCGTCAGTGTCAGCCAGCCGGCCATTTACAGCCAGCAGGCGGACCAGCACGAAGAAGCCAAAGTCTGCCAACTCCGCTTCGGACAGGCCTACCGGGTCGGCAAGCATGCCTGGTGGATAGTCCTTGAACGTAACGAACGTGCGGTGCTGCCACATACCGGCGGTGTCCGATTTCCGCAGGTCATCCATTACCACGCGCAAGCCTCCATCGGGCAGATCAGCCAGGCTGCACAGCACAGCGTTGCGAAGGGTTGCGGCGTTCTTGTGCGTGTCCATGCCGATTCTCACATTCCATGCGTAGCGGCGAACTTAGCACCGCTGCAACTGACGCGGGCGACGACTTCCTGTAAACCACTATTTTATATTAATAGTTGACAGCGTTCCCAACCCCACCCAGACTGCGCCCTCGCTCCAGCCCTTCCAAGGTCCCGCCATGGCAACCGCCATCCGCCACGACTGGCACCACGACGAACTGCAGGCGCTGTTCGACCTGCCCTTCCCGGAACTGCTGTTCCGCGCCGCCGCCGTCCACCGCGAGCATTTCGACCCGGCCCAGGTGCAGGTCTCCACGCTGTTGTCGGTGAAGACCGGTGGCTGCCCGGAAGACTGCGCGTACTGCCCGCAGGCGCAGCGCTACAGCACCGGGGTCAACGCACAGAAGCTGATGGACACCGATGCGGTGCTGGCCAAGGCCCGCCAAGCCAAAGCGGCCGGTGCCTCGCGTTTCTGCATGGGTGCAGCGTGGCGTTCGCCGAAGGACCGCGACATCCCCAAGGTGGCAGCAATGATCGCCGGGGTGAAAGCGCTGGGCCTGGAAACCTGCGCCACGCTGGGCATGCTCAGTGGCGAGCAGGCGCGCGCGTTGAAGGACGCCGGCCTGGACTACTACAACCACAACCTCGATACCGCGCCGGACTACTACGAGTCGATCATCCACACCCGGCAGTACCAGGATCGCCTGGATACGCTGGGCCATGTGCGCGATGCGGGGTTGAAGACCTGCTGCGGCGGCATCGTTGGCATGGGTGAAACACGCGCGCAGCGGGTCGGCCTGCTGCTGGCGCTGGCCACCTTGCCGGCGCATCCCGATTCGGTGCCGATCAACAAGCTGGTGCAGGTGGCCGGCACGCCGCTGCATGGCAGTGCCGAGCTGGACCCGTTCGAGTTCGTGCGCATGATCGCCGTGGCCCGCATCGCCATGCCGCATTCGATGGTGCGGCTGTCGGCCGGCCGCGAGGCGATGAGTGACGAGCTGCAGGCGCTGTGCTTCCTCGCCGGCGCCAACTCCATCTTCCATGGCGACAAGCTGCTGACCACCGGCAACCCGGAGAGCGAGCGCGACATGGCCTTGTTCGCACGCCTGGGCCTGCAGCCGATGGCGGTGCAGGTGGACGCCGACGGTCATGACCATGGCGGCACCGTGCATGCCGATATCAGCGCCGATGGCCCCGGCTGCGGCTGCGCCCACGCGGCCTGAGCCGGCGGCCAAGCAGGCGTCGCGGCAACGCGCTACCCTAGCCGCCCCGTCGCCGCATCCAGCCGCCATGGCACGCCCCGACCTGACCGCCCGCCTCCAAGCCCAGCGCGCGTTGCGCGATGCACAAGGCCGTCGCCGCCCGCGGCGCACGGTCACCCGTCGCGATGGCGTGCGCCTGGAAGTCGATGGGCGCTGGCTGACAGGCTTCTGCAGCAACGATTACCTGGGCCTGGCCCAGCAGTTCAGCGTGGTCAACGCACTGCAGGATGCCGCTGCGCGCGAAGGCGCCGGTGCCGGTGCCTCGCATCTGGTCTGCGGCCACCACGCGCTGCACGACGCATTGGAACGCGAAGTGGCCGAGTGGCTCGGTTACCCGCGTGCCTTGCTGTTCGGCAGTGGCTTCACCGCCAACCTGGCCGTGCAGCAGGCGCTGCTGGGCGAAGAGAACGATGTCTGCGTGCAGGACAAGCTCAACCACGCCAGTCTGCTCGATGCTACCCGGCTGGCCGGCGCGCGCCTGCGCCGCTACCCGCACCTGGACGCGGAAGGTGCGATGCGCCAACTCAAGCATGCGCCCGATGGCGCAGCGATGCTGGCTACCGACGGTGTCTTCAGCATGGATGGCGATATCGCGCCGCTGCGTGCGCTGTCGCTGGTCGCGCGCCTGCAGCAGGCGCTGTTCTACGTGGACGATGCGCATGGCGTGGGCGTGCTCGGCGATGGTCGTGGCGCGGTCGCCACCGCCGGCCTGGGCGTGGACGATGTGCCGCTGCAGCTGGTCACCCTGGGCAAGGCGCTCGGCGGTTCCGGCGCGCTGGTGCTCGGCCGCGAAGACCTGATCGAGCACCTGGCCGAAACCGCACGCCCCTACATCTACACCACCGCCATGGCGCCGGCGCTGGCGGCATCCGCACTGGAAGCGGTGCGCCTGGCCCGCCGCGATCATTGGCGGCGGGCGAAGCTGGCCGATCTGATTGCCCTGTTCCGCAGCGAAGCGCGACGTCATGGGCTGGATCTGATGGCATCGGAAACGCCGATCCAGCCGCTGTTGTGTGGCGACGACCACACTGCCATGGCGATGTCGCAGGCGCTGGAGCAGGCCGGCTGGCTGGTCGGCGCGATCCGCCCACCGACCGTGCCGGAAGGCAAGGCGCGCCTGCGCGTCACCTTGTCCGCGCTGCACACCACCGAGCAGGTACGCGGCCTGGTCGAAGCCATCGCCGTTGCACGCGACCGCGTGGCCTTTGCCGCGCGCGAAGTGCTGCCGCCGTCGTTACCGGCGCTGGCCTGAGTGATCGTGTAGTTCCCCATGCATATTGAAGTGACCGGCCATGGGCCGGACCTGGTACTGATCCACGGCTGGGCCCTGCAGGGCGGCGTGTTTGCGCCGCTGGTGCAGCGCCTGGCCGATCGATTCACGCTGCATCTGGTCGACCTGCCCGGCCATGGCCACAGCCGCGATGACAGCACCCCGCTGCGCCTGCCGTTCGTGGTCAATGCCATTGCCGCGGCCACGCCGCCAGCGGTGTGGTGCGGTTGGTCACTGGGCGGTCTGTTCGCGCTGCACGCGGCGGCCACGCTGCCGAAGGTGCGCGGTCTGGCGATGATCGCCGCCACGCCGCGCTTCGTGCGCGGCGATGACTGGCCGCATGCGGCGGAGCCATCGGTATTCGAGCAGTTCGGTCGTGACCTCGCGCAGGACTTCAGTGGCACCCTGGAACGTTTCCTGGCACTGGACGTGATGGGTTCGGCGCATGCCCGCGAGGAACTGCGCACGCTGCGGCAGCGCCTGGTCGAACGCGGAGCGCCCACCGAACGCGCACTGCACGAGGGCCTGCAGCTGCTGGAGAACACCGACCTGCGCGGTGCCCTGCCCGCACTGGGCAAGCCCAGCCTGTGGATTGCCGGCCAGCGTGACCGTCTGGTCTCGCCGGCGGCGATGCAGGCCGCTGCCGCGCTGGCGCCCGGGGGGCAGTCGTTGACCGTGGGTCATGGCGGCCACGCCCCCTTCCTCGGCCACGCCGATGACGTTGCAGCCGCCCTGCAACACTTCATTGCCGGCCTGTCACCGGCCGATGGCGGACAATGAGCCTTCCTAAGCTTGTGCAGGACTGACGCATGGATCTGGGCATTTCCGGCCGCTGGGCACTGGTCTGCGGCGCCAGCAAGGGGCTTGGCCTTGGCTGCGCGCGCGCATTGGTGCGCGAAGGCGTGAACGTGGTCATCGTCGCCCGCGGTGACGCTGCGCTGCAGGCCGCGGCTGAAGAACTGCGTACGCTGCCCGGTGCCGCTGGAGTGCGGGCGATCGCCGCCGACGTCACCACCGAGGCGGGCCGCGCCCAGGCGCTGGCCGCCTGCCCGCAGGTCGACATCCTGGTGACCAACGCCGGCGGCCCGCCGCCGGGCGACTTCCGCACGTTCGAGCGCGACGACTGGATCGCCGCGCTGGACGCCAACATGCTGGCGCCGATCGCGCTGATCCGCGCCACCGTGGACGCGATGATCGAGCGCGGCTTCGGCCGCATCGTCAACATCACCTCGTCATCGGTGAAGGCACCCATCGACGCGCTGGCGCTGTCCAACGGCGCGCGCAGCGGCCTGACCGGCTTCGTCGCCGGGCTGGCGCGGCGCACCGTCGTCCACAACGTCACGATCAACAATCTGCTGCCCGGCCAGTTCGATACCGACCGCCTGCGCGCCAACTTCGCCCACGCCGCCGGCCAGGACGGGGACGTGCAGGCGGTGGCCGAACGCCGCCGCCAGCAGATTCCCGCCGGCCGTTTCGGCACGCCGGATGAATTCGGCGCCGCCTGCGCCTTCCTGTGCAGTGCACAGGCCGGTTACCTCACCGGGCAGAACCTGCTGATCGACGGCGGCGCCTACCCCGGTACGTTCTAAGAGACTTCTGCAATGCCGTCCCACTTCGATGCCCGCCATGTCCGCCGCGCCTTCGCCCGCGCCGCCACCAGCTACGACGCTGCCGCCGCCCTGCAGCGCGAGGTGCAGTCGCGGCTGCTGGAATCGCTGGACTACCTGGAGGCACGCAAGCCGGAGGTGGTGCTGGATATCGGTGCCGGCACCGGCCATGCCAGTGCGCTGATGAAGAAGCGCTGGCCGAAGGCGCAGGTGATCGCGCTGGACGTGGCACTGCCGATGCTCGACCAGGCCAAGCGCCAGGCCGGCTGGTGGAAGCCGTTCCAGCGCCTGGCCGCCGATGCCACGGCGCTGCCGTTGGCCGACAACAGCGTCGATGTGATCTTCAGCAACCTGTGCCTGCAGTGGGTGGACGACCTGCCGGCGGTGTTCGCCGGTTTCCGCCGTGTGCTCAAGCCCGGTGGGTTGCTGGTGTGTTCGACGTTCGGGCCGGAAACGCTGGTCGAGCTCAACGAGGCCTTCGCCGCCGCCGACGACCGCCCGCACGTGAGCCGCTTCGCGCAGATCGCCCAGTTCGGCGATGCGCTGATGATGGCCGGCTTCCGTGATCCAGTTCTGGACCGCGACCTGTTCACCCTGACCTACGACGACCTGCCCTCGTTGATGCGCGAGCTGCGCGCGATGGGCGCGACCAACGCACGGGTCGATCGCCGCCATACGTTGACCGGCCGGGGGCGGTTCGCGGCGGCAGCGGCGGCGTACGAACCGATGCGCCGTGCCGATGGCAAGCTGCCCAGCAGCTGGGAAGTAATCTACGCCCATGCCTGGGCGCCGGATCCGGGCGCGCCGATCCGCGAAGGTGGGCATGACATTGCTTCCGTGCCGGTGTCGGCGATCCCGATCCGGCGCAAGCAGACCTGATGTCGGCACGCGATCCGCACTGGTAGATGCCGACCTTGGTCGGCGCTGTGCTTCCCGTGCCGACCAAGGTCGGCAACTACCAAAAGCAGGTCCCGGCCAGGCGCGCGTTATGGGTAGCGCCGGGCCATGCCCGGCGAGCGCAGCGGCAGCCGCTCAGGTATTGGCCGGTGAACTCAACGGCGGCCGTACCAGGTCGCGGTGGAAGAAGTAGATCTCCTGCACCAGGAAACGCCAGCTGGTATGGAAGCTGCGGAAGCGCGTGCTGGGCGTGGACGAGGCCAACGCCTGGATGCCCAGCGCCTTGCTCAGGCGCAGCGCGCGCGCCATGTGCAGCGGGTCGCTGACGATGATCACCGAATGCAGCTTGCGCTGGTCCATCAGCCGCTTGGCCTCGACCAGGTTCTGCACGGTATTGCGCGAGGCGGTCTCGATGAGGATCGCCTCATCGGGAATGCCGTGCTTGAGCGCATAGCGCCGGGCCACCTGCGATTCCGAGAAGCGCGCACCGGTGCCGCCGTAGCCTCCGGTAAAGATCAGCAGTGGCGCGTAGCCGGCGTCGTACAGATCCAGGCCGTGGCGGATGCGCTCTTCAAACACCGGCGAGGGCTTGGCATCGTAGGCCGCCGCACCCAGCACGATGATCGCGTCCGCCTTGGCCGCCTGGTCGCGCTCGCCGACCCAGACGATCCAGGCGGTCACGCCCAGCAGCCAGATCACCAGCAGTACGAACAACCGCCACACCCAACCGAGCAGGCCGGTACGTTCGCGATGGCGGCCGCGGCTCATGGCGCTCCCCAACGCAGGGCAGGCAGATCGACATTGCCGCCGGACAGCACCAGTCCAACGCGCAGGCCGGCGAAGCGCGCAGGCTGCGCAAGCACCGCTGCCAGCACGATCGCCGAGGATGGCTCGACCACCTGCTTGAGCACGTCCCACAGCAGGCGCATCGCCGCCACGGTGGCGGCATCGTCAACCACGATGACCTCGGCGCCCGCCGCCTGCAGCAGCGCGAAGTTGGGTGCGCCGATCAGCGTGCGCAGTCCGTCGCAGATCGTGTCCGGGGTAAATGCCTCCTGGCGCTTGCCGGTCGCCAGCGAACGGGCGGTGTCGTCGGCACCGGCCGGCTCGGCCAGCACCAGCCGCGTGCCCGGGCTGGCGTGCTGCAGGGCCAACGCAGTGCCACTGGCCAGGCCACCACCGCCCACCGGCACCACCAGCACGTCGAACGGCCCCTCGCTGTGCAGCAGCTCCAGCGCGGCCGTGCCCTGCCCGGCGATCACCGCGGGGTTGGTGTACGGATGGACCAGAGTGGCGCCGGTATCGGCCTGCACCTTGGCGCAGGTGGCCTCGCGGTCGGCAATGGTGGCCGGGCAGCGCCAGAGGGTGGCGCCATGCCGGGCGATATTGGCCAGCTTGGCGGCCACGGCCCCTTCCGGCACCACCACATGGCAGGGAATGCCCCGTGTGCGGGCAGCCAGCGCCAAAGCGGCACCGTGATTGCCGGAGGAATGGGTCACCACACCGGCACCGGCGTGATCGGCATCCAGCGACCACACCGCATTGCACGCACCGCGGAACTTGAACGCGCCGCCGCGCTGCAGGTGCTCGGCCTTGAACGCCAGTTGCGCACCGGCCAACGCATCCAGCGTGCGCGAGCGCAGCACCGGGGTCACGCTGGCATGGGGCGCGATCCGCGCGGCGGCGGCGAGGACGTCATCAGCGCGGGGCAACAGTGAATCGCTCATGACGCAAGATTAACGTATGGCCCCGCGCTGGCGAGGGCGCCATCGGTCATGCCAGCATGCATGCCTACACCGCCATTCATCCTGGCCGGCGGAATTAAGGGCTGATTCAACGCCGGCGGCTGAAGCTGCCTGCATACCCGTCCTCTGGGGGGACCCATCATGAAAACGCGCCTGATGCTTGCCGGTGGCCTGCTGCTGGCCCTGACCGGTTGCACCACCTATGACTATGTCGGTGGCCGCGGCGGTGGCTACTACCACGGTGCGCCGTCGGTGGAGTACCGCTACCCCTATGGCTACCCGGCCGACTACGGCTATCCGTATTACGGCGGCGGTGGCTATTACGGCTATGGCGGCCCTTACTACCAGCGGCCGATCTACCGCCCGCCGCACCACAACCACCGCCCGCCACCGCGTCCCGGCAACGGCGGCGAAAACCGCCCGCCACCGCCGCCGCGCCAGAACAATGGCGGCTCGCCCTGGCGCAACATGGATTCGATGCGTCGACCGCCGCAGCCTGCACAGCGGGTCGAGCGCCCCTCGCCGCCGCCGCAGGCGCGTCCGGCTCCGGCTCCGCGTGCGCCGAGGATGAACAGTTCCCCCTGGCGTGCCATGGATCGTGAGAGATAGCGCACAGTTGACGCTTGTTCCATCTTGCATTTCACACGGTCCAAGCCTCAATCTACGCAGGTGGTGACGGCCAGCGTCACAAAGTGACAAAAGCGTTAAGGGCCCGTCCCAAACAGCTCTACGTCGATATCCGACAGGAACATCTGGATCCCCCCTGTTCCGGCCCTGTCGGATGTCGGCACCTTTAAAGACGAACGGCCCCGCACTGCGGGGCCGTTTGTTGTTTGGGACACCAGGGCGCGCGGGACACTAGATCCACGCCATGCGTGGATGCCGCGTTCCCAGCCGCCCCAAAAAACAGGGCCGGACAGTCCCCCGACTGCCGGCCCCTCTGCTTCCCCACCGTGCGCCTGTACCGGCCCCTGTTCCAATTCCGGTCACCAGCGCCCGCGGCGCCAGCCACGGTGGGTGCTATTGGGTTATCTGCAAAAATCCTGCCAACTTTAGGGTTGATTTCGACGCCGGCCGGCCGGCGCCAACGTCCCTGCCCCGATTGGCGCTAAAATCGCCACCCCGGCGCCGTCTCCGGCTGCGCCTGCCCCTTGCTGAACAGCCCCCATGATCGACTCCTTCCATCGTTACGACGTCATCGTCATCGGCGGTGGCCACGCCGGCACCGAGGCCGCGCTGGCTGCGGCCCGTACCGGCGTGCGCACCCTGTTGCTGACCCACAACATCGAAACGGTGGGAGCGATGAGCTGCAACCCGGCCATCGGTGGTATCGGCAAGGGCCATCTGGTCAAGGAAATCGACGCCCTCGGCGGTGCGATGGCGCATGCCGCCGACCGCGCCGGCATCCAGTGGCGCACCCTCAACGCCTCGAAGGGCCCGGCCGTGCGCGCCACCCGCTGCCAGGCCGACCGCAACCTGTACCGCATGGCGATCCGCGCCATCGTCGAGGGCCAGGCCAACCTGACCGTGTTCCAGGCGGCGGTGGATGACCTGGTCATCGAGGGCGACCACGTGCGCGGGGTCATCACCCAGACCGGCCTGCGTTTCGATGCCGAGGCCGTGGTGCTGACCGCCGGCACCTTCCTGGCCGGCAAGATCCACGTCGGCCCGACCCAGTACGCAGCCGGCCGCATGGGCGATCCGCCCGCCACCACGCTGGCTGCACGCCTGCGCGAGCGGCCGTTCCAGGTGGACCGCCTGAAGACCGGCACGCCACCGCGCATCGACGGCCGTTCGCTGGACTACAGCGTGATGGACGAGCAGCCCGGCGACACGCCGCGCCCGGTGATGTCCTTCCTCGGCTCGGTGGATGAGCATCCGCAGCAGGTCAGCTGCTGGATCACCCACACCAGCGAGCAGACCCACCAGATCATCCGCGACGCCCTGCACCGTTCGCCGCTGTACAGCGGCCAGATCGAAGGCATCGGCCCGCGCTACTGCCCCTCCATCGAGGACAAGGTGGTGCGCTTTGCCGAGAAGGCCAGCCACCAGATCTTCGTCGAGCCCGAAGGCCTGGGCATCGTCGAGATCTATCCCAACGGCATTTCCACCTCGCTGCCGTTCGACGTGCAGCTGGAGATGGTGCGCAGCATCCGTGGTTTCCAGAACGCGCACATCACCCGCCCCGGCTATGCCATCGAGTACGACTTCTTCGATCCACGCGGGCTGAAGGCTTCGCTGGAAACCAAGCTGGTCAACGGCCTGTTCTTCGCCGGCCAGATCAACGGCACCACCGGTTATGAAGAAGCTGCCGCACAGGGCCTGCTGGCCGGCCTCAACGCCGCTCGCCAGGTGCGTGGCCTCGAGGGCTGGTGCCCGCGTCGCGACGAAGCCTACCTCGGCGTGCTGGTGGATGACCTGATCACCCACGGCACCAACGAGCCGTACCGCATGTTCACCAGCCGCGCCGAGTACCGCCTGCAGCTGCGCGAAGACAACGCCGATCAGCGCCTGACCCCGACCGGCCGCGACATGGGCCTGGTCGATGATCGTCGCTGGCGGGCCTTCGAAACCAAGCAGGCTGCCGTAGCCGCCGAGCGCACGCGCCTGGGCGCGCTGTGGGCCACGCCGGCCAATGCGCTGGGCCGCGAAGTGCAGGAAACGCTGGGCGTGGCGGTCAGCCGCGAAACCAACGTGCTGGACCTGATCAAGCGCCCGGAACTGGATTACGCGCAACTGATGCGGGTGCCCTCGCTCGGCCCGGCCGTGGCCGATGGCAAGGTGGCCGAACAGGTGGAAATCGGGGTGAAGTACGCCGGTTACCTGGATCGCCAGCGCGAGGAGATCGAGCGCCAGCAGCGCCATGAAGCAACGCCGATTGCCGGCGATTTCGACTACGCCATCGTGCGCGGGCTGTCGGCCGAAGCGCTGCAGAAGCTCGAGCGGGTGCGTCCGCAGACCATCGGCCAGGCCCAGCGCATTCCGGGCATGACCCCGGCGGCGATCTCGCTGCTGCTGGTGCACCTGGAGCGCGCACGGCGCGGACGCGTGGCATAGCCCCGATGATCGCGTGCGCCGGGCATGGCCTGGCGCTACACGTATCCGCCTGCTGCCTGTAGAGTCGATCGGCTCGACGCAACAACAGCAGGAGCTTCCTTGCATGGACGGCATCCATCCGATCGCGGCGGACAAGCGCGCCGCCATCCTGGCCACCCTGGCCGACATCGAACGCACGCACGACGTGCGCGTGCTGCTGGCCTGCGAATCGGGCAGCCGCGGCTGGGGTTTCTCGTCGCCGGACAGCGACTACGATGCACGCTTCATCTACGTGCACCGCCAGCCCTGGTACCTGAGTGTCAACGAGAGCACCGGCCCGGGCGAGGCGCAGCGCGATGTGATCGAACTGCCGATCGACGACGAGCTGGACGTCAGCGGCTGGGATTTGCGCAAGGCACTGCGGCTGGTATCCAAGTCGAACCCGACGCTGATCGAATGGCTGCGTTCGCCGATCATCTACCAGCAGAACGATGCTGCCGTGGCGCAGCTCTGGGAGGCTGCCCAGCGCTTCTACTCGCCGCTGGGCAGCTGGTGGCACTACATGAGCATGGCGCGCACCACGTACAGCCGACATCTCGGCGGCGGGGCCATCAGCACCAAGAAGTATCTGTACGTGCTGCGCGCGCTGCTGGCCTGCCAGTGGATCGAAAGCGAGTCCAGCCCACCGCCCATGGCATTCGAGCATCTGCTGGAGCGTTTGCTGCCGGATGGCCCGGTACGCGGGGCGATCGAAGCGCTGCTGGTGGTTAAGCGTGCCAGCGCCGAAGTGACGGCCGGTCCCCGCATCATCGCCATCAGCGACTACATCGACCAGGAAATGGCCACGCGCGCCGAGGCTCCGCAGTTGCCCGCCGGGCATGGCGATGGTCCATGGCTGGATGCCCTGTTCCGGCAGATGCTGGCCGAACACGCGCAGCACTAAGGGGTACAGCCGGCCGCTGGCCGGCAACCCGATACACCTTCGGCAGAACCTCTGCGGTTGCCGGCCAGCGGCCGGCACTACCGGCAGGGCTGCGTGCTGCACGCGGTATCATCATCGCGATTGCCCTGCTCTTCCGGAGATGCCGATGACCCCGCTGCGCCCCTTCCGCGACAAGATGCCGGTGCTCGGCCAGCGCGTGTATGTCGATCCGGCCTGCACGATCATCGGTGATGTCGAACTGGCCGATGACGTATCGATCTGGCCGGGCACGGTCATCCGTGGCGACGTCAATTTCGTGCGCATCGGTGCACGCACCAACGTGCAGGACGGCACGATCATCCACGTCAGCCACCACAGCCCGTACAACAAGGCCGGCTACCCGACCCTGATCGGCGAAGGCGTCACCGTCGGCCATGGCTGCATCATCCACGCCTGCAGCATCGGCGATTACAGCCTGATCGGCATGGGCGCGTGCATCCTCGACGGTGCCCGGGTCGAGCGCCATGGCTTCGTCGGTGCCGGTGCGGTGGTCGGCCCCGGCAAGGTGGTGGGCGAGGGCGAGCTGTGGGTGGGCAACCCTGCCCGTCCGGCGCGCACGCTCAGCGACAAGGAGATCGAGTCGCTGCACTATTCGGCCGACCACTACGTGCGGCTGAAGGACGAATACCTGGGCTGAGGCCGCCTCGCCAATGGCCGGGCTCTGCTAAAGTCTGGGCCCGACCAGGAACCGTCGAGACCCCCATGCCCGTGGCTGCACGCCGGAGAGGACTCCAGCGCCCACTTCGGCGGCCATCGCGCTGATGGCCGCGCCGATGCTCGATACCTACCGCGAGGTGGTAACGCCGGAAGGTGTGCCGCTGCAGTTGCCTGCGGCCGGCCCGATGCCGCGTGCGCTGGCCTGGCTGATCGACCTGGCCGTCCGCTTCGGCGCGCTCACCGCGCTGTCCATTCCGCTGGCCCTGCTCGATGAGTTCGGCCGCGGCCTGTACATGGCGCTGATGTTCCTGCTGATGTGGGCCTACCCCATCGTCTGCGAAGCGCTGTGGGGCCGTACCCTCGGCAAGCGCGTGCTGGGCCTGCGGGTGCTCGCGCAGGATGGCGCACCGGTGGGCTGGATGGCCTCGATCACCCGCAACCTGCTGCGCACCGTGGACATGCTGCCTTTCGGCTACGCACTGGGCCTGATCAGCAGCCTGTTCGATCCGCATGGCCGCCGCCTGGGCGATCTGGTTGCCGGCACGATGGTGGTACATGCACCGCCGCATTACCTGCCGCCGCCGGCCACCATCGACAGCGCGCTGGCGCCGCCGCAACCGCTGCGGCCGGAGGAACAGGCGGCGGTGATGGCCTTCGCCGAGCGCGCGCCACGCCTGTCACCCGCACGCCAGCAGGAACTGGCCGGCATCGCCGAGCCGTTGACCAGCGCGTCCGGCCAGGTCGGCGTGCTGCGCCTGTATGCAATGGCCAACTGGTTGCTGGGACGACGATGAAGCAGGAGCAGTTCGTCGCCCGCCATCAACAGGAATGGCATGACCTGGAGCAGTGGCTGCAGCATCGCGCCGGTGCCTCGCGTCGGCGTCGGCGCAGGCCGGGCGCGGAAGAAGCCGGCGATGTCAGCTTCCCGCAGCGTTACCGACGGCTGTGCCAGCAGCTGGCGCTGGCCCGCGAACGCGGCTACAGCCCGCAGCTGGTGCAACGCCTGCAGCAGTTGATGCAGCACGGCCATGGCGTGCTGTACCGCACGCCGCCGACCCGCTGGCGGCGCGCGCTGGAATTCCTGGTTGCTGATTTTCCGCTGCTGGTGCGCAGCCAAGCGCGCAGCATGTGGGCAGCGCTGGCGATGTTCGCAGTGCCGGCGCTGGCCTGCTTCGTGCTGGTGCAGGTGTACCCGGACAGCATCCACCTGCTGATGGACAACGGCCAGATCGCCGAGATGGAGCGCATGTACGATCCATCCGCCGAGCGCCTGGGCCGCGACAGCGGCACCGACTGGATGATGTTCGGCTACTACATCATGAACAACATCAGCATCGCCCTGCGCACCTTCGCCAGCGGCCTGCTGGCGGGGTTGGGCACGTTGCTGGTGCTGTTGTTCAACGGCATCACCATCGGCGCGGTAGCCGGCCACCTGCAGCACATCGGCCATGGCGGCCCGTTCTGGCGCTTTGTGGCCGGCCACGGTGCGTTCGAGCTGACCGCGATCGTGATTGCCGGCGGCGCCGGCCTGCAGCTGGGCATGAAACTGCTGGCTCCCGGGCGGCGGCGCCGCCTGGATGCGCTGGTCGAAGGCGGGCGCATCGGCGCGCGGCTGTGCCTGGGCGTGGCCTTCATGCTGCTGCTGGCCGCGTTCGTGGAAGCGTTCTGGTCCTCCATCGCCGGCATTCCGGCTGCAGTGAAGTTCAGCGTGGCCGGGGTGCTGTGGGCCGGCGTACTGCTGTGGCTGTGGCGCGGTGGACGCGGAGGTGGCCATGCRGATTGACCACCTGGACGTGGTGCTGCGCGCGCGCAGCAGCTGGGAAGCGATGGAGCTGGGCAGCGCGCTGGCCCGCCGCCACGCACGCGGTGTGTGGGGCAGCTGGCTGCTGGCCAGTGCACCGTTGTTCGTGCTGTTCAATGCACTGGCCTGGTGGCTGGATGCCTTCGGCTGGGCGTGGCTGGCGATGTGGTGGTGCAAACCGTTGTTCGAAGGCGCACCGCTGTACGTGCTCTCGCGCGGCATCTTCGGCGAACGGGTCGGCCCGCGCGATGCGCTGCGCGCACAGCGGCAGTGGGGCGGCAGCGGGTTCTGGGGCTATCTGGGCTGGCGCCGTTTCAGCGGCCTGCGCAGCCTGTGCCTGCCGGTCAATCTGCTGGAGGGCAATGCGCCCGCCCAGCGTGGCCCACGCCGGCGTGCAGTCGCTGCCGGCGCTGCGGGCCCTGCGCTGGTGCTGGCGGTGATCTGCCTGGCATTCGAACTGGTGCTGGTGGTGGGCGCGATCGCCACTATCTTCATCTTCATCCCGCTGGAACTGCTGCCCGAATCCTGGCGCGCAGCGTGGGCGATGGTCAGCGTGGAGGCGCCTGCGTGGGCCAAGCTTGGCCTCAACCTGTTGTGCTGGCTGGCGGCGGCGCTGATCGGGCCGTTCTACGTGGGCGCCGGCTTCGGCCTGTACTTGAACCGACGCACGCAGATGGAAGCCTGGGACGTGGAAATCGCCCTGCGCCGCCTGCGCGAACGCCTGCTGCCGGTCGCCTCTTCGTTGGTGCTGCTGTTGTGCCTGGCGCTGCCGTTGGCGCCCGTGCACGCACAGGACGCCGGCACGCCGGACGCCGCGCAGACCACCACGGCCAGCGCCGATGAAGACGCAGAAGCGGAAGACGCTGAAGAAGCCGAAGAAGCGGCCACTGCGGAAAACGATCCGGCCAATACACCGGCGCTGATCTTCGGCGACACGCCGGTGGATACCGCTGGCTTCCGCCAGGCCGTGAACCGCGCCTACGAAGATCCGCTGCAGCGGCCGACGCGGCAGGTCAGCCGATGGAAGCCGATCGAAGACGCCGCCGAGAAGCAGAAAGACAAGAAAGAGCTGCAGAAGGACAGCAGCAGCAACGCGGACCGTACGTCGCGCAAGAGCGGCCAGTTGTGGCTGGCCCGGCTCGCCGAATGGGGCCTGTGGGGGCTGTGGGGGGTCCTGCTGCTGGTGCTGCTGTTGACCGCGCGGCTGTGGCTGCCGTGGTTGCGCGGTTCCGGCCGCCGCAAGGAAAAGCAGGCACCGCAGATTACCGAAGAGCAGGTGGAAATGCCGGTGGTGCTGCCGCCGGATGTGGCGACCCAGGCCGGGCTGCTGTGGGACCAGGGACGGCCGCGGCAGGCACTGGCGCTGCTCTATCGCGCCAGCGTGCGCACGCTGGTGGAGCGCACCGGCATCGCGTTGCCGCCCGGTGCCACCGAAGCACAGTGCCTGCGTGCCTCGCGGCGCATGTCCGACAGCACCGACCGTGAACTGTTCGCGCGCATCGTGCGCATGTGGCAGTACGCCGCATACGGCGGGCGCCTGCCTACCCGCAGCGATTTCGACGCGTTGGCCAGCACGCTGCGCCAGCAGTACGGGTGGCAGGCATGAGCCCGCGCCTGTTCTGGTCGTTGCTGCTCGGCGCGCTGGTCCTGCTCGGGGTGCCGCTGACCATCCTGTTCCTGCGCACGCACGAAAAGGTGACCGAGACCATCGTGCTGCCGCCGCAGGGCGAAGCCAGCTACAACCCGCTGTATGTGCTGGGCCAGGCGCTGCGCGCCGACGGCATCGAGGTGCAGTCCCGGCAGCGGCTGGACCTGGCACAGATGCCACTGGCCGCCACCGATACGGTGGTATTGCTGCAGGATACCGCCGACATGCCGCCGCGCACTGCGCAGGCCCTGCTGGACTGGGTCGGCACGGGTGGCCATCTGCTGCTGCGCACGCAGCCACCGGCCGAGGACGATGCCAGCAGCACGCAGGGCCCCCTGCTGGACAGGATCGGCGTGGACAGCCTGTTCCATGGCAGCGACTGCCAACCCTTCCACGTGGTGGATGATCCCAGCCACGTCGAGTTCTGCGGCGGTCGGCGCTTCAGCCTGGGCTTCCAGGCCAACGCCACGGCCGAGCGCCGCTGGGGTGGCCAGGAAGGACTGGTGTTCGCGCGCCTGCCGCATGGCAAGGGCCGCATCGACGTGCTGGCGGATATGGACGTCATGCGCGGTGAAGGCCCGTCCGCATCAACACGCCGCCGCCCTGTCGACGCCGATGCCGTTGCCCGCGATGGCCTGCATGACCTCTCGCACCGCGACCTGACGCGCTACCTGCTCGATCCCAACTATGGGCGCGGCACGATGTGGCTGGTATACGGCAGCCGCCCGCCCTCGCTGGGCGCGCGCATCTTCTACCAGGGCTGGCCGCTGTGGGTGCCGCTGCTGCTGGCGATCCTCGGCTGGCTGTGGTCACGCGCGCAACGCTTCGGCAGTGCCCTGCCCGCGCCGGTGGTCGAACGCCGTTCGTTGCTGGAACACGTCCGCGCCAGTGGCGAACTGCTGCTGCGCTTCGGCCATGGCACGCGCCTGTACCTGGCCGTGCAGGCGCTGTTCCTGCACCGCTTGCGCCTGCGCGCGCCCTTGGCTGCCGCACTCGACGGTGCTGCGCGTGACCAGGCCATCGCCGCAGTGTTGCAATGGCCCGTCAGTCGAGTCGCCAGTGCACTCACTCCGCCTTCGCCGCATGATTCCTCCGCCCTGCGCGAGCGCATCCGCTTGCTGCTCCAGATGAGATCCCTGCTATGACCGATGCCCCTGAACTTCCGGCGGCCGCCACCGCCCGCCTGATCGAACGCGTCGACGCCATCCGCCAGGCCGTCGGCCACGCCTTCATCGGCCAGGCCGATGTGCTCGACCAGATCCTGGTCGCCCTGCTGGCCGGTGGCCACGTGCTGATCGAAGGCGTGCCCGGCCTCGGCAAGACCCTGCTGGTGCGCGCGCTGGCGCAGGCACTGGAACTGGACTATGGCCGCGTGCAGTTCACCCCCGACCTGATGCCCAGCGACGTCAGCGGCCATGCGGTGTACGACCCGAAGAGCGAGAGCTTCAAGATCCGTCGCGGCCCGGTGTTCACCAACCTGCTGCTGGCCGACGAGATCAACCGGGCCCCGGCCAAGACCCAGTCCGCGCTGCTGGAAGTGATGCAGGAAGGCCAGGTCACCATCGAAGGCAAGGCCTTCACCCTGGCACCGCCGTTCATGGCGCTGGCCACGCAGAACCCGCTGGAACAGGAAGGCACCTATCCGCTGCCGGAAGCGCAGCTGGACCGTTTCCTGCTGAAGGTGCTGATCGACTATCCGCAGCTGGAGGACGAGAAGCGCATGGTCGCGGCGATCACCAGCGGCCGTGCCGCCAGTGATTTCGACCTGAGCCAGGTGCCGCGCGTGCTCGGTGCCGGCGAACTGTTGGCGTTGCAGCAGGCCACCGCGGCAATCACCGTGGATGACGAAGTGATCGACTACGCGGTGCGCATCGTCGCCGCCACCCGGCAGTGGCCGGGCATCGCCGTCGGCGCCGGCCCACGCGGCAGCATCGCCCTGGTGCGTGCCTCGCGCGCGCAGGCGGTGCTGGCCGGTCGTGACTTCGTCACCCCCGATGATGTGCGCGACATCGCCCGCCCTGCCCTGCGCCACCGCATTGCATTGGCACCGGAGCTGCAGATCGAAGGCCAGGGTGCCGACGACGTGCTGGGTGCGCTGCTGGCCAAGGTGGAAGCGCCGCGCCGATGAGGCCTGCGCCGCTGCTGCTGGCGTTGTTGTTGGCCTGGGCTGCGCTGGGCGGCGTGGTGCTGGCCGGGCTGCTGCCACGCTGGAGCTGGGCGCTGGCCGGCGCACTGGTTGCGGTGGTGGCACTGGTTGATCTGTGGCGGCAGCGGCGACGACCACCGCCCAGCGTCGAGCGCGACGTGCCCGAGGCCCTGGCACTGGGCGTGCGCCGCGAGATCGGCCTGCGCCTGCAGTCCGGGCAGGCCATGCAGGTACAGGTATTCGATCTGGTGCCAGGCGGTTGGCCACTGGAATCACTGCCGCAACGCGTGCAGTTGCGGGCGGGCCATGCCAGTTCGCTGCATTACCACGTGCAGCCGCAGCAGCGCGGTCGCTTTGCCTTCGAAGGCGTGCAGCTGCGCATCCGCTCGCCATGGCGGTTGTGGTGGCAGCAACGCACGCTGCCACCGGCGCTGGAGGTGCGGGTCTATCCCAACTTCGTGCCACTCACCCGATTTGCGCTGTTCAGTGCCGACCAGGCCTCGCGACTGGTCGGTGCACATGTGAAGCGCCGCCGTGGCGAAGGCACCGACTTCCACCAGATGCGCGAGTACCGCATCGGCGACAGCCTGCGCCAGCTCGACTGGAAGGCCACCGCCCGCGCCCGCAAGCTGATCTCGCGCGAGTACCAGGACGAGAAGAACCAGCAGCTGCTGCTGATGCTCGACAGCGGCCGGCGCATGCTGGCCAGCGAAGGTGGACTCTCGCATTTCGACCATGCCTTGAACGCCTCGCTGGTGGTGGCCTACCTGGCATTGCGCCAAGGCGATGCTGCCGGCCTGTTCGCGGTAGGCGGCGAGCGTCGCTGGGTGGCGCCGCAGCGCGGCATGGACACGGTGCAGCATCTGTTGCGCGCCAGCTACGACCTGCAGCCGCAGGCCGTGGCCACCGATTATCTGGCTGCCGCCACCGAAGTCTCACTGCGCCAGCCCCGGCGCGCGCTGGTGATGCTGGTCAGCAACGTGCGCGACGAGGACATCGAAGACCTGCTTGCGGCGGTGCGCCTGCTGCAGCGCCGTCATCTGGTGTGCGTAGCCAGCCTGCGCGAGCGCGAGCTGGATGCTGCGCTGGAAGGTGAGGTACACACGGTGGAAGATGCCGCGCAGGCCGGTGCCGCCGCGCTGTACCTGCAACAGCGCGCGCAGGCGCATGACGCGCTGCGTGCCGAACGGGTGATGGTGCTGGACGTCACGGCCGATGCCCTGCCCGCCGCGCTGGTGGAGCGCTATCTGGCGGTGAAGCGCGAAGGGCTGCTCTGACCTGTCGGACCGCTGCGCTCGCCGGGCATGGCCCGGCGCTACCGACACATCGCCTTGGTAGATGCCAACCTTGGTTGGCACACAATCAACGGCGCCGACCAAGGCCGGTCTCTACCAACAGCGGTTGCCGGCCAGCGGCCGGCACTACCCCTGCAGCAAGCGCTTCTGCAGCCGCTCCACCGCACGCTGCAACAGCACGCGATGACGCGCCAGCTTCATCCACTGCGGCAGCCGCGAGAACATCGAACTGTTGCGTACGCCGCCGTGCTCACGCAGCGTAGCTGCGGCGTAGTCGTGCAGCGCCTGCAGATGCTCGGCGTTGTAGGCCCAAAGCAGACCTGCGCGGGTCGGCTCGACCAGATGCAGCGGCAGGCCGAAGTGCGGATCAGCCGGCTCGGCATCGCGCAGCGGGGTGGCCGACACGTCGACATCGCTGCTGCGCCCACATTGCCCACATCGTGCGGGAAAGGTGGCCGGCGAACGAACGCCCGACGCGATCCGGCGATGCACGTACAGCCATTGGTGCCCGCAGTACCCGCACGGCCGACGCCCCTGCATGCACACCGCGCCCACCCAGTCGCCACTGTCCAGCGCAACGCTGCAGCCGGTGCAGCGGAAACGCACCGTCCAACGGTAGGGCTGCCAGCTCGCCAGCACCCAGCCCGGCGTATCGCAGCGGTGGCAGCGCACCGCGATGCGGTCGGCGAACGCATTCAGGCCGCGACCATCGTCGAAGTGACGGCCCGGCACGGGAGCAGGACGCCCGCGCCGACCGGGCGGGCGTTGCACCGCCATCAGACGTAGATCCGCGTCGGCGCTTCGTCGATGATCGCGTGCGGCACGAAGCGCGCACTGTCGCGGGTGATCGCGCTGTCGTCCTCGCGGATGCCGATGCCGCAGGCGTGGTCGCCGATCACCCAGCTGCCGATCAGCGGGTAACCGCCTTCGAAACGGGTGAGCGGATGCGCACGCTGGAGGATCGCCGGACCGTCGTACGGACCGTCGCTGCGCTGCGTGCTGCCGTCGGCCAGGTGCATCTCGATGTTGGCACCTTCGCGCGAGAACAGCGGCTTGCGCACCCAGCCCGAGGCCAGCGCGCTGCCGTCATCGAAGTGTGCTTCCAGCAGGTTCGGATGGCCGACATTGCGCTGCCACAGCAGCGGCAGGATGCCCTTGTTGCTCAGCACCGCCTTCCATGCCGGTTCCAGCAGCTGCACGCCCGAGCCCGGCAGCGCGCGACCGAATTCCTCGGCCATCAGGTCTTCCAGCGGGTACAGCTTGAACAGCGTGCCGATGACCGTATCGTCCAGCGCGGTGAAGCGCCCGTCTTCGGACAGGCCGATGTCCTCGATGGCGATCGCCTGCCCGTGCAGGCCCGTCTGCGAAGCGCAGTCGCGCAGATACTCGACCGTACCGCGGTCTTCGTCCGAGCTCCCCACCGCACTGAAATACAGCGGCGGCGGCAGCTGCGTGGCCAGTTCGCCGAAGCGTTCGACCAGGGCTTCATGGATCGCGTTGAACTGGTCGGCGTGCTGCGGCAGGCGGCCGGCGTTGCGCTGGTCCTCCAGCCACTGCCACTGGAAGAAGCTGGCTTCGAACAGCGAGGTCGGCGTGTCGTAGTTCAGTTCGTACAGCTTGGCCGGGCCGGTGCCGTCGTAGGCCAGGTCCAGGCGCCCGTACAGGTGCGGCTGGCGCTGGCGCCAGCTGTCGGCGATCCAGTCGCGGTAATGCGCGGGGATCGCCAGCTGGTCCATCAGGCGCTCGCTGGCGATGACATCGCCGACCAGGTCCATCGCCATCTGGTGCAGTTCGGCGCTGGGATCTTCGATGTCCTGCTCGATCTGGCGCAGGGTGAACGCGTAATACGCGCTTTCATCCCAGTACGGCTGGCCGTCGATGGTGTGGAAGCGGAAACCGGCTTCCTCCGCGCGCGCGCGCCACTGGGCGCGCTCGGCAATACGGATACGTTGCATGGGTCGATCAGCCGCCGACGCTGCTGCCGCTGCGGCGCGCACTGGTGCTGCCAAAGCCGCTGCGGCTGGCGGTCACCGCACGGTTCGGTTCGCTGCTGACCGGGGCCAGCCCGGCCTTGCCCGCGCCGATGCCGCTGGCGGTGTTCAGGCCGCCGCTGCCGCCCGGGGCAGGACGCGCCCAACCGGCGCTCTTGTCCTGGTAGGCCGGCGCCGAAGCCGGCGCCTGCGGGGCCAGGCCACCGCGGTTGCTCAGCATCTGCGACATGAAGAAGCCCATCATCATCGGACCGATGAACGAGGTGCCGGCCGAGGTGTGCTGCTGCACGCACTGCTCAGGCTTGTAATCCTGTTCGCAGGCTTCCTTGGTCGCGTACTTCGGCGCTGCGTCGGCAGACTTCTTCTGCGCCTCGGCAAACGCATTGCGGCACGCCGAAGGATCAGCGGTAGCCGTGGTGCAGGCCTCCACCGAGGTATACAGGCCTTCCTGCACCTGCACCTGCTCTTCCTTCTGGCAGGCAGTGAACAGCAGCGGCGCAGCGCTCATCAGCAGCAGCGCAGTGGTGCGGGAACGTTTCATGGCCTCATGCCTTCAAGTCGGAACAATGCCCCATCATGCCAAATCCGGGCCAACAACCGGAATCGGCAAAGTAGGAAAGATGAACGGAATTTCATTTTCGTTGTCATCCCGAGCTTGATCCACGCATGGCGTGGATCTACTGGCCCACGGCCACCTGTCGGAGGCGGGGTGGGTCCGGTTGCGTCCCCCGCCACCGGACCCACCCCGCCATCCCGCGGATAGCCCGCTTTTGATTTTGACGTTGACGTTGATTCGGCAGGTGCAGGGCGCAGCCCTGCCGGACCGCCTCCGGTGGTTGCAGCAGCAACCGAAAAAATTGGCCATGATCAACCGACCCCCACGTCGTACGGCCCGCCCGTTCCGCCAGCCATGCCCGAATACCGCTCCCGCACCTCCACCGCCGGCCGCAACATGGCCGGTGCCCGCGCCCTGTGGCGTGCCACCGGCATGAAGGATGGCGACTTCCACAAGCCGATCATCGCCATCGCCAACTCCTTCACCCAGTTCGTGCCCGGCCACGTGCACCTGAAGGACCTTGGCCAGCTGGTCGCGCGCGAGATCGAACAGGTTGGCGGCGTCGCCAAGGAATTCAACACCATCGCCGTGGACGACGGCATCGCCATGGGCCACGACGGCATGCTGTACTCGCTGCCCAGCCGCGAGATCATCGCCGACGCCGTCGAATACATGGTCAATGCCCACTGCGCCGATGCGCTGGTGTGCATCAGCAACTGCGACAAGATCACCCCCGGCATGCTGATGGCGGCGCTGCGCCTGGACATCCCGGTGGTGTTCGTCTCCGGCGGACCAATGGAAGCCGGCAAGACCAAGCTGTCCGAGCACAAGCTGGACCTGGTCGACGCGATGGTCGTCGCTGCCGATGACAGCGCTTCGGACGAGAAGGTCGCCGACTACGAGCGCAGCGCCTGCCCCACCTGTGGCTCGTGCTCGGGCATGTTCACCGCCAATTCGATGAACTGCCTGACCGAAGCACTGGGCCTGTCGCTGCCGGGCAACGGCACCACCCTGGCCACGCATGCCGACCGTGAAGCGCTGTTCCGTCGCGCCGGCCGCCTGATCGTCGAACTCTGCCACCGCTGGTATGGCGGCGAAGACCCGCGTGCGCTGCCGCGCGGCATCGCCACCCAGGCCGCGTTCGCCAACGCCATGACCCTGGACATCGCCATGGGCGGCTCGACCAATACCATCCTGCACCTGCTGGCCGCCGCGCAGGAAGGCGAGGTCGACTTCGACCTGACCCACATCGATGCACTGTCGCGGCGCGTGCCGCAGCTGTGCAAGGTGGCACCGAACACGCCGAAATATCACATCGAGGACGTGCACCGCGCCGGTGGTGTGTTCGGCATCCTCGGTGAACTGGATCGCGCCGGCCTGCTGGATACCTCGGTGCCGACCGTGCACAGCACCACGCTCGGTGAAGCACTGGATCGCTGGGACGTGATGCGCAGCGACAACGACACCCTGCACACCTTCTTCAAGGCCGGTCCCGCAGGCATTCCCACCCAGGAGGCCTTCAGCCAGGCCACGCGCTGGCCGTCGCTGGACCAGGATCGCGCCGAAGGCTGCATCCGTGCGCTGGAACATGCCTATTCGCAGGAAGGCGGGCTGGCCGTGCTGCGCGGCAACCTCGCCGTCGACGGCTGCGTGGTGAAGACGGCAGGCGTGGACGAATCGATCCACGTGTTCGAAGGCAATGCGCGCGTGTTCGAAAGCCAGGACGCCGCCGTGGCCGGCATTCTTGCCGATGAAGTGAAGCCCGGCGACGTAGTGGTGATCCGCTACGAAGGCCCGAAGGGCGGCCCGGGCATGCAGGAGATGCTGTACCCGACCAGCTACCTGAAGTCGAAAGGCCTGGGCAAGCAGTGCGCATTGCTGACCGACGGCCGATTCTCCGGTGGCACCTCGGGCCTGTCGATCGGCCACGTTTCGCCGGAAGCGGCCAGCGGCGGTGTGATCGGACTGGTGGAGGATGGCGACCGCATCCGCATCGACATCCCGGCCCGCCGCATCGACCTGCTGGTGGAGGAGGCGACGCTGGCCCAGCGCCGCGCCGACGCCGATGCACGGGGCTGGAAGCCGCGCGCACCGCGACCACGCAAAGTCACCAGCGCGTTGAAGGCCTATGCCCTGCTGGCCACCAGCGCCGACAAGGGCGCCGTGCGCAACACCGCCCTGCTCGGCGACTGAAGATCGGTAGTGCCGGCCGCTGGCCGGCAGCTGCAGCGCACGTTGCCTGTCGTGCCGTCCAGTGGTCGGCACCGTCCACCCCAGGGGTGCATCATGTGCGGCCCCACACATGGACGTCCTGATGCGCCGTTTCCTCAGCCTGATATCGCTGGCACTGGCCACTGCGTCCACGCCGGCGTTCGCCGACGAATGCCGCTTCGACAATCATGCCCAACTGCTGGCGATGTCTCCGGCAGCATTCGACCACGGCCCCGGCGAGGGTTGGGACGCGCTGGTCCGGCGCGCCGGCTGCCAGTTGGAACTGGCTGACCTGTTCGCCGCATACCGGCGCCAGGCCAAGGCAAGCGGCCACCCAGCGTTGGCCTGGCACGAGGCGCAACTGCGCGCCTACGCGGGGCAGCGCGATCCGGCCAGCGCGCTGATGCGCTTGACGTACAAGCCGGCGGGCGCCGATCCGGAAGGATGGAACCATTATGTGGATGCGACCATCGCCTTTCTCGACGACGACCTGCCGGCACTGCGACGTGCCCGCGCGCGGTTGGCGACGCTGCCGCTGCCGCCGGGCGCCACGCTCAGCGACGGCATCGCCGGATTGCAGACCAGGCAAGGCCCGCAGCGCGTCGCATGGCCGCCGCGGCTGCAGACCGTGGATGACCTGATCCGCTGCATGTACCGGCCCTACGCACTGGCATTCGAGTCGTGCCCGCAGTCGCAGGCCTGAAAGGCTAAACGCCCTGCTCGCGCGGCCGGGTCAGAGCCCTTCCTGCGGAGGGGATCTGACCCCGCAGCTCAGCCGATGGTGCGCTTGAACGGCGGCAGCGCGTCGATGATGCGCTTGCCGTAACGGCGGGTCAGCAGGCGCGAGTCGAGAATGATCACCCGCCCGGTGTCGGTGGAGGTGCGGATCAGGCGGCCGGCGAACTGGGTCAGCGTGCGCAGCGCATGCGGGATCGCGATCAGGTTGAACGCATTGAGCCCACGCGCTTCCACCCATTCGCTCAGGGTGGCGGTCTGCGGATCGGTCGGCACCGCGAACGGCACCTGGGTGATCACCACCGTGGTGCAGGCCTCACCGGGAAGATCCAGGCCTTCGCCGAACGAGTTCAGCCCGAACAGCACCGAACCCTCGCCGGCGGCGACACGGCGCAGGTGTTCATCGATCATGCGCGTCTTCGACATCTCGCCCTGCACCAGCACCTGCTTGCGCTTGGCGGCCGGCATCAGGCCCGCCACCTTCTCCATCTTCCAGCGCGAGGTGAACAGCACCATCGAGCCCTTCGTCCAGTCCAGTTCCTTGCCGATGTAGCGCGCCACTTCGCGCGGATGGCCTTCGCGGTCATCGGGCGTGACCGGGAACGGCGGCACGATCAGCTCGGCCTGGTTGGGCAGGTCGAACGGTGAGGACAGCGAGACCATCTCGGCGGTTTCGGGGATGCCGTTGTCGATCGCCAGCGCCTGGAAGTCGCCGCCACCGGTCAGCGTCGCCGAGGTCATCACCACCGAATCCACTTCATCCCACAACAGCTTGCGCAGCACGTGCGCGGCCGACACCGGCGAGCCATGCAGCACCAGGTCGCCATCGCGGGTGGCGGTCACCCAGCGTGCCATCGGTGGCGCGCCTTCCTTGTCTTCGCGGCGCCAGACCTGCCACAGGTTGTACTGCTGCTCGATCATCTCCAGCGCCATGCCGAGGTTGCGCTGCAGGCGCTCGCGCGCCGGATCGTCCGGCTTGCCCTTGGCGACCTGCGCGGTGGCCGCGTGCGCCCAGTTGTAGAGGCTGCGGGTATCGTCGGCCAGCGCCTCGATCGGCTCGCGCCAGGCCTCGGGCAGGCGTCCGTTGGCCGCGCGCCACATCGGCTCCTCGTCGGCCGGCGCCGGCATCCATACCGCCTCGACGTGGTCGCGGAACGCACGCAGACCCTTGGCCACGTTGCTGGCCGCGTCGATGGCTTCGTTCGGCAGAAGGTTGCCGAGGCGATCCTTGTCGACCGCGCGGTAGGCACCGGCGATCAGGATCTGCAGGCGGCCGGTGCGCTTGGCCATTTCATCCAATGCCAGGCTGGCCGCGCCCTGATCAATGGCCACATTGCCAACATGGTGGCCTTCGTCGAGCACCAGCAGCATGTCCGACGGCGCGGCGATCATCGGCTGGCCGTTGTCGCTGTCACCAATGGACAGCGCCGACAGCAGCAACGCGTGGTTGGTGACCACGATCTGCGCATCGCGCACGGTGTTGCGCGAGCGCAGCACCGCGCACTGCGCCGAGTACGCGCAGCGTCGCCCCGCGCAGCCTGAGGCCGGGGTGGTGATGCGGCTGCGCAGGCCAGGACTGATGGTTTCCGGTGCGTTGTCGATGTCGCCGTCCCAGCTGCCGCTGGTGAAGGCCACGGTGAGGCGCTTGGCGATGTCCATCTCGATCGGCGCCAGCGGGCGGTCGAACAGCGGCTGCTCGTCCTCGAACATGCCGTTCTGCGCGCCCTCGCCGTGCGCCTCGGCGGCGTTGCGCGTGCACAGGTAGCGGGTGCGGCCCTTGGCCAGGGCAACGGTCGCCTCCAGGCCGGTGGCCTTGAGGAAGTTCGGAATATCGCGCTCGACCAGCTGCGACTGCAGCGCCACGGTACCGGTGCTGATCACCAGCTTCTTCTTGCTGGCCAGGGCAATCGGCACCCCGGCGGTCAGGTAGCCCAGGCTCTTGCCAACGCCGGTCGGTGCCTCGACCACGCCCACGCCTCCGCTGGTGGACAGCGCACGCGACACCACGCCGATCATCTGGCTCTGCGAGCGGCGGGTGGAGAAGCCGGGGGTGTTGGCCTGCAGCGTCGTGTACGCCTTGCGGATCGCGTCCTTCAAGGTGTCATCGAGCTTGCGTGGAGCGGCGACGGTTTCGGTCACGCCAGAACTACCGTAGCGGGGTCAGGCCGGCCATTGTCGCATGGCCGGCCACGGGCTCCGAGGCGCGGGCGCTGAACAGGGTCAGCCGCGTCGCACGATGGCTGGATGCACGCCCCGCAACGCTACCGACGCGGCCAAGGCCGCCATCGGAGTCAGGGTGTAGCGGCGCGCAGCCGCAGCAACCGTACCAGCGCCCAGACCAGCAGGACCGTGCCGACGGCATCCAGCATCGCCAGGCCGAAGTGCACCACGCCCAGCACGGTGCTCAGCTGCGAGATCGCGCCGAAGTCACCGTTGCTGACCATCCACATCGGCACCAGGTTGGCCAGCAGGCTGCCCATGCTGGACGCCAGCAACAGCAGCAGGCCGGTCAGCGCGCCGGTACGTGCCGGATCGCGCGGCGCGCCCATCACCCAGACCAGGCCGACGCACAGGGCAATCAGCACCGGCAGGCGCACGCCGACCATGGTCAGCAGGGAGACCATCAGAGCCTGGGTATCCATCGATCAGTCCTGCCCGGCGAAGGCGCCGGCACCGGCGCGCAGCTGCTGGTAGACCTCGTCGGTCTGCGGGCGTACGGCATGCCACTGCAGGAAGCTCTCCGCCGCCTGCTCGACCAGCATGCCCAGGCCATCGACCGTGTTGCGGCACTGCGCGGCGCGCGCCCAGGCCAGGAAGGCGATGGCGGCCTCGCCGTAGTTCAGGTCGACGGCCGTGGTCATCGAATTGACCAGCGACAGCGGCAGCTTGAACTCGGCGTCGCGATCGCGGCCGGCCGAGGTGGCGTTGAGGATCAGTTCGAAATCACCGAGGTCGCGCAGATCGTCCCAGTAGCGGCTGAGCGCGCGGCCCGGCTCGCCCATGGCATCGATCAGTTCATCGGCACGTTCCGGCGTGCGGTTGACCACCACCAGTTCGGTGATGCCGGCATCCAGCAGCGCCGGAGCGACGCTGCGCGCGGAACCACCGGCGCCCAGCAGCAGCACGCGGCGGCCGCGCAGGTCCAGGCTGTGGCGGTCGGTGAGGTCACGCACCAGGCCGATGCCATCGGTGGTGTCACCGTGCCAGCGGTCGCCCTTGCGCAGCAGGGTATTGACCGAGCCGGCGCGGCGCGCGCGTGCGGTCAGCGTAGTGCACACCGAGAACGCCGCTTCCTTGTGCGGCGAGGTGACGTTGGCACCGACCCCGCCTTCGGAGGCGAACGCCTCCAGCCCGGCCAGGAATGCGTCCGGGGCGAGATCGATGCTGCGGTAGTCGAGGGAGATGCCTTCCTGGCGACCGAACGCCGCATGGATCTGCGGCGACTTCGAGTGGGCGACGGGGTGTCCGAAGACGGCGTAACGATCGGTCATGGAATCCTCAAGCTGGCTAGACTGGTGCTCTTTCGTGCATGGACCTGGATGATGCGTATCGCCCCGACCCTGCTGGTGCTCGCCGCCAGTCTACTCTCTGCCCCGGTGGCGATGGCGTTGAACGAGTACGGCATCGAAGGCATGGGCGTGGTCTCCACCCGTGCCGATGAAGGCCGGGCCACGATCAGCGCCGATGGCCAGCGCATCGTCTTCGCCCGCCGTGGCGAGGCCGGCTGGGGGCTGTGGCAGGCGAGCGTGGTCGACGGCCGCTGGCAGCAGGCGCAGGCGTTGCCGCTGGCTGTGTCCGGCGAGGTGCGCGATCCGTATTTCAGCCGCGATGGCCGCTGGCTGCTGTTCGCCGCAGGCCGCGAGGGCCGGTCGGGGCTGTACCGGGCGGCGATCGCCGCCGATGGCAGCGTGGGGGCGCCGCAAGCGCTGGCAGGCGATGGTGTCCGCCATGAAGAGCGCGGGCCGGCATTGAGCGCGGACGGGCGACAGCTGCTGTTTGCCCGCCAGCAGGGCCGTGGTGCCGGCTGGGACCTGTTCGTGGCCTCGTTGGACGCGCAGGGCGTGCGAGGCCCGGCGACGGCATTGCAGGCATTGAACAGCCCCGCCGATGAAACCGATGGCGACTGGCTGGGCAGCGCTGGCGCGGTGGCCTTCAGCCGGGGCAGCGGTGACACCGCGCAGGTCTGGACCAGCGGTTGTGCATGGACGGGCGCTGCGCTGCAGCCGATCGGACTGTCGTTCAACCAGGCCGGCGGCTGGACCGGTGCGCCGGTGGTCGACAACGCCAAGCCGGGCGAAATGATGGTGGCCAGCAGCGCGGCGAAGTCGCCCCGCGCCGGTGGCGTGGATGTATACCGGCTGGCCGTGCCGAAGGTGGCGGCAGTGCCCGCGTGCATGCAGTAGATCCACGCCATGCGTGGATGACGGTTCGGTGGATACCGACCGCCCCCCCCGCTCCGGTAGGTGCCGACCTTGGTCGGCACAGAAACAAAACCGCCAACCAAGGTTGGCGGCTACCAGTAGATCCACGCCATGCGTGGATGGCCCGGGTCCCGGGCCACGGCGCTCAGCGCGACAGCACCTTCGCGCGCTGCTGTTCGTACTCCGCTTCGCTGAGCTGGCCTTTGTCCTTGCGCCGGTTCAGTGCGGCCAGTTCGGCCTGCACGCTTTCCGGCACGGCCTGCTCGCGGGCGACCCGGGCCGCAGCGGAGAGCTGCTCGGGCGGGCGCCGCGCGGCGCGCCAGGCAGCAACGAACACGCCGACGATGATGGCCCCGAACACCAGCGTACCGGTGCCCCAGATCAACCATTGCATCCAACCCATTTCAGGTCCCATCGCGTGTTCCTCCGTCCGTCGTGGGCGCTATTGTCAGCGCTCGCGCAGCCAACGCGCCACCTGCGGCGCGAAATAGGTCAGCACGCCATCGGCGCCGGCACGCTTGAAGCCCAGCAGCGATTCCAGCACGCAGGCGCGCTCGTCCAGCCAGCCGTTGGCGAACGCCGCCTTCATCATCGCGTACTCGCCACTGACCTGGTAAGCGAAGGTCGGAACCCCGAAGGTTTCCTTCACCCGCCGCACCAGGTCCAGGTACGGCATGCCCGGCTTGACCATCACCATGTCCGCGCCCTCCTCCAGGTCCAGCGCGATCTCGCGCATCGCCTCGTCACCGTTGGCCGGGTCCATCTGGTAGGTCTTCTTGTCGGCCTTGCCGAGGCTGGCCGCGCTGCCCACCGCATCGCGGAACGGACCGTAGAACGCCGACGCGTACTTGGCCGAGTAGGCCATGATGCGCACGTTGAGGTGGTGGTCGGCGTCCAGCGCACGACGGATCGCACCGATGCGGCCATCCATCATGTCCGACGGCGAAATGATGTCCGCGCCTGCCTCGGCATGCGACAGCGACTGCTTGACCAGCGCTTCGACGGTGATGTCGTTGAGCACGTAGCCCTTGTCATCGATGATGCCGTCCTGGCCGTGCGTGGTGTACGGATCCAGGGCCACGTCGGTCATCACCCCCAGCTCCGGGAAGCGCGACTTCAGCGCGCGGATCGCACGCTGCGCCAGGCCGTCCTCGGCCCACGCCGCCGAGGCGTCCAGCGACTTCTGCGAGGCATCCAGCACCGGGAACAGGTCGATCACCGGGATGCCCAGTTCCAGCGCCTCCTCGGCAACCTTCAGCAGCTCTTCGATCGACAGCCGCTCCACGCCCGGCATCGACGGCACCGCAACGCGACCGGCCGGTTCGTGCACGAACACCGGATAGATCAGGTCGTCGGTGGTCAGCGTGTTCTCGCGCATCAGGCGGCGCGAGAATTCGTCATGGCGCATGCGCCGCGGGCGGTAATGGGGATGAGGCATGGCAGGCTCCGGGGAGTGGCTATTGCAACAGGTAGCCCTGCGGCAGCAGGGGTGCGGGCAACGGGCGTTCGCCGAGGGCGTCGAGCTGGTCGATCTCGATGGTGCGCACCAGCGCGTCCAGCGGCAGGTCGTTCGGCTCCAGGCCGAACGGGTCTTCCATTTCTTCACCCAGCTGGTCCAGGCCGAAGAAGGCGTAGGCCAGCACCGCCGACAGCACCGGCGTGGCCCAGCCCAGCGAGCTGGCCAGGCCGAACGGCAGCAGCACGCAGAACATCCACGCGCAGCGGTGCAGCAGCAGGGTGTAGGCGAACGGCAGCGGGGTGGTCAGGATGCGTTCGCAGCCAGCCTGGATCGAGGACATCGCGTGCAGGCGCTCTTCCAGCTGGACGTAAAGAATGGAATCGAGCGTGCCGGCGCGACGGGCTTGGGCCAGTTCGGCGGCGATCATCGCCAGCAACGCATCGGGCACGTTCCCGCGCTGGGCGAGCTGCCCGCGCTGTTCCTCGTCCAGCCATGGCACCGCCGCCAGCGCAACGTCGCGGGCGCGCAGGCGCGCGGCCAGTGCATGGGCGAAGGCGGTGGTCAGGTAGCCGAGGCGCTGGCGGCGCGGCGCGTCGTCGGCCAGCAGCACCTGTACCTGCCGCGCCAGCGAGCGCGATTCGAACACCAGTTGGCCCCACAGCTTGCGGCCCTCCCACCAGCGGTCGTAGCAGGCGCTGTTGCGGAAGCTGAGGAAGATCGACAGAACCAGGCCGAGCAGGGTGAACGGGGTGACCGAAACGCGCTCGATGCCGATTGGCGGCGCCAGCTCCACCACCGCGGCGACCGCGATGGACAGGATGAGGATGGCCAGCACCTTCGGCGCGATCGCCGGAACGATGGAGCCACGCAGGATGTACAGCAGTTGCCAGCCGTGGGGGCGGGAACGAATGATCATGGGAGCAGCCGCGCAGGGCGCGGTTCGACAGGCACGCGGGGGGCTCGCGCAGCCGCCCATTCTACTCCCTGCCCGGCCGGCGGCCGTGTCCCTGCGACGCCCGGTCGCACCGGCCCGGCCGGCTCAGATCACGCCGCCGCCCAGCCCCAGGCGCAGGATGCCGACCACCACCACGATGCCGTTCAGGATCAGCCCGGTCCACGCCCGGCCGCGCTTGCTGGGGTGGGTGAACAGGATGCCGAGCGCGGCGATGATCGCGCCGACCGCGGCGAACGGGATCAGGAACCAGTTGCCCCAGCCCAGCAGCGGTATCAACGCCAGGATCATCCACAGCAGCGCCAGCACGCCCCACAACAGACTGATCACACCCATAGCGCCCTCCCGTGGTTGTTCATGCGCCAACCATAGCCGTTCCAGGCAGTGCCGCCTACCGCCGTTGCCGTCAGCCTCACCGGCCCCGTGCTAGCGTGCGGCCATGGGTCGAGCCCCGATGTTGGCGCCGATTCAGAGTGCCCGGCTGATGATCCGAACCAGTCCTACAGGGGTATACGCCATGAACATCCGTTGGGTCGCCTTGGCGGCCATGCTGCTGACCGTTGCCGGTTGCGCCAGTACCTCCAAAGTCATGCTGGGCCGCGCCCGCGCGCCGATCGATCCGTCCCAGGTGCAGATCTATTCGACGCCGCCCGCCGGTTCGCAGGAAATCGCCCAGCTGGAATCGTCTTCGGCGGTGGGCTTCGGCACGCAGGGCCAGACCGATGCCGCTGTGGCTCGCCTCAAGCGCGAAGCGGCTGCACTGGGTGGCGGTAGTGCCGGCCGCTGGCCGGCAACCGCAGGCAAAGGCAATGCCGGCCAGCGGCCGGCACTACCGGTCAGTTCTTCCTGTATTTCGGGACGAACTGCTGCTGCACGGCTTCGGCCAGCTGGTCCGGCGGCAACAGGCCCTGGTCGAGCAGGAAGTTGTTGAACGCCAAGCGGTCGAACTTCGCGCCCAGTGCCAGCTCGGTCTGCATGCGCAGTTCGAGGATGCGGGTGTAGCCGTAGAAGTAGCTGCCCGCCTGGCCCGGCATGCGCACCATGTAACGGTCCAGTTCCTGGGTGGCCATCGCCTTGGACAGACCCACCTGCTCGATCAGCACGCGCTCGCCGTTGGCACGGTCGGTCAGGCCGAGATTGAGCATCGGGTCCAGCATCGCGCGGGCGGCACGCAGCAGGCGGAACTGCAGCGCGATCATCTGCCCGTCCAGCGGCTCGTACGGCACCATCTCCGCCTCGGCATACAGCGCCCAGCCTTCCACGTTCACCGAATTGAACGCGAACATCGTGCGCGCCAGCGACACGCCACGCTCGACCATCGCGGTGAACTGCAGCTCGTGGCCCGGGCGGCCTTCATGCGCGCTCAGCGTCCAGGCCGCCGAACCGAAGTTGAAGTCGTCGTACTGCGCACCCGCACCGGCGGCCGGGTTGCCCAGCGGCAGCACGAAGGTGCCCTGCTGCCCGGTGTTGTTGACCAGCGGCGCAGGCAGGAAGTGCGGTGCCGGGCTGGCAGCGCTTTCGGCAGCCGAGCCCAAGCGCATCTGCATCGCGCGCTGCGGCACGTCGACGATGCGGTGTTCTCGGATCAACGGATCGATGGCATCGATCACCTTGCGGTAGTGGCCTTCAAGCTGGTCATCGGCAATCTTCTCGCCCTTCAGCGCACGGATCACCGCCACCGGGTCGCTCGGATCACTGACCTTCAGGCCCTTCTCTTTCACCACCAGCGGCGCCAGCTGGCGCATCGCCGAGCGGGTTTCCATGAACTCCAGCTGCGCGCGCTGCATCAGCAGCTTCGGGTCGATATCAATGCCGACCTGCTTGAGCTGGTAGGCGTACAGCGGAGCCGGCAGGCGCGCATCGGCACGTGCCTTCGGCAGCACCTCCTTGCGGGTCCATGCGGCGTAGTCCTTCATCTGTGCGGCAAGCGCCTTCATCGCCTCGTCGGCACCAGTGACCTGGTACTTCTTCAGCAACGACTCGATGCCGGTGATGTAGGTCTCGACGTTGTCCAGCGACTGCTGCACTTCGATCTTCGTCGGCTGCAGCAGCGTGCTGTCCTTCAACCGCTCTTCGTAACGCTGGCGGGCCAGCGTGGTGAACGCGGTGCCGCCCGGCTGCAGGCCCGCATACGCCTTGAGGCGATCGACCGCCTTGGCCCGGCGCTCGGCCGGCACCTGGTCGGACAGCAGCAGGTTGAGGCCGCTGAACACGCTCTGCGGCGCATCACGCCACGGCAGCAGGTACTTCTGGTTGAGCTCGCTGCCTTCGATGCTCTGATTGGCGGCGGCGATCATGATCTCCAGGTCCTGGCGGACGTTGGGATCCTTCTCGCTGGCCAGCTTGGCCTTCAGTTCGTCGCGGGCCTTGGCCATCGCGGCGCGGTAGCGCTGGTCGTTGTCCGGGCCGAGGTCGGCGACCTTGTCGTCATAGCCGGGCACGCCGAAGAAGCCGGTCTCCTCGGGCTGGAACGGCCCCTGCGCATCCAGCAGGATCTGCGCCAGTGCATTGCTGCGCGCGACCCAGGCCGGGCTGGCCGGCGTGGAGGCCTTGGCGGCCGGTGCGGCCAGGGCCGGTGGGGCCGACAGCAGCGGGGCGGCGGTCAGGGCCAGGGCGATGGCAAGCGCGATCGGCTTCATGGAGCACTCCAGGACAGGGTTGCCCGCACCCTACGCGCTCACGGCGGTGGCGACAATCGGCCGGAGGTCACGCCATCTACAACGCTGCCGTCAGCGCGCATTCGCCACGATCGCGACAGGCCTGCAGTTCGCATTCGCCGGCCGCCTCGGCATCATCCAGCGCGCTCAGGTCGAAGGTCTGCTTGTCTTCGGCCAGCACGTACATCACCGGGTAATCCCACACGTCGTCGCTGCGGGTGCCCTTCACGAACAGGCGGCCGTGCGCATGCGGCCCTTCCAGCGCCACGGTCAGGCCAACGTCGCGCTCGCCGTTGATGGCGGTCTGCATGCTGCCCAGCGGCAGCGTGCCGGCCTGCAGCGGTTCCCCGAACACCTGCACCAGTTCGACGCTGCAGCCGGCGCGGCGCATGGCCTCGCGCATCGGCGCACTGTCGTGCGCGGCCTCGGTCCAGCGCAGCAGGCTCCAGGCGATGGCGCCGCCCAGTGCGGCCAGGAACAGCAGCACCGCCAACGGCATCGCCCAACGCCAATGCCGGCACCACCAGCCGGAAGCCAGGGTGGAGGGCGCAGGAATCGGCGGCGGCAGGGTCATGGGCGGGCTCCTTCCCGGATGATGATCAAGGTTTCAGGCAACGCCCCAGGAAAGCTTCGGCAACGCGGTAGCGATGCAGTGCGTCGGCACCGGACAGGCCGTGCTTGGCACCGGGGTAGGTCATCAGTTCAAACGGCTGGCCGCGCTTCTGCAGCGCGCTCATCAGGCTGGTCGAATTGGTGAACAGCACGTTGTCGTCGGCCATGCCGTGGATCAGCAGCAGCGGCGAGCGCAGGCCCTCGATGTGGGTCAGCACGCGTGCTTCGCGGTAACCGGCGTCGTTGCGCGACGGCAGGTCCATGTAGCGCTCGGTGTAGTGGCTGTCGTACAGGCCCCAATCGGTGACCGGTGCGCCGGCCACGCCACAGGCGTAGCTGTCCGACGCCTTGGCCAGCAGCATCAGGGTCATGTAGCCGCCGTTGGACCAGCCCTGCACGCCGATGCGCGCCGGGTCCACCCACGGCTGCTGCTTCAGCCAGGCCACGCCGCGCAGCTGGTCGGCCACTTCCACCGTGCCCTGCTTGCCATACAGCGCGCCACCGAAGTCACGGCCGCGGCGCGGGGTACCGCGGTTGTCCAGCGAAAACACCACATAGCCCTGCTGGGCCAGGTACTGGTTGAACAGATGGTCGCCACGGCCAGGCCAGCTGTCGGTGACGGTCTGGCTGGCCGGGCCGCCATACACGTACACCGCCACCGGGTAGCGCTTGGCCGGATCAAAGCCTGCCGGCTTGATCACGCTGTAGTTCAGCGGCGTCCTGCCGTCGGCCGCGGTGAGCGTGCCGAATTCGACCGGGCGCTGCGCGTCGCGGTAGCGTGCATACGGATGCTTGGGATCGGCCAGATCGTTCTCGACCAGGGTGGCGATCTTCTCGCCACTGGCGCGGAACAGTTCGATCTGCGGCGGCGTGCTGTTGTTGGACCAGCTGTCCACGTACACGCTGGCGTTGCGCGCGAAGCTGGCGCTGTGCATGCCTGGCGCCTTCGACAGGCGCTGCGGCTGGCCCCCCTGCAGCGGGACGGCGTAGATCTGGCTTTCGCGCGCCGATTCGATGCCGGCACGGAAGTACGCCAGGCCGGCCTTTTCATCGACCGCCAGCAGTTCATCCACCGACCAGTTGCCGTGGGTCAGCGCGGTGGCCTTGCCCTTGCTGTCGATGCGGTACAGATGCTGGAAGCCGGTGCGCTCGGACGACCACAGCACGCTGCCGTCATCGAGGAAACGCAGGCTGTTGTGCAGCGGCACCCAGGTCGGGCTGGTCTCGTGGGCCAGCACGCGCTGCTGGTTCGAGGCCAGGGTGACTTCCACCAGGTCGAGCTTCTTCTGGTCGCGCGACTGGCGCTGGAAGCTCAGGTGCTGCGGATCGCGCCAATCGACGCGGGCCAGGTAGATGTCCTGTTCCTTGCCAAGGTCGATCCACTGCGTCTGCGCATGTTCGGCCGGCGAGATCACGCCCAGCTTCACCTGCACGTTGGCATCGCCGGCGGCCGGGTAGCGCTGTTCGATCACATCGGTGCGGTCGGCATAGACCTCGTAACGCTTCTGCACCGGCACCGGGCTTTCATCGATGCGGGCGTAGGCGATGGCCGAATCGTCGGGTGCCCACCAGTAACCGGTATGGCGATCCATCTCTTCGTCGGCGACGAATTCGGCGATACCGTTGCCGATGGTCGTGCTGCCATCACCGGTCAGCTGCATCTGCTTTCCGCTGGCCAGGTCGATCACCCACAGGTTGCGGCCGCGGATGAAGCTGACGAAGCCGCCCTTGGGCGACAGCTTGGCGTCGGTGGCAAAGCCTTCGCCGTGGGTCAGCTGGCGCACCGCAGCCTTGCCTTCCTGCTTGAGGTCGTACAGGTACAGCTCGCCGCCCAGCGGGAACAGCAGGCGCTGCGCGTCCGGCGACCACTGGTAGTCGACGATGCCGGTCATGGCGGCGATGCGCTGGCGCTCGCGGCGGGCCTTTTCCTCGTCGCTGAGGGTTTCGGTGCCGGGCAGCACCACCTTCGAATCCACCAGCAGGCGGGTCTGGCCGCTGCCGATGTCATAGCTCCACAGGTCCAGCTGGTTGCGGTCGCTGTCCTTGCCGCGCAGGAAGGTCACGCGCGAACCATCCGGCGCCACCTTCGGCTTCATCAGGGTCGGGCCGGACAACGGCAGCGGACCGGTGATGGCTTCCAGGGTGAGTTTTTCAGCGTGGGCGACGGTACTGGTGGCAAGCATGAGGGCGAGCGAGGCGAACAGATGGCGCATGGAGGGTCCCGGCAAACGGCAGGTCCGCCACCGCGACAGGCGCGGGACGGTCAGCGTCCATCCTAACCAAGGCGGTGCAGGAAGACAGCATGACCTTCTGCCCATGGCAGGGACCGAGCAAAGCACATCCGCCGGGCATGGCCCGGCGCTACCGTTGGCGGGCTGGGTAGCGCAGGGTCATGCCCGGCGAGCGCAGCGGCCTGCGCTGAATCCTCAGCGCTTGCCGAACAGGTGCCTGCGCTCTTCGTCGCTGAGCGGCTTGCCCGCGTCCGGGTTGACCTGCTGGCGCAGCGCATAGGCGCGCTGGGTCGCCGGGCGGGCGGCGATGGCCTGGTGCCAGCGCTTGAGGTTCGGGAACGCGTCGAAGTCCGCCGGCAGCTTGTCGTAGGCGCCAACCCACGGGTAGCTGGCCATGTCGGCGATGGTGTACTCCTCGCCGGCCAGGAAGGCGTGCTCGGCCAGGCGCTTGTCCATCACCCCGTGCAGGCGGCGCACTTCATTGTCGTAGCGCTCGATCGCGTACGGGATCTTCTCCGGCGCGTATACATTGAAGTGGCCCATCTGCCCACTCATCGGGCCCAGCCCGGCCATCTGCCAGAACAGCCATTCCAAGGTGGTGACGCGGCCACGTGGGTCGGCTGGCAGGAAGCGGCCGGTCTTCTCGGCCAGGTACAGCAGGATCGCACCGGACTCGAACACGCTCTGCGGGGCACCGCCGTCGGCCGGGGCGTGGTCGACGATGGCCGGCATCTTGTTGTTGGGGGAAATGGCCAGGAATTCCGGCTTGAACTGGTCGCCCGAACCGATGTTGACCGGATGGATGCGGTACTCCAGGCCGGCTTCTTCCAGCAGCAGGGTCACTTTGTGGCCGTTCGGGGTAGGCCAGTAATACAGGTCGATCATGGCGGCGGCTCTGGGGTACGGAAAGGAACCTGAAGTCTAGTGCGTGCGTTGGCTTGGCACCGTCATGGCGGGCCGGTAACCTCGCCTCTCCCCCGAAACGCAGCATCCTCCGCATGAGTGCAAACCGTCCGCCGCTCTCCCCGCTGTCCACCCTGATCTTCGCCTCGCGCTGGCTGCAGCTGCCGCTGTACCTGGGTTTGATCGTTGCCCAGTGCGTCTATGTGTTCCTGTTCGGCAAGGAACTGTGGCACCTGATCTCGCACTCGGTGTCGATGGGCGAGCAGCAGATCATGCTGATCGTGCTGGGCCTGATCGACGTGGTGATGATCTCCAACCTGCTGGTGATGGTGATCGTCGGCGGCTATGAAACCTTCGTCTCGCGCCTGCGCCTGGAAGGCCACCCGGACCAGCCGGAATGGCTGAGCCACGTCAACGCCAGCGTGCTGAAGGTGAAGCTGGCGATGGCGATCATCGGCATCTCCTCGATCCATCTGTTGAAGACGTTCATCGCCACCGGCGCGCTGGGCGGTATCCCGCTGTGCACCCCGGAGCAGATGAGCGTGGCTGCCGCCAACATCGGCGTAGCGCGCTGCTCGATGCTGACGGCCGACGGCGTCCTCTGGCAGACCATCATCCACTGCGTGTTCATCCTGTCGGCCATCGGCATCGCGTGGACCGACAAGCTGATGTCCGGCAGCCACGACAAGGCTGAGAGCCACGGCAAGTCTGCCGTCCATTGATCCCAATCCCGGTGGCGGTCCCTGTGCCGCCACCGGCCCGCTACGCCTGCCCTTGTGCGCAGGTGAGGCCGGGATGCTAGATTGCACCCTCGCTACAGGCGACGGTGACGCTGGGAAACGTCCCCCGCCACGCCCGGACCTTGCGTCCCGGCCATGCGTATCTACGTTTTTCGTAACGTCGTCTTCTTAGAGGGGAGCAGGATGTCGCACGTCGCAATGATCGCTGCCGCGCGCCGGTGGTTGCCGGTCGCTCTGGCTTTGGCCCTGGCTGCCTGCTCGGGCAAGGATGAAACACCGGCTCCGGCCGCGCAGGGCGCCGCCGCTCCCGCCGCTGCAGCACCAGCCGCACCGGCAGTGGCCGCCAAGGTGCAGTCGATGGGTACCGAGCAGCTGCGCGAATCGGCCAGCCAGGCACTGCGCGAGAACCGCATGTACGCCCCGGCCGGCGACAATGCCATCGAGTACTACCTGGCACTGCGCGACAAGACGCCGGACGATGCCTCGGTGAAGAGCGCGCTGACCGATCTTCTGCCCTACACCCTGATCGCCGCCGAGCAGCATCTGGGCCGCGAGGATTTCACTGAAGCGCAGCGGCTGGTCGCCCTGATCGAAAAGGTCGATGCCTCGGCCCCGGCCCTGCCGCGCCTGAAGGAAGGCCTGACCAAGGGCGTGCAGGTTGCCGCCAAGCGCACCGAAGACGAGACCGAGAAGGTCAAGAAGGACGCTGAAGACCGCACCAAGCAGCTGGCCGAGCAGCAGCGCCTGACCGAACAGCGTGCCAAGGAAGCCGAAGCGGCCAAGCAGATTGCTGCGCAGCAGGACGTTGCCCGCCGTGACAGCGAGCGCCAGGAAGCCGAGCGCCAGGCTGCCGCGCGTCGCGATGCCGAGCAGAAGCAGCAGCAGGCCGCTGCGCAGCAGGCCAACGCCGCCCGCCAGGCCGCGACCGCCGCTGCGCCAAGCCTGCGCCCGGTCAGCACGCCAGCCCCGCGTTACCCGGCCGAAGCACTGCGTTCGGGTACCTCCGGCGAAGTCCTGGTGGAGATCACCGTCGGCACCGACGGCTCGGTGACCAATGCGCGCGTACTGCGCGCCACGCCATCGCGTGTCTTTGATCGCGAAGCCCTCAACGCGGTCAAGCGCTGGCGCTTCGAACCGGTCACGGCCCCGGTCACCACCCGCCGCACGCTGGTGTTCGCACCGGGCGGCTGATGCCCAAGGCGGTAGCGCCGGGCCGCGCCCGGCGGTTCTGGAGCAAGGCCCGGCATGTCCGGGCCTTGTGCGTTTCAGGCTGCGCTGTCGATCAACCGTTGCAGCGCAGGATCACGCGCCGTCAGCACCTGGAACAGGCCCAGCGCGTGCAGCCCGGGCAGCAGGCCGCGCAGATCAGCTTCGGCGGCGGCACGGAGGTCGGCATCACGGGCCGGGTCCTGCCACTCCCGCACGGTGGCGAGAAAGGCGCCGACGCTGCCCTTGCGTACGGTGAGGCCGTTCACCTGCACCTCGTTCTGGTGGTCGGGAAGGATGTCGTGCGGCTGCATGGCGTGCTCCTGGGAGGTGGACGCCCAGTGTCGACGCTCGCCACCGACCGTTCTGCCGTATAACTGCCAATCGATATGGCAGAACAGACACTCCAGACACCACTGATCGATCCTGCATTGGCCGATGCCAGTGAGGGGCCGGCCCTGCTCGGCACGCAGCTGGCGATGCCGGGTTCACGGCGCACCGCCCGCCACCAGCACGCGCGCGGGCAACTGCTGGGCGCCCACACCGGCCTGTTGCGGATCGAGGTGGGCGACACCCACTGGCTGCTTCCGGCCGGGCACGTGGCGTGGCTTCCGCCGCAGCACCCGCATGCGCTTTCCAGCATCGGCAGCTTCGATGGTTGGAGCCTGTACTTCAGCAAGGCGGCCTGCGCGGACCTGCCCACCGCACCGCGCATCTTCCAGCCCAGCGACCTGCTGCAGGTGGCAGTGCCGCGGGCACTGCACTGGTGCGGGCAGGCGTTGGATGCGCGGCAACAGCGCTTGGCCGGGGTGATCGCCGATGAGATCGCTGCAGGCACGCCGTTGCCACTTGCGCTGCAGCAACCCAGCGACCGCCGCCTGCGCCGCATCGCCGCCGCCCTGGCACGTGTGCCACATGACACCCGCACCGTCGAGGACTGGGCAGCCGCCAGCGGCCTGTCCAGTCGCAGCCTCGCCCGCCGCTGGCAGGCCGAAACGAACATGACCCTGACCCGCTGGCGGCAGCGCCTGCGCGTGCTGCTGGCCCTGCCGCGATTGCTGGCCGGTGAATCCGTCACCACCGTGGCGCTGTCATTGGGCTACGACACGCCCAGCGCCTTCATCGCGGTATTCAAGCGCGAGATGGGAGTGACGCCGGCGCGGTATGCAGACGGAAACGCTTCACAGCGCTGAAATGCACGAGGCCCGGCATGACCGGGCCTCGTGCCACATCCGCCGGGCATGGCCCGGCGCTACCGGTTCCACTCAGCCGGAAATCGCCAGCCGCTCGTTGTGGTAGCGGCGAACGGCGGCGAACCACAGCACGGCGGCCAGCGCCAGGCTGGCGCCGAGGTAGATCGCCCAGATGGTCGGGCTGATCACCTCGTGGCGGATCACCTTCAGCAGCATCTGGTTCTGCGACAGGAACGGCACCGCGTACTGCCACAGCTCGCTCTTCACCGGGTAAGCCATCAGCGCGTAGCCGGGCAGCATCGGCAGCAGCACCAGCCAGGTCATGTGGCTCTGCGCTTCCTTCATGCTCTTGGCCGCGGCCGAGAGGAAGGTCAGCAACGAGGTGCCGATCAGCAGCATCGGCACCATCACCAGCAGCATCTGCAGCATCGAGCCGATGTTCATGTTGAGCTGCCGGCCGACGTTGCCGGGCGCGATCTGTGCGCTGGCCTTGAACGCGATCAAGGTCAGCAGCAACGAGGCGAAGCCGACCACGCAGGCGGCGGCGATCTTGCCGCTGACGATGGCACTGCGCGAACCCGGGGTCGCCAGTAACGGCTCCAGCGATTGCCGTTCGCGCTCGCCGGCGGTGGCATCCATCACCAGGTAGGCGCCACCGATGAACGAGGTCAGCGTCAGCAGCACCGGCAGCAGCATCGACAGCATCATGCCGCGCTTGGCCTCGGCACTGGCCATGTCCTGGGTGGCCACATCCAGCGGTCGTGCAACCTGTGCGTCGACGCCACGCGCCATCAGCCGCAGCGCACCAACCTGACCGTTGTAGGTTGCCAGGGCCGCCTGCAGGCGTGCACTGGGCACTTCGGCGGCGCGACGGGTGCTGTCACGGATCACTTCCACCAGCGCGGGTTTGCCATCGGCCCAGTCCTTGCCGAACTCGGGGCTGATGCGCAGGGCGACGTCGATCTCCTGCGAGCGGATCGCTTCGGCCAGATCCTTCGGTGCCGGCGCGGCGTTCAATCCCTGCGCCGCCAGGAAGCGCACCAGGTTCGGCGCATTCTCCGCACCGATGGTCGGGATCTGCAGCGGCTGTTCGATCTGGATCCGCACGCGGCTTTCAGCCAGCTTGCCCATGCCCAGGATCAGCAGCGGGTACAGCACGGGGCCGAACAGCAGGGTCAGCAGCAGTGTGCGGCGGTCACGCGAGAGGTCGCGCAGTTCCTTGCGCATCACCGTCATCAGGGTCGACATCATGCTCATGCGTGCAGGCCCTCTTCGCTGCCGATCAGTTTCACGAACGCATCTTCCAGGTTGGGCTCGCCGGACTGCGCGCGCAGTTCATCGGCACTGCCGGCGGCCATCACCGTACCCTTGGCGATGATCACGATGTGGTCACACAGCGCACCGACCTCCTGCATGATGTGGCTGGACAGGATCACGCAGCGCCCTTCCTCGCGCAGGCCCAGCAGGAAGCGGCGCAGCGCGCGGGTGGTCATCACGTCCAGGCCGTTGGTGGGTTCATCAAGGATCACGTTGCGCGGGTCGTGCACCAATGCGCGGGCAATGGCGGTCTTGGTGCGCTGGCCCTGTGAGAAGCCATCGGTCTGCCGATCGAGGATGTCGGCCATGTCCAGCGCATGCGACAGCACCTCGATGCGTTCGCGGATGCGCGACGCCGACAGGCCATGCAGCTCGCCGAAGTAGGCGATGTTCTCGCGTGCGGTCAGCCGCTTGTAGACGCCACGTGCATCCGGCAGCACGCCGAGGTGGCGACGCACTTCCACCGGATCGCGGGCCGCGTCGATGCCATCGACGGTGATGCTGCCTTCATCGGGCGTCATCAGCGTGTACAGCATGCGCATGGTGGTGGTCTTGCCGGCGCCGTTCGGCCCGAGCAGGCCGGTGATGCGGCCATCCTCGGCGCGGAAGCCGACATCGGCCACCGCCTGGATGCGACCGGTGCGGGTATTGAAGGCCTTGTGCAGGTTGTCGGCGACGATCATGGGGCCCATCCGTTGAACGAGGTGAACGCCGGCACGTAGCTCAGCGTGTCCAGGCAGCTGGCATCCAGCGCCTTGGCATCGGTGGTGTCGATGAACTGGCCGAGCAGGCGTGGCATGCAGCCGGCGGTGAGGGTGCCGTGGCCTTGGCCGCGGGCAACCAGCGCGCGTCCCTTCGGCAGGCCCTTGAGCACCTGCTCGGCGTAACGCGGCGGCGTCACCGGGTCCAGTTCGCCGGACAGCAGCAGCACTGGCAGGTCGCTGTGCAGCGGCACTGCCGCAGCCGCCGCAGCCGGTTGGTGCGGCCACACCGGGCAGGCGGCGAAGAACGCGCGCGCCACTTCCGGGCCGACCAGGCTGTCGCTGCTTTCGACCGGCGCCTGGTAGCGCGGAGCGTCTTCGCTGCAGATCACCGACCACTGCATGCCGCGGTTGATCTGGAAATCCATGCTGCGGGTCGCACCGCGCGCCAGCGACGCCAGTGGTGCATAGCGACCCTGTGCCGCTTCATCCAGCACCAGCGGCAACAGCGAGGAGTACTGCGGTACGTAGGAGAAGGCGAACGCCAGGCCGACCACGCTGTCCGGGGTCAGCACGTCCTGCCGCGGTGCGTTGGTGCCGGGGTCGCGGTAGTCGACCGTGACCGGCGCGCGGCGCAGGGTTTCCACCACGCTGCGCAGCTGCGCACGGGTGTCGACCGGGAAGCGCTTGCTGCAGACAGCATCCTTGCGGCACTGCTCGGACTGCAGGGTGATCGCGTTGTCGAAGGTCGTGGCGAAATCGCCGCCGACCACCAGCTCGTTCGGTACCACGCCATCGATCACGATGCTGCGGGTGTGCTGCGGGTACGCGGCCGCGTAGCGCTGGGCAACGCGGGTGCCGTACGAGCCACCGACCAGGTTCAGCGTGTTGGCGCCCAGCGCCTGGCGTACCGCGTCCAGATCGGCGATGGCTTCGGCGGTGGTATAGAAGCGCGGATCGGCACGGCCCTTCAGCGACGCAGCGCAGCGCTCCGCGTACTCGCGCAGCAGCGCCTCGCTGGGCGCAGCGTCTTCATCCATCGGCAGCTCCTTGCCGTCCGCGCCCAGGCAGCTGAGCGGATTGGAGCCGCCGGTACCGCGCTGGTCGATCAGGAAAATGTCGCGCTGCTTGCGCACCTGGCGCAGTGCCGTATCGACGATGACGGCCACCTCGCTGGCCGCCTGGCCAGGCCCGCCGGCCAGGAAGAACACCGGGTCCGGCAGGCCCGAACCGCTGTTGCCCGACTCCAGCCAGGCCACGCGCAGATCGATCCTGCGGCCATCCGGCCTGCTCCGGTCTTCGGGCACCTGGAACGTCGCGCACTGCGCCTCGACGTTGGCATTGGCGCCTTCGGTGGCCAGCGTGCAGGGGCGGAAATCGATCTGGCCGTAGCGGCGGCTGGGTGTATCGCCCGCGCCGTCGGACCCTGCCTGCGGCGGTGCACTGCAGCCGGCAATCAGCATGCTGGCCAGCAACCCGGCCCGCGCGAAATGGTGTCTTTGCATCGTGCGTGATTCCCCTGGGGATATTCCTGTCCACCACGACGGTGTGCCGCGGCAGATGTGACCAATCGAATGTGACCCAACTTACACGCGCCGGACGCTGGCGGCGACAGGCGGATGTCCTGGGCCGGCGTCGGCACGGCCACCAGACGGTTGCGACCCTCGGCCTTTGCCCGGTACAGGGCGGTATCGGCCAGCGCGATCAGGTGGCGGAAAATGGCGAGCAGGCGGCCCGTGGCGCCGGCAGAATGCGCGCAGAACCAGGAGACACTCCATGCATCCGTGGCAACTCAGTGGCATCGACCACCAGCCGTTCGAGACGCTTTTCGAATCCAGCGATGATGCGCTGGCCGCGCGGGGAATCGTGCGCCGGCGCGCCGGCGACAGCGGCGGCTACCCCTGCAGGGTCAGCCTGACCGACGCGCCTGCCGGTGCAGAACTGCTTCTGCTGCCCTACACACACCTGGCCACGCATTCGCCATACCGCGCCTCGGGCCCGATCTTCGTGCAGCGCGGTGCAACCCGCTGCGTGCTGCCAGCAGGCGTGGTACCTGCCTACGTGCAGCGGCGGCTGATCTCGGTGCGCGCCTATGACAGCGCGGACTTCATGCTGAGCGGCCTGGTCTGCCAGGGCACCGAGGTTGCCACGCACCTGGACCGGCTGTTCGCCGATACAACGGTGGCCTTTGTGCAGCTGCACAACGCAGGACATGGATGCTTTTCGTGCCAGGTGGATCGGGTCGGCCACCCGCGGCAATGACGTTGCACGGGAACGTGATCGTCGCCGCGCCGCAGGCGTGACCGCCAGCGTGTTCGTTCAGTGTGGCGTGAAGCCTGCGGGAAGGGCTTCACACACGTAGTCACGGATCGGCATTGACGTGGTTTCCCACTGCGTGTTGCAGCTCGATACTCGCGACGGTACCGCTCATCGTCCGTCGCGCGATACGGCGTGGGTGCTGCGGTCACCGCTCCCTTCGACGACCACAAGGATGCGCCATGTCTCTGCGATACACCCCATTGCTGTTGGCCACCGTCTTCGTTGGCGTCGGTGTTGGCGTTGCCGGCAACGCCGCTGCACACGGCACGATGATCACCCCGGTCAGCCGCGTCTATGCCTGCTTCCAGGGCAACCCGGAGAACCCCACCAACCCGGCCTGCGCGGCCGCCAAGGCAGTGGCCGGCTCGCAGGCGTTCTACGACTGGAACGGCATCAACCAGGCCAACGCCAACGGCAACCACCAGGCCGTGGTGCCCGACGGCAAGCTGTGCAGCGGCAACAACCCGACCTTCCGCGGCCTGGACCTGGAGCGCAGCGACTGGCAGACCACACCGATCCAGCCCGATGCGAACGGCAGGTTCACCTTCGTGTTCAAGGCGACCGCCCCGCACGCTACGCGCGACTGGAAGTTCTTCGTCACCCGCGCCGGCTGGCAACCGGGCAGCCCGCTGCGCTGGGCCGACCTGCAGGAATTCTGCTCGCTGGGCAACACGCCGCTGTCGGCCGATGGCACCTACAAGCTGCAGTGCACGCTGCCGCAGCGCAGCGGCCAGCATGTGATCTACAACACCTGGCAGCGCGCCGATTCCACCGAAGCGTTCTATACCTGCATGGACGTGCGCTTTGAAGGCGGCGGCGGTACCACGCCGGTGCCGCAGTGGCAGGATGCCGGGCCGGTGACTGCACGTACCGAGCTGCCGGTGGGCACCACCCTGGCGCTGCGTGTGTTCAATGCCAACGGCAACGACGTGGAACGCGTGGAAGCCACCTTGGCCGCAGGCCAGAACACGCCGGCGCAGTGGCCGTTGGCGCTTGCGCGCAAGGTCAACGCCAGTGCCCAGCATGCGCGCGTCGGCGTACTCAGCAACGGCGCGATCACGCCCACTGCCTCGGCCACCGACAACCGCGTGTACCTGAAGGATGGCAATCGCTTCCAGCTGGACACCAAGGTGCCAGATCCGGGTACACCGTCACCCGGCGGTGATTTCGACCATGTGTATCCGGCCGGTATCGGCAGCTACGTGCCCGGGCAGACCGTGGTGAAGAGCAGCGACGGCAAGCTGTACGCCTGCCGCCCGTTCCCGGAAGGCGCGTGGTGCAACGTCAATGCCGAGGCGTACCGGCCGGGTGTGGGTTCGGCCTGGCGCGATGCCTGGGTGCCGTACTGAGTGACTGAGTGACTGAGCGGGGGCGGCGCGCGTGTGCCGCCCCGCTTCTGCAATGGGGCAGAGGCAGGCCTGCGGGTCCGGCTTGAAGTGTTAACCCGTTCGCGCAGGCACTGCACATCCCGTCGCAGCCTGCAGCTTTTCGGAATCGTTGAATGGTTGGCGCTGTGCATCGTGTGGAGACTCGCTGGACCTTCCACCGTCCACAGGACCCCATCATGCAACCGCTCAATCGACTTGCTCTCGCGGTGGCTGCCATCGCCAGCCTGGGCGCCTCTGCCAGCGCGCTGGCACACGGCACCATGTCCAAACCCACCAGCCGGGTGTACGCCTGCTACCAGGGCAATCCAGAGCAGCCGACCAACCCCGCCTGTGCTGCGGCCAAGGACATCGGCGGCGCACAGCCCTTCTACGACTGGGCCGGCATCAACCAGGCCAATGCCAATGGCAACCACCAGGCAGTCGTTCCCGACGGCGAGCTGTGCAGCGGTGGCAACAGCAAGTACCGCGGCCTGGATCTGGACCGGTCCGATTGGTCGACCACGCCGATCCGCGCCGATGGCAACGGCCGTTACACCTTTGAATTTCTTGCTTCTGCCCCGCATGCCACCCGCGAATGGAAGTTCTACGTCACCCGCGATGGCTGGCAGCCGGGCAGCCCGCTGCGCTGGGCCGACCTGCAGGAGTTCTGCACGCTGGGCGACGTCCCGTTGTCCGCGGGCGGTGTCTACAAGCTGGACTGCCCACTGCCCCAGCGCAGCGGCCAGCACCTGATCTACAACACCTGGCAGCGCTCGGATTCGGCCGAGGCCTTCTATACCTGCATGGACGTGCGTTTCGAGGGAGGCGGTGGCGTCGAGCCGCCACCGCAATGGCAGGATGCCGGTCCGGTCACCGCCCGCGGCGCGCTGGAAGTGGGCACCACCCTGACCCTGCGCGTGTTCAACGCCCAAGGCAACGATCTGGAGCGCCCGGAGATCACCCTGGCCGCCGGCCAGACTGCGGCGAACCAGTGGCCGCTGGCTCTGGCCCATGCGGTCAACGCCAGTGCACAGCAGGCGCGCGTTGGTGTGATGGACAATGGTGTGATCAGGCCGATCGCCTCGGCCACCGAGAACCGCGTCTATCTGAAGCCGGGTCATCGGTTCCAGCTCGACACGCGCGTTCCGGATCCGGTCGATCCTGTGGATCCACCGCCGGGTGGCGACTACGACTTCGTGTACCCGGCCGGACTTGGCAGCTACAAGCCCGGCGAGACCGTGGTGAAGGGCACCGACGGCAAGCTGTACGCCTGCCGCCCGTTCCCGGAAGGCGCGTGGTGCAACGTCAACGCCGAGGCCTACCGGCCGGGCGTGGGTTCGGCCTGGCGCGATGCGTGGGTGCCGTACTGACCGGGTAGGAGCCGGAGGCAGCCGCTGGCTGCCTCCACTGATCACCGCGGCCTGCACTCGCAACGGCCATCCAGAGGGCAGAAGCAGATGAACTACCTGAAATGGGATCTTGGAATCCTGCAGGCGGGTGACGTGATTGAAATCACTCTGACCCGCGCCGCCAACGTGCGCTTGATGACACCAAGCAATCTGGCCAGTTACCGGAATGGGCGAAGGCATCAGTTCCACGGCGGGCTGGTCAGCACGTCACCCTTCCACCTCACGGTGCCCTCTTCGGGCCCATGGCATCTGACCATAGACATGGCCGGACTGGCGGGCAGCACCCAAGCCTCGGTGCAGGTGCTGCCGCGCCCCTTGCCACCTGCCTGATCCCGGCGGCAGCGGTCTTATTTGCTGCTGACGTACTTCTCGCGGCGGATCTGCGGATTACCCAGGCCCGCCGCCTTCAGCGCTTCGGCGCAGGCGTCGACCATGTCCGGGTTGCCGCACAGGTAGGCGATGTCGGTGGCCGGGTCCGGCGTGAACGCCGCCAGCGCCTGCTGCACATAGCCATGGTGTACGTCCGGGTGCGGCTCGGCCGGCAGTTCCCGCGACAGGCAAGGCACATAACGGAAGTTCGGGTGCTTTTCGGCGAAGCTGTAGAAGTCTTCGCTGTACAGCAGTTCCCCCGGGCTGCGTGCGCCCTGCAACAGGACCACCTGCACGCCACGCTCGGCCATCGCCGTTGCCAGCAACGGCAGCATCGAGCGGTACGGGGTGACGCCGGTACCGGTGGCGATCAGCAGGTAGCGGCCGTTGTGGTCGCCCGGGTTCAGGCAGAACCGACCGTAGGGACCGGACGCGCTGACCTGGCCGCCGATGTCCAGCGCCTCGAACAGCGCCGTGGCGGCGCCACCGGGTACGAAGCTGACCGCGATATCCACCGCCTCGCCTGGCCCCAGCGCGTGGTCGTGGATGGTCGCCAGCGAATAGCTGCGCTTGGTTTCGGTGCCATCGGCGTAGCTGAAATGGACCTGGATGAACTGGCCGGGCTGGAAATCCAGCGGCTGGCCGTCGTCACGCACGAACTGGTAATGGCCGATGGAGGGCGCCAGCATGCGGCGGTCGACCAGTTTGATGGGGAATTGGACAGGCACGACTTTTCGGGACAGTGTGTAGCCGGGGCAAGCCCTCGGGGTCTTCTATAATAGACCTTCCCCGCCCCTCTCCAGCGCCAGCCCATGGGCGCGAAGGCATCGAGCTTGGCTTCCCTGAACGATACGGCGCCCGCCCTGCGCGTGCGCGACCTGCGTAAAACCTATGACAACGGCACCCAGGCCCTGAAAGGGGTCTCGCTGGAAGTGGCCCCGGGCGACTTCTTCGCCCTGCTGGGCCCGAACGGTGCCGGCAAGTCCACCCTGATCGGCATCATCAGTTCCCTGGTCAACCTCAGCGAGGGCCAGGTGGAAGTGTTCGGCAGCGACCTGGTGCGCAACCGCAGCGCGACCATGCGCCTGATCGGACTCGTGCCGCAGGAGATCAACTTCAACCTGTTTGAAAAGCCCTTCGACATCCTGGTGAACTACGCCGGCTTCTACGGCGTGCCGCGCGCCGAAGCCGAGCAGATGGCCGAAGTCGAGCTCAAGCGCGCCCACCTGTGGGAGAAGGCGCAGGTGATGAGCCGCACCCTGTCCGGCGGCATGAAGCGCCGGCTGATGATCGCCCGCGCGATGATGACCCGGCCGCGCCTGCTGATCCTGGACGAACCGACCGCTGGCGTGGACATCGAGATCCGCCGCGACATGTGGCGGGTGCTGAAGGAGATCAACGCCGCCGGCACCACGATCATCCTCACCACCCACTACCTGGAAGAGGCCGAGCACCTGTGCCGCAACCTGGCCATCATCGACCACGGCCAGATCGTCACCCAGGGCCCGATGCGCGAACTGCTGGCCAAGCTTGACGTGGAAGGCTTCCTGCTGGACATCGACGGCACCCTGCCCGCCCAGTTGCCGGTGATCGAGGGGGCAACCCTGACCGCCACCGACGGCCATACGCTGGACATCGACATGCCACGTGCGATGGACCTCAACCGCGTGTTCGAGGCACTGAACGCGGCGGGCATCCGCGTGCGCTCGATGCGTACCAAGAGCAACCGCCTGGAGGAACTGTTCGTGCGCCTCACCGGCAACCAGGAGACGTCCGCATGAGCAGCACCCCGACCCCGGTCCTGACCGACGGCCAGCGCAACCGCATCGCACTGATGACCATCGTGCGCCGCGAAGTCGCCCGCATCATGCGCATCTGGGGCCAGACCCTGGTACCGCCGGCGATCACCATGACCCTGTACTTCCTGATCTTCGGCGGCCTGATCGGTTCGCGCGTGGGTGACATGGGCGGCTACACCTACATGCAGTTCATCGTGCCGGGCCTGGTGATGATGAGCGTGATCCAGAACAGCTACGGCAACATCAGCTCCTCGTTCTTCGGCGCCAAGTTCGGCCGCCACGTGGAAGAGCTGCTGGTCAGCCCGATGCCGAACTGGGTGATCCTGTGGGGCTACGTGGCCGGTGCGGTGCTGCGTGGCCTGATGGTGGGCGTGATCGTGCTGATCATCGCGATGTTCTTCACTCCGGTGCGCATCCCGCATCCGCTGGTGACGCTGACCACGGTGATCCTGGGCGCGACGATCTTCTCGCTGGCCGGCTTCATCAACGCGGTGTATGCGAAGAAGTTCGATGACGTGGCGATCGTGCCGACCTTCATCCTGACTCCGCTGACCTACCTGGGCGGCGTGTTCTATTCGGTGAAGCTGCTGCCGCCATGGGCGGAGGCGGCCACGCACGCGAACCCGATCTTCTACATGGTCAACGCGTTCCGCTATGGCCTGCTGGGCAGCAGCGATGTGCCGGTGGTGGTGGCGTATGCGCTGATGATCGGTTTCGTGGTGGTGCTGACGGCGCTGGCGCTGTGGTTGTTGCGCCGTGGCGTGGGAATGCGCAGCTGAGGATGTTCTGCAGGGCCTGCGACCCTGCACCCGCACTGGTAGTGCCGGCCGCTGGCCGGCAACAGCAACAGCAACAGCAACGTCAACGTCAACGTCAAAAACGAGATATCCGTGGGATGGCGGGATGGTGTCGGGTTGCGGGGACGCCGCAAGTACGTCCTTGTAGGCTTGGCCGCGCCATCCATGGCGCGGACACCCCGCAACCCGACACCACCCCGCCTTCGACAGTTTTCCGCTGCTGTCGGAACGGCGTCCGTGCTGCTGTTGGTGGGTGTCGACCCTGGTCGACACAGTAGATCCACGCCATGCGTGGATGAAACATTCGCGATGGGGCCGAGCATCTGCTCGGCTCTTTTCGTTTGTGAGCTGATGGATATGGATCCATCGGAAAGATGATCGCGAGGAACGAGCGAAGCGACCCGCTGTTGCTTTTGATTTTCTTCTTTGTTTTCCGTGGTGGACGCACACGGAAACCGTCAGGGGTCGGGCGGGGTGGGCTCGCGGGGGTGTCCGCGCCATGGATGGCGCGGCCAAGCCTACACGGACGTACTTGCGGCGCCCCCCGTGAGCCCACCCCGCCCGACCCAAACACAGCTTGCGCTTCAAACCACCACGAGGGGCTCAGCCGTTGGCCGCAAACTCCGGCACAATCGCTGCAGTGAATCCCCCAACTGCAGTGAGCGTGCAATGCGTATCCTGATCCTCGGCGCCGGCGGTACCGGCGGTTACTTCGGTGGTCGCCTGGCCCAGGCTGGCGTGGACGTGACCTTCCTCGTGCGCCCCGCGCGCGCCGCGCAGCTGGATCGTGATGGCCTGGTGCTGCGCAGCCCGGTGGGCGATGCCACGTTCCCGGTGCAGCACGTCACCGCAGATGCCCTGCCTGCGCTGGCTGCGGACAAGCCGTTCGATCTGGTGATCCTCAGCTGCAAGGCCTACGATCTGGACAGCTCGATCGATGCCATCGCCCCGGCGGTGGGCGCGGGTACCACCGTGCTGCCGATCCTCAACGGCCTGCATCACTACAACGCGCTCGACGCGCGCTTCGGCCGCGACGCCGTGCTCGGCGGTCTGTGCTTCATCAGTGCGACCAAGGCGCCTGATGGGGCCGTGCTGCACCTGGGCAAGCCGGCCAAGCTGACCTTCGGCGAACGCGATGGCGGTGCGATCTCCGCGCGCGTGCAGGCGTTCGCAGCAGCGTGTGCGCAGGCCAATCTCGATCATCTGGCCAGTGAGCACATCGGCCAGGAACAGTGGATCAAGTACACGTTCCTGACCGCGCTGGCGGCGGCCACCTGCCTGCTGCGTGCGGACATCGGCACGATCGTGGCCACCGATGACGGCGACGCCATCGTGCGTGGGCTCTATGACGAATGCCTGGCGGTGGCCGAAGCAGCGGGTGAGCCGGTGCCGCAGGCGGCGCAGGACACCGCGCGTGGCACCCTGACCCAGGCCGGTTCGGCGTTGAAGGCGTCGATGCTGCGCGACCTGGAGGCAGGCCAGCAGGTGGAAGCGGCCCAGATCGTCGGCGACATGCTGGCGCGTGCGCGCGCCGCGGGCCAGGAAGCGTTGCTGCTGCAGGTCGCCTACAGCAGCCTGCAGGCCTACCAGGCCCAGCGCTCGGTGTGATCCGATGAACATGCCTGGCCCGTTGCCGAAGCGCGTACTGATCCTCGGCATGGGCTGGAGTGGCCGCGTGTTGGCCGCGCGCCTTCAGGCCCAGGGCGTACACGTGGAAGGCACGGTGCGCGATCCGGCGTCGGCACCTGACGATGGCCTGCTGCGTCATCAGCTGCGTGCTGACGCCGCGCTTGCCCCGAGCCTGCTCGCTGCGATTGCCCATGCCGACGCGGTGCTGTGCAGCGTCCCTCCCGATGCCGAGGGCGACCCGGCGCTGCGCCTGCTGCATGCCGCGTTGCGCGACAGCAGTTCACTGCGTTGGCTCGGTTACCTGTCGTCGACCTCGGTCTACGGCGACCGCGACGGTGGCTGGATCAATGAGCACAGCGTGGCCGATGCCACCGGGCCGGCAGGCATGCAGCGTCGCCTCGCCGAAACGCAATGGCGTGCGCTGGCGGATGCGCGCGGTATCGCCTCGGCGATGTTCCGCCTGCCGGGCCTCTACGGATCCGGGCGCAACGCGCTGCTGCAGCTGGCGCAGGGCCGCGCGCGGCACGTAGTGCGGCCAGGGCTGGTGTTCAATCGCCTGCACGTGGACGACCTGGCTGCGGTGGTGATCGCCGCGATGCAACGCCCCATGGCCAACGCACTGTATCTGCCGAGCGATGACCAACCGGCACCGCCGCAGGATGTACTGGCCTTCGCTGCGCAGCTGGGGGGTTTCGCCATGCCACCCGCGGTGGCCTGGGACGATCCATCAGTCAGCGCGACATTGCGGCGCTTCTACCAGAGCAGCAAGCGCATCGACAGCCGCAGCACGCGCGACGCGCTGGGCTGGACGCCGCGGTTTCCAACGTATCGGGAAGGGCTGACGGATATTGCCGCTTCGCTCGCCGGGCATGGCCCGGCGCTACCGGATCCGGGCACTCCCGGCTGACGGATATTGCCGCTTCGCTCGCCGGGCATGGCCCGGCGCTACCGGATCCGGCCAGCGGCCGGCACTACCGTTTGCCGATCAGGCGGCGTCCGGCAACCGGAAGAACGCACGCGTGGCAGCCGTGGCGTTTGCGGCCGTGGTCTGCACATCCTCGCCACGGTCCCGCGCCAGCTCTTCCACGATGTGCGACAGGAACACCGGTTCGTTGCGGCGATCCTTCGGCATCGGCTTCAAGGTGCGCGGCAGCAGGTACGGTGCGTCGGTCTCGATCATCAACCGGTTGGCCGGAATGTTCTTCACCAGCTCGCGCAGGTGACCGCCACGGCGCTCGTCGCACAGCCAGCCGGTGATGCCGATGTACCAGTCCTGGTCGAGATAATCGAACAGCTCCTGGCGCTCGCCGGTGAAGCAGTGCACCACGGCCGGACCGATGCGGCCTTCGAAGTTCTTCATCTGTGCCATGAAATCGGCATGCGCGTCGCGCTGGTGCAGGAACAGCGGCTTGCCATTGTCTGCAGCCAGCTGCAGCTGGCGCTCGAACGCGCGATGCTGCGCCGGGCGCGGCGAGAAATCACGGAAGTAGTCCAGCCCGCACTCTCCCACCGCCACCACTTCGGCATGGGCGTGCAGTGCGCGCATCTCCGCATCGCACTCGTCGGTGTACTCCACCGCGTGGTGCGGGTGCACGCCGGCAGTGGCGTACAGGAAGCCCGGGTGCTGCTGCGCCAGCTGCAGGGCCAGCGGCGAATGCTCGCGGCTGGCACCGGTGATGATCATCTGCACCACACCGGCCTGGCGTGCGCGGTCCAGCACGGCGTCGCGGTCGCGGTCGAAGGAGTCGTGGGTCAGGTTGGCGCCGATATCGATCAGATGCATGGGGGCAGCAGAGGCAGGAAAACCCGCGCATTGTACCCGTGCCCGCCATGGCCCCTTATCCTTTGCAGATGAACGCCCCGCAATTCCCCATCTCTCCGCTGCTGCCGCAGATCCAGCAGCACCTGGCCGTGCACCCGCGGCTGGTGCTGGAAGCCCCGCCTGGCGCGGGCAAGACCACCCAGGTGCCGTTGGCGCTGCTCGATGCGCCGTGGCTGGAGGGTCGCAGGATCATCCTGCTGGAACCACGCCGGGTGGCCGCGCGCAGTGCCGCGATGTTCATGGCGCGCCAGCTCGGTGAGGAGGTCGGCGGCATCGTCGGCTACCGCATCCGCTTCGAGAACAAGGTATCGGCGCGCACGCGCATCGAGGTCGTCACCGAGGGCATCCTGACCCGGATGCTGCAGGACGATCCAATGCTGGAGACCGTGGGCGCGATCCTGTTCGACGAATTCCACGAGCGCCACCTCAGTGGCGACCTGGGCCTGGCGCTGGCGCTGGACGTGCAGTCGCAGCTGCGCGATGACCTGCGGTTGCTGGTGATGTCGGCGACGCTCGATGGCGAACGCCTGGCGCGCTTCCTCGATGCACCACGACTGAGCAGCGAAGGCCGCAGCTATCCGGTGGCAATCAGCCACTTCCCTGCCCGGCGTGACGAGGCGCTGGAACTGCAGGTGCGACGCGCGGTGCAGCAGGCGCTGGCCGAGCACCCCGGTGACCTGCTGGTGTTCCTGCCCGGCCAACGTGAGATCGCACGCGTGCAGGCAGGCCTGCAGGACAGTCTTGCTGGCGCTGCGGTGGACGTATTGGCCCTGCACGGTGAACTGCCGGTGGAACAGCAGGCGCGCGTGCTGCAGGCCGCCAGCGACGGCCGCCGCCGCGTGGTGCTCGCCACCAACGTCGCCGAATCCTCGGTGACCCTGCCCGGCGTGCGCGTGGTGATCGACAGCGGCCAGGCGCGCGAGCCGCGCTACGACCCCAACAGTGGATTCACCCGCCTGGACGTGGTCGCCATTGCGCAGGCCTCGGCCGACCAGCGTGCCGGCCGTGCCGGGCGCGTGGCCGAGGGCGTGGCCTGGCGGCTGTGGCCGCAGTCGCAGCGGCTGGAACCGCAGCGTCGCGCCGAGATCGACCAGGTTGAACTGGCCGGCCTTGCGCTGGAACTGGCCGCCTGGGGCAGCAGCGACCTGCGCTTCCTCGACCCGCCACCGACCGGGCCGATGGCCGCCGCACGCGAACTGCTGCAGCGCCTGGGCGCGTTGTCGAGCAGCGGCGCGATCACTGCACTTGGCCGTCGCGTGCTGGCGCTGGGCACCCATCCGCGGATGGCCGCGATGCTGCTGGCCGCAGCTGATGCCCGCGCGCAGGCGTTGGCCGCCGATCTGGCGGCATTGCTGGAAGCTCGTGACCCATTGCGCCAGGGCGGTGATGCACTGGCCGCACGCTGGCGCGCACTGGCGGCCTTCCGCAACGGCCGTGCGCCGGCCGATGCCAATCGCAGTGGCCTGGCCGCCATCGATGCCGCTGCCAAACAGTGGCGCCGTCGCCTGCGTTGTGACGCTACACCGCCCGCCAGCATCGAGGCCCACGAACTGGGCGACCTGCTGGCCCATGCCTTCCCCGACCGCATTGCCTTCCAGCATCCGAACGACCCGCTGCGTTACCTGCTGGCCAACGGCCGCAGCGCCCGCCTGCATGAACTGAGCGACCTGCGGGGCGAACCGTGGCTGGTGGCCAGCGAACTGCGCTTCGAGGCGCGCGACGCGCTGCTGCTGCGCGCCGCACCGGTGGATGAAGGCTTTCTGCGCAGGCACTGGCCCGAGCGCTTCGTGACCGAAGACGCGGTGCGCTGGGATGACACCCGCCGCGCCCTGGTCGCGCTGCGCGAAACACGCTTCGACCGCATCGTGATGGACAGCCGTTCGGCTGGCCGGGTTGATCCGCAGCTGGCGGCGCAGGCACTCACCGACGCCGTTGCCGAGCTCGGCCTGCAGGCATTGCCATGGACCGACGGTCTGCGCCAGTGGCAGGCACGGGTGGAATCGCTGCGGCGCTGGATGCCCGAGCTGGGCCTGCCCGACTGCAGTGATGCCGCATTGCTGGCCAACCGTGCGCAGTGGCTGCAGCCGGCGTTCGCGGGCAGGACACGGCTGGATGCACTGGACGAGGCCAGTTTCGGCGAAGCGCTGAAGTCGCCACTGGAATGGTCGCAACGGCAGCTGGTCGAGCGCCACGCGCCCACCCGGATCACCGTGCCGTCGGGGCTGGAGCGGCCGATCAGCTACGCGCTGGACGGCGAAAGCGGCGAGCCGCTGCCGCCGGTGCTGGCGGTGAAGCTGCAGGAGTTGTTCGGCCTGGCCGATACGCCACGCATCGCCGATGGCCGGGTGCCGCTGACCCTGCACCTGCTGTCGCCGGGTGGCCGGCCGTTGCAGGTCACCCAGGATCTGCGCAATTTCTGGGAGAACACCTACGCCGAGGTGAAGAAGGAGATGAAGGGCCGTTACCCGCGCCACCCGTGGCCGGACGACCCTTGGACGGCTACGGCGACCCACCGGGCCAAGCCGCGCGGGACGTGATGCGCGCCGACACCCCGCCCGTTCCTGAATGGCTGCGGTAGAGTCACACCACGCGCCCGCCTGACTGACATACCGTTTACGGGCAACAGGCGACACTGGACTTCGACCCGAGGCAAGGACACCCCCGCATGAGCAAGCTGACCGTAATCACCGACCGCGCCCTGGAGCGCGCCCTCGACCTGGCCCATACCGCAGGCGATGGCCTGAAGAGCGCGGGCGGCAGCCTGCGTCACCTCGGCCCGCAGGCCAGCGACTGGATCAAGACCGGTGCCGCCCTTGGCGCGGTGAAGACTGGCGGCAAGGTCGCCACCAAGTTCGCCCGCCGCAATCCGGCGGTGACCATCGCGGCAGCTGCCGTGGGCGTAGGCCTGCTGGGCTATGCGCTGTACCGCAAGCAGCAGAAGAAGAAGGCCGCCAATGGCCATGTGGTCAACGGCCAGGCCCAGCGCATCAACGCGCGCGATCGCCGCAACGACACCGTGGTCGACGAGCACAGCGATATCGGCAGCGACGCCTGATTGACCGGGGTCGGATCCCTTCCGCAGGAAGGGCTCTGACCCCATGACGCTGCACGAGGGTCGGACGCCGCAAGGCCTCCGGCCTTTTTTTCAGCCGATCTGCCGCCACTGCCCGGGCTGCAGGTCATCCAGCCGGTATGGCCCCATTGCAGCGCGTACCAGCCGCAGCGTCGGCAGGTTCACCGCAGCGGTCATTCGCCGCACCTGGCGGTTACGCCCCTCGCGGATCGTGATCGCCAGCCAGCTGTCGGGCACCGTCTTGCGGAAGCGCACCGGCGGATCGCGCGGCCACAGTTCAGGCGCAGGATCGAGGCGCTCGATTTTCGCCGGCAGCGTCGGCCCGTCATTGAGCATCACGCCATCGCGCAGCTGCTGCAGCTGCCCGTCGCTGGGCGTGCCTTCCACCTGCACCCAGTAGAGCTTGTCCGCCTTGTGCTTCGGGTCGGTCAACTTGTGCGCCAGCGTACCGTTGTCGGTCAGCAGCAGCAGGCCTTCACTGTCATGGTCGAGGCGGCCGGCAGCGTAGACGCGCGGCGGCAAACCGAAGCCGGCCAATGTCGGCCGCGGCGGCACGCTGCGGTCGGTGAACTGGCAGAGCACGTTGAACGGCTTGTTGAAGGCAATCAGCATCGCGGGGACGGCAGGCGGCGGGCAGGGCATTGTCCCATGCCACGCCGCGCGTGCTCGCCGGGCATGGCCCGGCGCTACCGGGTCACGGCTTCACGAAACGCAGGGTCATGCGGTCGCTTTCACCGATGGCCTGGTACTTGGCGTCATCCGCCTTGTCATGCTGGTTGGTCGGCGGCAGGGTCCACACGCCATTCGGATGATCCTTGGTATCGCGCGGGTTGGCATTGACCTCGGTGCGCGCGTCGAGCTTGAAACCGGCGGCCTCGGCCATCGCGATCACCTGCTGCTGGCCCACATAACCGGTGTCGTCAGCGTCGGCCACGTCGGCCTTGGCGCGGTGCTCGACCACGCCGAGCACGCCGCCCGGCTTGAGCACGTTGAAGAAGCCCTGGAACATGCCCTGCGCCTGGCCGGCCTTGCGCCAGTTGTGCACGTTGCGGAAGGTCAGCACCACATCGGCCGAGTTGGCTGCACCGAACACCGGCTTGGCCGGGTCGTAGGCAACCACTGCGGTTTTGTCGAACTGTGCCGGTGCGGCGGCGTACTTCTTTTCCAGGCTGTCGCGGCTGCGCTGCTGGTAGTCGCGGCCGCGACCTTCAGCCACGGCCTGCGGATCGACCACCGCAGCGATGTAATGACCCTTGTCGCGCAGCAGCGGCGCCAGGATCTCCGAGTACCAGCCATTGCCCGGGGTGATCTCGATGACGGTCTTTTCCGGCGCGACGCCAAAGAAGCCCAAGGTCTGGGCAGGATGACGGAAACCGTCGCGCTTGACGTTGGCGGGGTCGCGGGTCGAGGCCTTCACCGCGGCATCGATCGCGGGCGACACCTGGATCTTTGCCGGTGCGACCGTGGCCGGCGCGGCGAATGCGGGAACGGCAACCAGCAGGGCCGAAGCAAGCAGCAGGCGGCAACCACGCAGGGATGAGGCAGCAATCATCGGGGCGACTCCAGCGGAAGATGCGGCGAGACTAGCAGCCGCCGCGCCACAGGTGTTCACAAAACGTTAGCCGCGTGCGCGGTGCGGAACACAGTTTTGTGGTCAGCGCCGCAGCGCGGTCATACATCGCGTTCTATCCTGAAGGACTTCCCCCAAGGAGTCCGTGCCCATGACGGCAAACCGCGAACTGGGCCGTTCAGGCCTGCATGTAGCTCCGCTCGCCTTCGGTGGCAACGTGTTCGGCTGGAGCGCTGATGAGAAGGCCAGCTTCGCCCTGCTGGATGCCTTCGTCGATGCCGGCTTCAACCTGGTCGACACCGCCGACGTGTACTCGGCGTGGGTGCCGGGCAACCAGGGTGGCGAGTCGGAGACGCTGCTGGGCAAGTGGTTCGCGCGCAGCGGCAAGCGCGACAAGGTGGTGCTGGCGACCAAGGTGGCCAAATGGGCCGAGCGCCCCGGCCTCACCCCGGACAACATCAATGCGGCGGTGGAGGATTCGCTGCGTCGCCTGCAGACCGAGGTGATCGATCTGTACCAGGCTCACGAGGACGATGAATCCACGCCGCTGGAAGCGACCCTGGCCGCGTTCGGTCGCCTGATCGAGGCGGGCAAGGTGCGCGCGATCGGCGCGTCCAACTACAGCGCCACGCGTCTTGCCGATGCCTTGAAGGTCTCCACCGACTACGGGCTGCCGCGCTATGAAACCCTGCAGCCGGAGTACAACCTGTACGACCGCGCCGGCTACGAGAAGGAGCTGGAACCGCTGGTGCAGCGCGAGCAGATCGGCGTGATCAACTACTACGCACTGGCCAGCGGCTTCCTCAGTGGCAAGTACCGCACGCCGGACGACGCCGGCAAGAGTTCCGCGCGCGGCGCCACCGTGGTCAAGCGCTACCTGAACCCGCGCGGCCTGCGCATTCTGCAGGCACTGGATGACGTGGCCAGCAAGCACAACGCCACTGCCGCGCAGATCGCGCTGGCATGGCAGATCGCACGGCCGTCGATCACCGCACCGATCGTCAGTGCCACCAGCGTGGAGCAGCTGCACGACCTGCTGGCGGCGGCGAACGTGGCGTTGAGCGTGCATGACGTGGCACAGCTGGATGCGGCCAGCGTGGAAGGTTGAAGGCGGAGGGTGCCGGCCAACGTCGGCACCCTTCAACGGATCCGCGCCATGCGTGGATGCATTGCCTCAGCGCGGCAGGCTGTCCTCGGCCACCAGCGCATGGTGCATGCCGATGCCCGCGCGCACGCCTTCTGCCATGGCCAGGGTGATGTTGCCGACCGTGGTCGCATCACCGGCGGCGTACACGTTCGGCACCGAGGTCTGTTTCATCATGTCCACCTCGGCCAGCACGCCCAGCGGACTCTCCACCAGCGCGCAACCCAGCTGCTGCACCAGCGGCGTGGCCATCTGCTGCATGGCCGGCACGAACAGCGCACGCTGGGCGACACGGCGACCGTCAGCAAGTTCCACTTCCAGCCACGTCGGCTGCTCGCCGTGCACACCTACCACCGGCGTGGTTTCCACCTGCACGCCGCGTTGCTGCATGGCGGCCAGCTCCTCGTCGCTGATCGGCAGGCCCTGGCTGAAGAAGGTGACGTTGCCCCAGTCGGCGAACAGCGGCGCCTTGCCGGCCGACATCGGATGGCCGCCGAGCAGGCCGATCGAACCGCCACCCACTTCATAACCATGGCAGTACGGGCAGTGCAGCACGGTGCTGCCCCAGCGCTCGGCCAGGCCGGGCAGATCGGGCAGCTGGTCGGCGATACCGGTGGCCAGCAGCAGCTTGCGCGCGGTCAGTACCTGGCCGTCGGCCGTACGCACCTCCACACCTTCGGTGCGGAGCGTGGCCTGCACCGCTTCGGCATTCAGCCAACGCACGGTCGGGTAGTCCAGCAGTTGCTGGCGCGCGTTCTTCAACAACTCGGCGCCACTGATGCCGTCCAGGCCCAGCACGCCGTGCGAATGGCTGGCGAAACGGTTTCGCGGCGAACCCGCATCGATGATGGTGACCGGCCGGCGCGCACGCGCCAGGATCAGTGCGGCGGCGATGCCGGCGTAGCTGCCGCCGACGATGAGGACATCAGGATTCATGGTGACCTTCCAGGGAACGGTGATGGGCAAGATGGCGGGCGAAGTCGGCGCCAAGCTGGTCGAGGGTGGTTGCCTGCAGCCGCTGCTCGAGCAGGCGCTGCGCTTCGCGGGCACTCTCCAGCAGGGCCTGGTTGACCAGCTGCTGGATCGGGCAGCCGCCCCTGCCTTCGCGGGTACCGACCTGGACCATCGGCGGCGCGCCGATGGCCTGGTAGACGTCGTACAGGGTGATCGTCGCCGCATCGCGGGCGAGCTGGCTGCCGCCACCGTGGCCGCGCGTGCTGCGTACCAGGCCGGCCTTGTGCATCTGCGCCAGCAGGCGGCGGATCACCACCGGATGGGTCGGCAGGCAGGTCGCCAGCTGTTCGGAGGTTCGCGGCCCGTGCTGGCCGACCAGATGGGCCATCACGTGCAGGGCGTCGGAAAGCGGATTCGCGGATTTCATGTAACAACAATAGTTACATTTAAACCACCTGTCGAGGGTCTTCTTTCGTTCCATATGGACACATTTGTCCAATGAAACACATTCTTCACATCACTAAACAGAACGGGAATGTGACACGCATCGCACTTCAGAGCGCTAAAGGACGGTCGATACCGCATCGCACCCCTTCCGAGATCTCGTCCCATGAAAGCCTCTTCCCATGCGCCGCGGCTGCAGTCGAAGCTGCTCGGTGCCGTTTCTGTTGGTCTGGCTGTTGTCCTGGTATGCGCCCTGGCGGGCCTGGCGTCGGCCTGGTTGAAGCTGTCCACCGACGTACCGCCGGAGGTTGCCCACAGCCGTGACGCCGAGCGCCTGCAACGCGAATTCCGCGGGCAGGTACAGGAGTGGAAGAACGTGCTGCTGCGCGGCCACGATGACGCGCTGCGCCAGCATCACCTGCAGGCCTTCGACAACGAAGGCCGCGTCGTTGCCGAACTGGCCACGGGCCTGGCCGCCAGCCCCGATGCGCGCACGCGCGAACTGGCGCAGGCGTTTTCCGGCCTGCACGCACAGTTGCAGCAGGACTACCACGCCGCACTGCAGGCCTTCGCTGACGCCAGCTACGACCCGGCGGTCGGCGATTCCCTGGTGCGCGGCAAGGACCGTCCGGTGGCCAGTGCGCTGGATGCCCTGAGCATGCGTGCCACCGAGGTAGCCGAGGCTGCAGTGACCGCGCGTTCGCAGGATTCCCGACAGGTGCTGGTGGTGTGCGCCGCGCTGACCATCGGCGCCGCCGTGCTGCTGCTGATCGCCCTTGGCTGGTGGCTGCGGCGCGCCGTGGTGCAGCCGGTGCTGGCGGTGGAAGCGGCCGCGCGTGCGGTTGCCGCCGGTGACCTCGACCACGTGGTGCAGGTGCGCAGCCGCGACGAGATCGGTCGCCTGGCACAGGCGATGCAGGCCGTGCAGAGCACCCTGCGTGGCGTGCTTGATGCGCAGACCGCGATGGCAAGGGCACACGACGCCGGCACGATCAGCCACCGCATGGACAGCAGCGCCTTCCCCGGCGCCTACGGCACGATGGTGGCCGACACCAACACCCTGGTCGATGCGCACATCCAGGTGAAGATGCGCGCGATCACGATCATGGGCCGCTATGCAGTGGGCGATCTCAGCCTGGACATGGAACGCCTGCCCGGCGAGAAGGCCGTGATCACCCAGGCGCTGGATGCGGTGAAATCCAACCTGGGCGCGATCAACGGCGAAATCCGCCGCCTGGCCGAAGCTGCGGCAGCAGGCGATTTCAGCCAACGCGGCGACAGTGCGCGCTTCGAGCATGATTTCCGCGCGATGGTCGATGGCCTGAACCGATTGATGCAGACCACCGAACAGAACCTGGGCGAGGTCTCGGCCATGCTGCGTGCCATTGCCGATGGTCGACTGGGTGCGCGTATGGACGGCGACTTCCAGGGCGTGTTCGCCCGCATTGCGGGGGATGCCAACGCCACCGCCGCACAGCTGGCGACGATCGTCAGCGACATCAAGCACGCCTCCGGCAGCATCCACACCGCCGCTGCGGAAATTTCCGCCGGCAACAACGACCTGTCGCGCCGCACCGAACAGCAGGCGGCGAACCTGGAAGAAACCGCCGCGTCGATGGAGGAACTGACCTCCACCGTGCGCCAGAACGCCGAGCATGCGCGGCAGGCCAACCAGCTGGCGATCGGTGCGCACAGCGTGGCCTCGCACGGCGGTGAAGTGGTCGGCCAGGTCGTGGCGACGATGGATGCGATCGAAGGCTCGTCGCGGCAGATCGCCGACATCATCAGCGTCATCGACGGCATCGCGTTCCAGACCAACATCCTGGCGCTGAATGCAGCGGTGGAAGCGGCGCGTGCCGGCGAGCAGGGCCGTGGATTCGCGGTGGTCGCCAGTGAAGTGCGTACGCTGGCACAGCGGTCGGCGGCGGCGGCCAAGGAAATCAAATCGCTGATCGAGGCGTCGGTGGAACAGGTTGGCCACGGTGCGCAGCGTGTGCGCCAGGCCGGCGACACCATGGCCGAGATCGTCGCGTCGGTGCAGCGCGTGACCGACATCATGGCCGAGATCTCCGCTGCGTCGCAGGAGCAGTCGGCCGGCATCGAGCAGGTCAGCCAGACCATCATCCAGATGGATGGCACCACCCAGCAGAATGCCGCGCTGGTGGAAGAAGCGAGCGCCTGTGGGGGTTGCCGGCCCGCGGCCGGCACTACCATGCGTGYGATTCCCGGTAATGCCGGCCGCTGGCCGGCAACCCGGACACTCCATCAGCGCAGGTAATCCGAGGCGGCCATCGCCTCGCCCAGGTAATCCAGGAACGAGCTGATCCGTGCCGATACGGCCGTGTTGCGGTAGTACACCGCATGGATCGGCTGGTACACATCCAGCGTCTGCGCGGCCAGCACCGGCACCAGGGTGCCGGCCGCGCGGTCGCGTTCGGTCACGAAGTCGGACAGGCAGGTGATGCCCACGCCCTCCACCGCCAGCGTGCGCAGGGTCTCGCCGCTGGACACCGCGATGTCCGGGCGCACCAGCAGCTGCCCCTCGGCATCGCCCGGCAGCGGCCAACGGTTCAATGACTCCGGCTCGTTGAACCCCAGCAGCGTGTGCTGACCCAATGCCACCACGCTGGCCGGCTCGCCGTGCGTGGCCAGATAGGCCGGGCTGGCCAGCACCTGCAGCCGGCAGCGCCCCAGCGGCCGCGCATGCAGGGTGGAATCGGCCAGCGGGCCGATACGGATCGCCAGATCGGTGCGCCGTTCCAGCAGGTCGATGTAGCGCTCGGAACTGTTCAACTCCAGCTGCACGTCCGGATAGCGCGCGCGGTAACCAGCGACCAGCGGCGCGATCACGTGCAGCACGAACGGCATCGCTGCATCCACCCGCAGCCGGCCAGCCGGACGCTCGCGCCGCGCCGCCATCTGTTCCTCGGCCGATTCCACCGCATCGATGATCGCCCGCGCATGGCGCAGGTAGGCCTCGCCCTCGGCGGTCAGGTGCAGGCGGCGGGTGGTGCGGGTCAGCAGGGTCGTGCCCAGCTTGTCCTCCAGACGGCCCAGCGCGCGGCTCACGCCCGAAGGTGTCTGCCCCAGCTGCTCGGCAGCCGCGCTGATCGAACCGCTGTCGATCACCGCCAGGAAGGCCTGCATTTCGTCGAGGGTGGTTTTCATGGCGCCATTATTGACCACGCGGCAAGAGTGATTGGCGTGAAGACCGGTTTTTCGGCAAAGGTCGGCCGCGCACACTGCGCGCCTTCCTTCCCTCTGGACACTGTCATGATCCGTGGCATTCCGCTCGCCCTGCTGGCGCTGACCCTCGGTGCCTTTGCCATCGGCACCACCGAATTCGTCATCGTCGGCCTGATCCCGACCATCGCCGCCGACCTGCAGGTCAGCCTGCCCTCGGCCGGCCTGCTGGTCTCCCTGTATGCCCTGGGCGTGGCCGTCGGCGCGCCGGTGTTGACCGCGCTCACCGGCCGCGTGCCGCGCAAGACCCTGCTGGTGGCGCTGATGGTGCTGTTCACCCTCGGCAACGTCATCGCATGGATGGCACCGGGCTACACCTCGCTGATCGTCGCCCGCATCCTCACCGGCCTGGCCCACGGCGTGTTCTTCTCCATCGGCTCGATCATCGCCACCGCCGTGGTGCCGAAAGAGAAGGCCGCCAGCGCGATCGCCATCATGTTCACCGGCCTGACCGTGGCGCTGGTGACCGGCGTGCCGCTGGGCACCTTCATCGGTCAGCACCTGGGCTGGCGCGCCACGTTCCTGGCCGTGGCCGGCCTGGGCGTGATCGCGCTGCTGGGCAGCCTGCTGTTCGTGCCGCGCGGCCTGGCACAGAGCGCGCCGGCCACCTTCCGCCAGCAGCTGGGCGTGCTGGCGCAGCCGCGCCTGCTGATGGTGTATGCCATCACCGCGCTTGGCTACGGCGGCACCTTCCTGTCCTTCACCTACCTGGCGCCGATCCTGCAGGACGTCACCGGCTTCTCGGCCAACGCGGTCAGCCTGGTGCTGCTGGTGTATGGCGTGTCGGTGGCGATCGGCAACCTGTGGGGCGGCCGCATGGCCGACCGCATGGGCCCGATTCCCGCGCTGAAGCGCATCTTCGCGCTGCTGGCCATCGTGCTGCTGGTCATGACCTTCACCGCCCACAACACCTGGCTGATGCTGCTGACCGTGCTGGCACTGGGCGCGGTGGCGTTCGGCAACGTGCCCGGCCTGCAGGTGTACGTGGTCAAGCAGGCACAGCGCTACGCACCGCAGGCGACCGATGTGGCTTCGGGCCTGAACATCGCCGCCTTCAACATCGGCATCGCGCTGGGTGCGTCGCTGGGCGGCCTGGTGGTCGAGCACATCGGCCTGATGCATACGCCGTGGCTGGGTGCGCTGGTGGTGGTCGGTGCGTTCGCACTGACGGCGCTCAGCGGCCGCCTGGACCGTCGCGACGGCATCGACGATCGCGCCGAGGGGATCGCGGTGAGCGCGCACTGATGCATGCAATGCACCGTTGCCGGCATGCACACGGCCCCTGCCCTACCCTTTGCGATCACCTCCTTCCCCCGCTTTGGAGTTCTCCATGACTGTCCCCGCTTTCGGCCTCGGCACCTTCCGCCTGAAAGACCAGACCGTGATCGACTCGGTGCGCAACGCGCTGGACGTCGGCTACCGCGCCATCGACACCGCGCAGATCTACGGCAACGAAGCCGAGGTCGGCCAGGCCATCGCCGAGTCCGGCGTACCGCGTGACGAGATCTACCTGACCACCAAGGTGTGGATCACCGAGTTCAAGCGCGATGCGCTGCTGGCCAGCCTGCGCACCAGCCTGGAAAAGCTGCGCACCGACCATGTCGACCTGGCGTTGATCCACTGGCCGTCACCGAACGACAAGGTCGATACGCCGATGGAGGAATACCTGCCTGCCCTGGCCGCCGCCAAGGCACAGGGGCTGACCCGGGAGATCGGTATCTCCAACTTCACCATCGCCCAGACCCGCAAGGCGATCGAGATCCTCGGCGCCGATGCCATCGCCACCAACCAGATCGAGATCCACCCTTACCTGCAGAACCGCCTGCTGGTGAAGTTCCTGCAGGACAACGGGATCCGCGTCACTGCCTACATGAGCCTGGCCTACGGCGAGGTGATCAAGGACCCAGTGATCCAGGCCATCGCCGGCCGTCATCAGGCCAGCCCGGCGCAGATCGCGCTGGCATGGGCGCTGCAGCAGGATTCTACCGGATGACGGTGGGTAGCGCCGGGCCATGCCCGGCGGATCCATCAGTACTGCAACAACCATCCGCGCATTGCCGCACTCACCTCGTCCGGCTTCTCCATCGGTGCCAGGTGCCCGCAATCGGGCACCACCACCAGCTGCGAATGCGGCACCAGCGCGTGCATCTCCTCGCTCACCGCCAACGGCGTGATGCGGTCGTTCGCACCACAGACGATCAGCAGCGGATCGCGGTAGCCGGCCAGCACATCGTGGCCATCACTGCGCTCCAGCGCGCTCTGGCGCAGGAACACCTCCGCACCCAGCCGTGCGGTCATGTCACGCACGCGCTGCACCAGCACGTAGTCGTCCAGCCGCGAGGCGTCGATATAGCTGCGCATCAGCGCGTCACCAAAGCCGTGGAATTTACCGGGCAGGCGCACGCTGGCGCGCTGGCTGCGGCGCTGTTCGGCACGTTCCGGGGAGTCGGCATGGATCGAGGTGTCGATCAGGGCCAGCTGCAGCACACGCTCCGGCGCGGTGCGCAGGATCTGCTGGGCGACGAAGCCGCCCAGTGAGAAACCGGCCAGCGCAAACCGCTCCGGCGCCTGCGCCAGTACCTCCTCGGCAACGGCCTGCAGGGTCTCGCCGTGGGTCTGGTCGCCCACGGTGCAGTCGGCGATATCGGCCAGGTCGGCCAGCTGCGCGCGCCAGAGTTCGGCGTCGTTGAGCAAGCCGGGGAGCAGCAGCAGGGGAATGCGGTCGGTCATGCGGGTATTGTGGCGTCTTCAAACCCACAACACGACCAGACACCCATGGCCGACCCCTACAACAGCGGTACCCCGACCACGTCAGCAGCGCGCTTCGAGGATTCGATGGTGACCACCGCCTTCGAGCTGCCCGGCTACCGCATCGCGCGCAACCTGGGCGTGGTACGCGGCATCACCGTGCGCTCGCGCTCGATCGTGGGCAATTTCCTGGGCGGCATCCAGACGATCTTCGGCGGCAACATCACCATCTACACCGAGCTGTGCGAGCAGGCGCGCGAGGAAACCTATCGCGACATGGTCAAGCATGCGCGGCAGCTGGGTGCCAACGCGGTCATCGGCATGCGCTACGACGCCACCGATGTGATGACCGGCCTGACCGAAGTGCTGTGCTATGGCACGGCGGTGGTGGTCGAGCCGCTGCGTTGAATCCGATGTTCCGCCGGGCATGGCCCGGCGCTACCGTCACGGTCACGCCACCGGCGGGACGTCGGGCACTTCCACCTGCTGCACCGGCAACGTCACCATCATCACCGTCGGGTCGTCCGGGTCCAGCCGGGTCTTGAAGCCCAGGCTCTGGCACATCGCCAGCATGGTGCTGTTCTCGCGCAGCACCTGGCCTTCCACCACATCCAGGCCCAGCCACTTGGCGTACTCGATCATGATCGCCATCAGGCGCCAGCCGATGCCGTGTCCCTTCAGATCCGAACGGATCAGGATGCCGTACTCGCCACGGTGGTAATCCGCATCGGCATGCAGTCGCACCGCGCCGAGCATTTCGCCGCTGCGCGGTTCGAGCGCCACCAATGCGATCGAGCGGGCGTAGTCCAGCTGGGTCAGGCGGGCGATGAACTCGTGGCTGAAATGCTTCACCGACTGGAAGAAACGCAGACGCAGATCCTCGTCGCTGACACGCGCGAAGAACGCACGGAACAGCGCGTCATCTTCCGGCCGCACCGGGCGCACGAACGCGCGACCGCCATCGGACAGCTCGATGGTGCGCTCCCATTCCTTCGGATACGGGAACACGGCGAAGCGTGGATGGCCACGGCCCTTGTGCAGGATGCGCGACGGCGCAACCGCAACGCGCGCGTCCAGTGCGAGGATGCCCTTGCTGTCCACCAGCAGGGGATTGATGTCCAGCGTGCGCACTTCGGGAATGTCCGCCGCCAGCTGCGCCAGTTTGACCAGCGCCAGTGCCAGTGCACGCTCATCGGCGGCGGGCACATCGCCATAGGCCTTGAGGATGCGCGAGGCCCGGGTCTGGCCGATCAGCTCGTGGGCCAGGCGCAGGTCCAGCGGCGGCAGCGCCAGCGCCTTGTCGTTGATCACTTCCACCGCCGTGCCACCGCGCCCGACCACGATCACCGGTCCAAACGTGGCGTCGTCGGCGATGCCGACGATGATCTCGCGCGCCTTCGGGCGGACGATGGTCGGTTGCACCAGCAGGCCGTCGATGCGCGCGTCCGGCCGTAGCTGGCGTGCACGAGCAAGGATGGCCTTCGCCGCGCTCTGCACCGCCGGCAGGGTCGCCAGATTCAGGCGCACGCCATCCACTTCGGATTTGTGCGGAATATCGGGCGACAGGATCTTCAGCGCGACGGTCGCGCCACGCTCCAGCAAGGGTTGCGCCAGGTCCATCGCCTCGTGCGCATCGCGCGCGTGCATCACCGGTGCAGAGGGGATGCCGTAGGCCTTCAGCAGTTCATGGGTGGCCAACGGGTCCAGCCAGCCCTGGCCATTGGCCAGCGCGGCTTCGACCAGCGCGCGCGCACGCGCGGTATCCACGCTGAAATCCTGCGGCAGGCTCGGCGGCGTTTCCATCAACGCACTCTGTGCCTCCCGGTAACGCACCAGATGCTGGAAGCCGCGCACGGCCTCCGCTTCGGTGGGATAGGTCGGCACGCGTGCGGCATTGAGGGTGGCAGTGGCCTGGTCGTCGTTGCCCAGCCACACCGCGAATACCGGCTTGTCGCGGTGGTGGCGCGGGCGCAGGCCGAGCGTACGGGTCAGCGCCTGCGCCGCATCGGCCGACGAGGTGAACGCGGTAGGCACGTTGACCACCAGCACCGCATCGTTCTCGCTGTCGGCCAGCAACGCTTCGATGGCAGTGGCATAGCGATCACCATCGGCGTCGACCACGATGTCGACCGGGTTGCTGCGCGTCCAGCCCTGCGGCAGTACCGCATCCAGCTTCTGCACGGTGCTGTCGGACAGTTGCGCCAGCGTGCCCTGCAGGGCGATCAGCTGGTCCACCGCCAGGTGGCCGACGCCACCGCCGTTGCTGAGGATGGCCAGGCGACGACCGGGGAAGGTGCCAAGCCGGCCCAGCGACTCGGCCGCGGTGAACAGTTCGTCCAGCGCGCTCACCCGCAGCAGGCCGGCACGGTTGAATGCCGCGCCGTACACATCATCGGCGCGCGCCAGTGCCTGCACGTGGGTATCGGCGCTGCCCGGCTGTACCCGTTCGGCGCGCCCGGACTTCACCACCACCACGGGTTTGGCACGCGCAGCGGCGCGCGCGGCCGACATGAACTTGCGCGCGTCCTTGATCTGCTCGACATAGAGCAGGATGGCGCGGGTACGGTAGTCGGTGGCGAAGTAATCCAGCAGATCGCCGAAGTCCACGTCCATGGTGTCGCCCAGCGAAACCACGGCGGAGAACCCTACCGAGCGCGCCACGCCCCATTCCACCAGGGCGGCGGCAATCGCCGAGGATTCGGAAATCAGCGCGAGGTCGCCAGCCTGTGGGAAATGCGCGGCGATGCTGGCATTGAGCCGTGCATGTGGCGCGATCACGCCTAGGCAGTGCGGGCCGAGGATGCGCAGGCCATGCGCGCGCGCGGCGGCCTCCACCTGTGCCCATGGCGAGCCCGGGCCTTCTCCCAGGTGCGCGGTGAGGATGATCGCGGCCTGCACGCCACGTTCGGCAGCGGTGCGTACCACCTGCGGCACGATGGCGGCCGGTGCGGTGATCACCACCAGTTCCGGCACCCAGTCCAGGTCCTTCAGCCGCTTCACCGTGCGGATGCCATCGATCTCGGCATGGCGCGGGTTGATCCATGCCACTTTGCCGGGGAAGCCGGTGCCGCGCAGGTTGCGCATGACTGCGCGGCCCGCCGAGCGCTCACGCGGGCTGCCGCCGATCACCGCGACCGACTGCGGACGGAACACGGACTGCAGGTGGTAAGTACTCATGTGCCTACGTTACACGGACCGGCGCTGCGGCGGCATGATCGTGCGCAGGAACCTGGCATCGCATCCACGCAGGGCGTGGATCTACTACGCAGGCCAGGACCAGTGGATCCACGCCATGCGTGGATGACGCCGCCGTTACAGCAGCGTCCCGTGCAGGATCATCGCGGCGATGCTGAAGTAGATGACCAGGCCGGTCACATCCACCAGGGTGGCCACGAATGGGGCCGAGGCACTGGCCGGGTCGAAGCCCAGCCGCTTGAGGATGAAGGGCAGCATCGACCCGGACAGCGAGCCGAACGTGACGATGCCCACCAGCGCGGCACCGATGGTGATCGCCAGTAGGATCCAGTGTTCGCCGTAGTCATGGAAGCCACCGAGCTGCCAGATCACGATGCGTACGATGGCCAGGCAGCCGAGGATGGCGCCGAGCACCATGCCGGTGGGCACTTCGCGCAAGGCCACCTTCCACCAGTCGCGCAGGCGCAGTTCGCGCAGCGCCAGGCTGCGGATCAGCAGCGAGGTCGCCTGCGAACCGGAGTTGCCACCCGAGCTCATGATCAACGGAATGAACAGGGTCAGCACCACCGCGCGCGCCAGTTCGTCCTCGTAGTGCTGCATCGCGCTGGCGGTCAACATCTCGCCAACGAACAGCACGCTCAGCCAGCCGGCGCGCTTGCGCAGCATCTCGAAGAAGCCGATCTGCATGTACGGCTTGTCCAGCGCTTCCATGCCGCCGAACTTGTGTGCGTCTTCGGTGGACTCTTCGATCAGCGCATCGAGGATGTCATCGACGGTGACGATGCCGAGCATGTGCTGCTGCGCGTCCACCACCGGAATGGCCAGCAGATCGTGGCGGCGGATCAGCCGCGCCACGTCTTCCTGGTCCATCTGCGCATCCACCATCACCGGCGGATTGACCTGGGCCACATCCAGGATCGATTCCTCCGGCAGCCCGGTGATCAGCCGGCGCATGGTCACCACCTGCTGCAGCTGCTGGTTGGCCGGGTCGAGTACGTAGATCGCATACACGGTCTCGCGCGTGCGTTCGACCTGGCGGATGTGCTGCAGGGTCTGGGCCACGGTCCAGGTGGCGGGCACGGCGACGAACTCGGTGGTCATCAGCGCACCGGCGGTGTTCGGCGGGTAGCTCAGCAGCTTCTGGATGGTCTGCCGGGCTTCGTTGCCCAGCAGCGGAATCAGCCGCGCGCGTTCTTCTTCATCCAGCTCGTGGACGATATCGGTGGCACGGTCGTCGGCCATCAACCCCAGCAGCGCGGCGGCGCGTGCCGGCGGCAGTGCGGCAACCAGTTCGCCACTGCGGTGCAGCTCCGGCGCCTCGAGCATCTTCACTGCGCGCGGCAGCGACAGCGCGGCCAGCGTCTCGGCGGCGCGCTGCAGTTCGAGCGTGTTGAGGAATTCCACCGCGTCGGCGGTGTTGTAGTTCGCCAGCGGTGCCGACAATGCTGCGGCATCGGCCACCGGACGCAGCAATTGCTTCTGGTTCATGGTGATTCGCCTTCATGGGGTGCGACCTCGCGCAACGCCAACGCAGGCAAACCGTCCCGGTGTCAGGCGGTGGCCATCGCTGGCGTCGACCGAGGTCGACTTCTACTGTCGCTGGACATGGGTTGGGGACTCCGGAGGGGTGTACTGCCGGACACGCCGGCAGCGGCGGGCAGTCTGGACCTGCGGTCGGTGCAGGTCAACCCGCCACGCTGACCGGACAATGGGCCCGCTGCCGTTCTCGTGCGTACACAGCGGCGCGCGCATAATGCCCAGGTGGCATCCGCCGCGCTTCCCCTCCCCGCCGAACGGACGCACAGCCGGCCTCCCGATGACCAGGTATTCCCATGCATAGCGGTGGTCTGGAACTGGCACTGGTGCTGCTGCTGGCCGCGGTGATAGCGGTGCCGGTGTTCAAGAAGTTCGGCTTCGGCGCGGTGCTGGGCTACCTGGCGGCCGGCGTGGTGCTGGGTCCGGACGGTCTGGGCTTCGTGCAGGACGCCGACCGCATCCTCGGCGCGGCCGAGATCGGCGTGGTCATGCTGCTGTTCGTGATCGGGCTGGAGCTGTCCCCGGCCCGGCTGAAGGTGATGCGGCGCTCGGTGTTCGGTGCGGGCGCCGCGCAAGTGGCGCTGTCCGGGCTGGTGCTGGGCGGCCTGCTGCTGCTCGATCACTTCCAGTGGAAGAGCGCGCTGGTAGTGGGCGTGGCGCTGGCGCTGTCGTCGACTGCGGTCGGCCTGCAGCTGCTGTCCGAACACAAGGCGATCAACAGCGACCATGGCCGGCTGGGGTTTGCCATCCTGCTGTTCCAGGACCTGATCGCCATTCCGCTGCTGGCCGCGATTCCGCTGCTGGGCGGGGTCAAGAACGAGACGCTGCGCTGGGAAGATGCGGCCGTCGCGCTGGGCGCGCTGGCGGTGGTGATCCTGTGCGGGCGGCCGGTGCTGCGCCGGGTGTTCGGCATCATCGCCCGCACCCGCAGCCCGGAGGTGTTCACCGCCACCGCACTGCTGGTGGTGCTGGGCACCGCCTGGTTCATGCAGGAAGCCGGCCTGAGCCCCAGCCTGGGGGCATTCCTGGCCGGCGTGCTGCTGTCCGATTCGGAATTCCGGCATGAGCTGGAATCGCAGATCGAGCCGTTCAAGGGCCTGCTGTTGGGCCTGTTCTTCATTGCCGTGGGCATGGGCATCGACCTGGACCGCATCGCCGCCGAACCGTGGATGATCGCTGCGGGCGTGGCGATCCTGCTGGTGGTGAAGTTCAGCCTGCTGTACGCCATCGGCCGCATCGCCAGACTCAGCTCGCGGCAGTCGTTGCTGCTGGGCAGCGTGTTGTGGCTGGGCGGCGAATTCGCCTTCGTGGTGTTCAACGAAGCCCAGCGTGCGCATCTGCTGGGCAATGCCAACCATGACCGGCTGGTGGCGATCGTCGGCCTGTCGATGGCGATCACCCCGTTGCTGATGATCGCCCTGATGCGCCTGCTCGGCGAGGAGAAGGTCGCGCCCCGCCAGGCGGCGGAGGCCGACAAGGTGGCGCCGGACAATCGCCCGAAGGTGCTGATTGCCGGCATGGGCCGCTTCGGCCAGGTGATCGCGCGCCTGCTCACCGCGCAGAAGGTGCCGTTCGTGGCACTGGAGGCGAACCCGGACACGGTGGCCGACCTGCGCCGCTTCGGCAACCAGCTGTACTACGGCGATCCGACCCGGCCGGAGATGCTGCGCGCCGCCGGTGGCGAGCACATCGACGTGTTCGTGATCACCGTGGACGACCCGGAAACCAACCTGCGTGCGGTGCGCATGGTGCGCCGCCTGTACCCGGATGCGACGGTGCTGGCGCGTGCGCGCAACCGCCAGCATGCCTGGCGGTTGATGGACATGTCGGCCGAACCGTTCCGCGAAGTGTTCGGTACCAGCCTGGAAATGAGCGGGCGCGTGCTGACCGCGCTGGGCGTGGCACCGAACGTGGCCGAGCGCCATGTGCAGCAGTTCCGCGAACACGACGAGAAGCTGCTGCGCGACCAGTACCTGGTCTACGACGACGAGGCCGCCGTGATCCAGACCTCGCGCGATGCCCGCAACGACCTGATGCACCTGTTCGAAGCGGACGCGGAAAGCGACGGCGACAAGGAGCGCTGACCGCGGGCCGGTGTGCCAACCAACGGTCGGCACCCACCCAATGGAAGGCGACCTTCAGCCGTTGTCGCGCAGGAACCTGGCCATCGACGATACGCCCGGCACGCGCGGCTCGGAMGCGGAAAGCGRCGGCGACAAGSARCGCTGAYCGACGGGGYTGGGTAGTGCCGGCCGCTGGCCGGCAACCTCATGMACCTCGYCAGGATTGCGAAGCTGCCGGCCAGCGGCCGGCACTACCGCGCCYWGGGGTCAGCCGTTGTCGCGCAGGAACCTGGCCATCGACGAKACRCCCGGCACGCGCGGCTCGAACTCGGCGGCGACGTCGATGAAGCCGCGCATCACCGCGATCTCGCGCGGGCTGCGGTTCAAGCCATCACGCGCTTCCGGGTCGGCACCGGCGCGCAGCAGGCGCTGCACCAGCAGCGGCAACCCGTGCAGGGCGGCCAAGTGCAGCGGGCCGAAGCCGCGCGGATCGCGCACGTCCAGGCTGACGTCTTCATCCAGCAGGCGCTCGACGGCGGCCATCACCACCTGCTCGTCGCAGGCAGTGCCCGGTTCGGCGCGCGCGCCCAGCAGCAGCAGCAACGGCGTGACCGCACCGGCGGCGGCCTGGTCCGGCTCTGCACCAGCCAGCAGCAGGGTATCGAGCAGCGCCAGCAGGCGCGAACGGTCGCGCGCACTGAAGCCATACAGTGCCGCGCAGTGCAGCGGCGCCAGCTGCTGGGCATCGCCGGCGTGCACATCGGCACCGGCGGTGAGCAGGCGCGCCACGATGTCCGGCAGCCCCAGCGCCGAGGCCAGCATCAGCACGGTGACCCCGCCCGGCAGGCGGTGTTCGAGCTGCGCACCGGCGTCGAGCAGGGCCGAGACGATCTCGACCTGGCGCATGCTGACCGCCGCCGACAACGGCGTGGCACCACTGGCAGCGGCATGCTGCGGATCAGCGCCGCGCGCCAGCAGCAGGTCGACCACGGCCAGGTGGCCACCGCCGGCAGCACGCAGCAGTGCGGTGCAGCCCTGCGCATCGACGGCGTCGACGGCAAAGCCCAGATCATTCAAACGACGCACGGCGTCGACATCACCGGCCATCGCGGCGGCCGGCAGATCGCCTTCGCGCAGGGTCCGGCGCGGCAGCGGCCAGACGCGCCAGTCCAGCCAATCAGCCAGATCACGACGACCGATCGACAACGCCACGCCCAGCGGTGTCTGCCCATCGGCAGCACGCGCTTCCGGCGAGGCGCCGTGCTGCACCAACAGCTTCAAGGCGCTTTCGCGGGCCAGTGCGGTGGCCAGATGCAGCGCGGTCATGCCATGGCTGTCGCGTGCTTCGCGGTCCACGCCGGTGGTGAGCAGGGCCTGCTGCAGGCGCAGCCAGCCCAGGCGCACCGCCAGCGACAACGGCGGATCACCGGCTGGCGAGGCGGCAAACGGATCGGCGCCCCGCTCCAGCAGTTCCAGCGCCAGCTGCTCAAGGCCACGCGCCGCCTGGTCGTGCTGCGCACAGGCGGCCAGGAAACGCGCCAGGCCACCGCGCCCGGCCGGCGACAGGCCGTGCTGCAGCATCACCTGCAGGGCTGGCACGGCATCGATGCCACGCGAAAGCAGCGCGAACATCGGCGTATCTGCGCAGGCGTCGCGCACGTACGGATCGGCACCATGGGCGAGCAGCCAGTCGACCGCACGCGGCTCCAGCGCCAGCTCCGGATCGAGCAGCAGGCCACCCAGTTCTTCGGGCTGGCACAGCCTGGCCAGTGCGGCCATGCCATCGGTATTGCCGAACCCCAGCGCCTCGCGCAGCAGGGTCAACGGCGGGCGGTCGGGCAACAGGCCGCTGGCGCTGGCCGTCTCACCGCGCTCGGCCAGGCCATCGCTGACCGCGGCGGGCAGCGGGTAGGACGGGTCCAGCAGGGCCACGATCGCCCAGCGACCGGCTTCGGCGGCATAGTCCACCGCGCGCCGGCCGGCCGGATCGCTGCCGTCGGCGGCGATCCCCAGTTCCAGCAGGCGCTTGATCAACAACGGCGAAACGTCCTCGGCCATCGTGGCCAGCAGCACCGCGTTGCGGCCATCGGTGTCGACCGCAACCAAGTCTGGTTTGTGCGGCAGCAGGTGCTCGACCACGGCAGCGCGGCCGGCGCGTGCGGCTTCCAGCCACGGGGTGCGGCCCAGCGCATCGCGCGCTTCCAGGTTGGCACCGGCGGCCAGCAGCACGCCGATGATGTCCACGTGGCCGGCCAGTGCGGCTTCATGCAGCGCGCTGCGGCGCTGGCGGTCGCGCGCGTCGGCACGTGCCTTGTGCTTGAGCAGCAGCTGCACGCCGGCCGGATCGTCGTCCTCGGTGGCGGCCGCGGCCAGCAGCACCGGGGTGCCGTCAGCCGGTTCGCTGCGCGCGCCGCGCTCCAGCAGGAAGCGCGCCAGGCGCCAGTTGCCGACCTGGCAGGCCACCGCCAGCGGTGACCAGCCATCACGGTTCAGTGCGTCCACTTCAGCCGCCGCATCGCGCAGCAGCGCGGCCACGCCCGGGTCGGAACTGCGCGCGGCGTGGTGCAGGGGCGTGTTGCCCTCGCTGTCGGTGGCGCGCGAATCGGCACCGTTGGCCAGCAGGGTCATCACCGCTTCCGGACGCCCATGCCAGCTGTCGCGGGTCGCGGCCAGCAGCGGGGTCATGCCACGGTGCGGCGCGTTCACATCGACGCCGCGGCCGATCAGCTCGCGCAGCAGGCGCAGGTCCGGCAATACCGCGGCCAGTACAGCCAGGCTGCGCTGGTCGCGCCAGTTGGGGTCAGGCAATGAGTGCGGATCGGCGCCGGCCTGCAGCAACTGCAGCGCGCGGTCGATGCGGCCGTGGCGTGCGGCTTCGTACAGGGCCGGGGTCAGCTCCTGCGGCGCCAATGCTTCCAGCGGTGTGGTGTCCACCGCAGTGCTGAACAGCGTTTCGCGATCGACCGGCAGTTCAGCGCCAACCGGGCCGCGCAGCGAGACCAGCGGCGCCGGTGCGATGCGCTGCAGCAGCAGGTGGAGCAGCGGCGACAGCAGCAGCACCGCCAGTGCCGACGGCCAACGCGCGCTTTCCGGCAGCAGGCCCGGCCAGGTCGGCAGTACCACCAGTGCGGCCAGGGCCATCACCAGTGCGGCCACGCCAAGGCCACGCCAGGCGCTGAGGTCGCGGCCGGCCAGCGCCTGCCAATGCTGGGCCAGGCCACCGTCGAGGCGCTCGACATCATTCCACAGCGGCCAGGTGCGCCAAGCCGCCAGCAGGCCAGCGCTGACCAGCACGCTCAGGCCCAGCACCGCAGCCAGGCTGCCGCTGTCGCGCAGCGCGGCCAGCGGCCAGGCCAGCAACAGGGCCAGCAGCAACGGCGCGGCGATCCACAGTGCCAGCAGCGCCGGCAGGTCCTGGCGGACGATCACCTTCGGCGGCAGCAGCGCACGGCTGCGCCGCCACCACGAGATTCCCAATGCGAACGCCGGTTGTGCCAGTGCGGCCAGCACCGCACCGGGCAGGCCGCCCAGCGCCGAACCCAGTGCCAGCAAGGCACCCAGGGTGAAGGCCAGCGACAGGGCGCGGGATCGGGAAAGCTCAGTCATAGTGGCGCAGCATCATGCTGCTCACCGACGGCGGCACCTGCAGGTAGAACCCGCGCTCGGTCAGTTCGCTGCGCACCTTGGCCGGGTCGGCCTGGGCCAGCCGGCGCTCCGCGTCCAGGGTCACGTCCAGCACGAAGACGAGCGAACCCAACGACGCCGACAGCGGCGCAGGCAAAGCGCTGAAGTCATCGCGTCGGGCGAGATAGACGTAGGTGTCCGGCTTGAGTTGGCTTTTATAGACGTAGGCGTGCATGTCCACGGGACGATAACCCGGGAAGAGCCGTGATTGTGTCGGAAAGCCGACACCGGGGAAAGCCGTCACGCGACGATGGCGGCGCGATCGACGGCGTTTCCCCGTTGAGGTTCAGCAATGTGGCGGCGCCGTTCAGGCTGCGCCACCGGTCGGCAGCGCTTACTTGACCTTGGCGTAGGTGCCCTTCAGGGCCACGCCGGCGACGAAGGTGCCGGCCCAGCACTCGTAGTTGGTCGCGCTCTTGAACTCGTTCTTCTTGTAGTAGCTGACGATGTCGACCACGGCATTGGCGCCGCGCGACTTGGCACCGTCCTGCAGGGCCAGCAGTGCCGACAGCGCGACCCAGTTGCAGGCCTCGACGTCGCTCTTGTTGGCGGCGTTGGTCTTCTTGTTGGTCACGTCCTCGCCCAGGCGCTGCTGCACGCTGACCGGCTGGCCGGCCAGGTAGAAGCGCACGCTGCCGTCGATGCCGGCATCTTTGGCGGCCTGCGAACTGATCAGCTCGCGCAGGGACTGTTCGACGCGGGTATCGCGCGCCGAAGCGGTGGAAGTCAGGGCCAGCAGCGCGGTGGCAGTGGCGATCAGCAGGGTGCGGCGCATCGGAACGTCTCCTTGTTGGGGTGCGGGTACGGCGGGGTCACGCGCTCCAGCGGCGGAACACCAGCGAGGTGTTGATGCCGCCGAAGGCGAAGTTGTTGCTCATCACGTACTCGGCCTGCAGCTCGCGGCCTTGCCCGGTGATGAAGTCGAGCTGGCCGCAACGCGGGTCCACCTCGACCAGGTTCAGGGTGGGCGCGAACCAGCCGGCGCGCATCATCTCGATGCTCATCCAGGCTTCGAACGCGCCGCAACCGCCCAGCATGTGGCCGACGTAGCTCTTCAACGAGCTGATCGGCACGCGGCTGCCGAACACCTGGGCGGTGGCCTGGGTCTCGGCGATGTCGCCGTGGTCGGTGGCGGTGCCATGGGCGTTCACGTAGTCGATCTGCACCGGCTGCAGACCGGCGTCTTCCAGCGCCAGGCGCATGGCCTGGGCCATGGTATCGGCGCTGGGCTGGGTGACGTGCTGGCCGTCGCTGTTGGTGCCGTAACCGACGATCTCGGCGAGGATGGTCGCGCCGCGTGCCTGCGCGTGTTCCAGATCCTCCAGGATCAGCGTGCAGGCGCCCTCGCCCAGCACCAGGCCATCGCGGCCGGCATCGAACGGACGCGGGGTGGTGTGCGGTGCGTCGTTGCGCGTGCTGGTGGCAAACAGGGTGTCGAACACCGCCGCAGCCGTGGCGTCGAGCTGTTCGGCCCCACCGGCCACCATTACCGTCTGCTTGCCGCTGCGGATCGCTTCATAGCCGGCGCCCACGCCCTGGCTGCCCGACGTACAGGCGCTGGAAGTGGTGTAGACACGCCCGGACAAGCCGAAGAACACACCGATGTTGACCGGCGCGGTGTGGCTCATCATCTTCAGGTAGGTGGTGGCGCTGATGCCGTCGGTGGTGAACTCATGCAGCATGCGGCCGAATTCGCCGGTGGCTTCGTGGCTGCCCGACGACGAGCCATAGGCCACGCCGGTACGGCCACTGCGCAGCACCGGGTGCTCGAACAGGCCCGCCTCACGCAGGGCGACCTCGGTGGCGCGCACCGACATGATCGCCACCTTGCCCATCGAGCGGGTGGTCTTGCGGTTGTAGTTCGGCGGCAGCTCGTAGTCCTGCGCCGGCGCGGCAAGCTTGGTGTTCAGGCCCGCATACACATCCCATTCCGGCATCGAACGCACCGCATTGCGGCAGCTGCGCAGATGGGCCTGGATGGTCGGCCAGTCGTGGCCGAGCGGACTGATGGCGGCAGCACCGGTGACCACCACGCGACGATCGGCGGCCATCAGATCATCCCTCCGTTGACCGAGATCACCTGGCGGGTGATGTAGCCGGCCGGCTCGGACAGCAGGAACGCGACCGTGGCCGCCACTTCCTCGGGACGGCCGACGCGGCCGGCCGGGATCAGCTTCAATGCGTGTTCGACCACTTCTTCGTTGAGCATGTCGGTCTCGATCAGGCCCGGGGCCACGCAGTTGACGGTGATCTGGCGGCTGGCCAGTTCCAGCGCCAATGCCTTGCTGGCACCGATGATGCCGGCCTTGGCCGCACTGTAATTGACCTGGCCACGGTTGCCGGCCACGCCGGACACCGAGGACAGGGTGACGATGCGGCCCGGCTTGCGCCGCCGCACCATCGGCATGATCAGCGGATGCAGCACGTTGTAGAAACCGTCCAGGTTGGTGTGGATCACCTGGTCCCAGTCGTCCTCGGACAATGCCGGGAACGCGCCGTCACGGGCGATGCCGGCATTGCACACCACGCCGTAATAGGCGCCATGTGCCTCCACGTCAGCCTCCAGCGCAGCACGCGCGGCAGCACGGTCGGCCACGTCGAAGGCCAGCACGCGCGCCTGCCGGCCCAGCGCCTGGATCTCGTCGGCCACCGCCTGTGCTTCTTCCACACGGCTGCGGCAATGCACCACCACGTCGAAGCCATCGCGCGCGATACGCAGCGCAATGGCCCGGCCGATGCCCCGGCTCGCGCCGGTCACCAGCACGCTTGGATTCCCTGTCATGCCTGTCCACTCTCCAGATAGGCCATCGAGTCGGCCGGTTCGAACACCGACACGTTGGCAACCGCCCATTCTTCTTCGCCTGCCAGGATGCGGCAGGCGAACATCCCTAATCCATTGTCGCCCAACAGCTCGCAACGCGCCTGTACCTGCAGGCGGGTGCCACTGGGGAAACTGCTGCGCGTGCTGGTATAGCGCCGGCTGCCAAGCAGGAAGCCCAGCTGCGGCGGGTTGCCGGCCGTGCGTGCGCGGCAGCCGGCCCAGGCAGCGATGGCCTGGGCCATGTATTCGATGCCGACCCATGCCGGGACCGCACCGTCTTCGATGAACAGGCCGGCCTCGGGCACCACCAGTTCCGCCTCGATGCCGTCCTGGTCCCAGCGCAGGATGCGGTCCAGCAGGCACATGTCCTGGCGGTGCGGCACCACCTCTTCGATGGCATACAGCGGCATGTTCATCGGCGCTCCAGTGCCAGCACGGCATTGCTGCCGCCGAAGGCGAACGAATTGCTCAGCACCCGCCGCGGCAGCTGCTGCAGGAAGGTCGCCGGGGCTACCAGCGGCAACGCCGGCAGCGCCGGATCGGCCACGCCGTCCCACCAGTGCGGCGGCAGCTGCTGCTGCGGATTCTCGGCCAGCAGGATCCAGCACAGCGCCGCTTCGATCGCACCGGACGCACCCAGCGTGTGGCCGGTCAGTGGCTTGGTCGAGCTGGCCGGCACGGCGGTGCCCAGCACCTGCGCCACGGCGTGGCTTTCCATGGCGTCGTTGTGGCCTGTCGCGGTGCCATGCAGGTTCACGTAATCCACTTCCGAAGGTGCCCAGCCAGCACGCTGCAACGCCTGCTGCAGGGCATCGATGGCACCCAGACCCTGCGGGTCCGGCGCCGACATATGGTGCGCGTCGGCCGACTCACCCCACCCCGCCAGGCTGACCGGGCCTGCATCGCGGGTCAGCAGGAACAGCGCGGCGCCCTCGCCGATGTTGATCCCGCAGCGATGCTGCGAGAACGGATTGCAGCGCACTGCGGAGACCGATTCCAGCGCGCTGAACCCGGCGACGGTGAACCGGCACAGGGAATCGGCACCACCAGCGATGACCGCATCGACGATGCCCGAGCGCAGCATGCGCGCGGCCGACATCAACGCCTTGGCGCTGGACGAACAGGCCGTGGACAGCGTCCAGGCCGGGCCCAGCGCACCGCTGCGCTCACGCACGAACTGCGCGGCGGTGCCCATTTCCTGCTGTGCGTAGTCGAAGCCTTCGGGCCAATGGCCGTGCTCGGCGCGGGTACGCAGCGCCTGTTCGGATTCACCGATGCCCGAGGTGCTGGTGCCCAGCACCACCGCCACACGCTCGGCACCGTAACGGTTGATGGCATCGGCAACAGCCGGCGCGATCTGCGCCAGTGCCACGTCCAGCAGAGCATTGTTGCGGCCACGCAGGGACACCGGCAGTTCCTCCAGCGTCGGCAGCGGGCTGTGCACTTCGCCCAGCGCGAGCGTGCGACCTGGCAGCAGGCTGGCGTTGTCGCTCAGGCCGCCGGGCGCATCGGCAAACAGCGCAGCAGCCACCGCGGCGCGGCCCTCGCCCAACGCGCAGACCACGCCGAGGTCGTTCAGGAAAATGGGAGCGCTCTTCATTCCTGGCCGGCCATGTCGATCGATTCGATGCGCAGGGTGTAGCCCTCGGCGCGGTTGTCCAGCTGCACGCTGCCATCGCCCAGGCGCTGCAGCTGCAGCCACACGGTGCCGTCGCGGGACAGGCTGCGCTGGCGGCCGTCGTCGCTCACCTGCCAGCCGGCCGGCAGCGCGGCGGCAATGGCGTCCGTCGGCCAGAGCGCGAACTGCAGGTCATCCAGTACGCGTTCGGCACGTACCTGTGGCGGCAGCCACGGTGCACGCTGCTGGGTCAGCTGCTGGCCGTCCCACTGCAGGCGCACGCCGGTCTGGCCCATCGCCTGCACGGCCAGCCGCACCTGCTGCGCGTCGGCTTCCAGCAGCGCATCCAGATCACGCTCGTGGCTGCCGAAGCGGAAGTGCAGTTGCTGCTGCAGGGCCAACGGCGCCGGCAGGCTGGACGGTGCCAGCCGCAGCGGCGGCAGGTCGACCAGCGGCCGCGGCATGCGGCTGGCACAGGCGGCCAGCAGCAGGCACAGCAGGACCGCGGAGAGGCGGACGATCAGGCGCTGCACAGTTCCTCCAGCACGCGCATGCGACGGCCACTGTCGTCGGCCACATACGGATTGTTGGTGTCCCAGGCGTAGCCGGCCAGGATGGAGCTGATCATGTCGCGTACCTGCGGCTGCTGGTCGGGGTGGTAGATGATCTTCTGGAAGCCGCCCTGGTACCAGCTTTCGACGAAGCGGCGGAAGGTTTTCACACCGGCGCGCAGCGGAATCGAGAATTCGCTTTCCCAGTCCACGGTCTCGCCCGCGTAACGGCGCTTCAGGCATTCGCTGGCCAGCTGCGCCGACTTGAACGCGATGGTGACGCCGGAGGAGAACACCGGGTCGAGGAACTCACCGGCGTTGCCCAGCAGCGCATAACCCGGGCCCCACAGCGAGCTGACATTGGCCGAATAGCCGGTGATGCGGCGCACCGGCAGCACCGCCCATTCGGCATTGGCCAGCAGCGAGGTCAGGTTCGGATCCTCGCCGACGATGGCCTGCAGCTTCTGCAGGTCGTCGCCTTCGTAGCGCTCGAAGAACGATGGCTCGGCGACCACGCCCAGCGAGCAGCAGCCGTTGGAGAACGGAATCGTCCAGTACCAGACGTCGATGTGCTCGGGATGGGTGGTGATCAGGATCTTGTTGCGGTCGAATTCCGCTTCGGCCGGGATGTTGTCGCGTACGTGGCAGAAGATCGCGCCGCGCACCGGGAAGTTGGACGGTGATTCCAGGTCCAGCAGGCGTGGCAGCAGGCGCGCGAAGCCAGAGGCGTCGAGGATGAAATCGGCTTCGATGCGGTACTCGCTGCCATCGGGGCGGCGCACGCTCACCAGCGGCTGCTCGCCCGGCTCGACGGACAGCACTTCGTCACCGAAGCGCAGGGTCGCGCCCATGCGCTCGGCGCCACGCGCCAGCACGTTGTCGAAGTCGGCGCGCTGCACCTGGTAGGTGGTGCCCCAGCCCGGGGAGAACTTCTTCCTGAAGTCGAACGCGGTGCGCGCTTTTCCGTGCACGAAGGCCGCGCCGTTCTTGTACTGGAAGCCTGCCTCGACCACGTCCTGCAGCAGGCCCGCCGCTTCGATGTATTCCATGCTCTGCGGCAGCAGGCTCTCGCCGATGGAGAAGCGCGGGAACTGCTGGCGCTCCAGCATCAGCACCCTGCGGCCCTGCTGGCGCAGCATCGCCGCGGCCACCGAGCCAGCCGGGCCGGCGCCGATGATCAGGATCTCGGTACGTTCCACGTCTTCGTGGCGGGAAGAATCAGCGGCATCCACAGCAGTAGTCATCGGTGCGTCCTTGTTGCTCGATCAGGTGGAAAAGCGGAGGAATCGGAATGAAGCGTGCCCGGTCAGGCCGGCGGAGCGTCATGCGGTGTCGGCCGGAACAGCGGCGAGATCAGCCACACCAGGCCGATGCCGAACAGCAGGGTGAGCCCGAACGCACGCAGCGCCGGCGTCTGCGAAAGACCCAGCAGTCCGAACGACAGCCAGGTGCTGGCCGCACCCACGCATACCGCCAGCCAGGCGCTGGCATCGCCGCGGTGCTCGATCAGGAAGATGCCGTAGTCGATGCCCATGCCCAGCAGCAGCATCAGCGCCAGCACGTTGAACAGCTGCAGCGGCTGGCCGAACAGGCCGAGCAATCCGAGGGTGAGCGCGCCGGCCACCAGGGTCGGTGCGAATACGCGCCAGGCCTGGCGCCGGTAGCGCAGCCACAGGGCGCCGAACACCAGCACGATGCCGACCAGCAGCAGGCCGCCCATCAGCTTGCGGTAGTGGCCCAGCAGCTGCGAGAAATCGGCCGTACGGTCGACCCAGCGCACGCCGTCCAGGCCTTCGGCAGCACCGCGCAGGGTGGCCAGTGCATCGGCACGCGACAGGTCATCGACCATCACCACGCTGATCATCTGCCCGCCCACGTTGCCGACCCACAGGTGGCGGAACGGCTGCGACGCCGGCGAGGCGAGGAAGGCCTCGGCGCTCAGCGGCGCCGCTGCGAATGCGGGGCGCTGCAGGGGCTCGCCCACCGCTTCGCCCACCGCGGCCAGCACGCCGGGTTCCACCCTGGCGGTCAACGCCGCATCGGCCTGCTGCCGTGCGGGCGATGGCAACCAGTCACTGATTGCGCGGTAACCGCCGATGCGCTTGTCGTGGGTCAGTTCACGCAGGCGCGTGGTCAGCGCTTCTTCGCGCTGCAGCAGTTGTGCGGCATCGCTGCCCTGCACCAGGTAGAACTGCGCCGGGCTGGGCATGCCCAGCAACTGGCTGAGGCGGATCTGCTGGGCCATCAGTGCCGGCGGCGAGGACTGCAGGCTGCGCAGGTCGTCGTTGCTCTGCAGGCGGGCGATGCCGATGACCGACACCAGTGCGGCCACGCCGAGGAAGATCGCCACCGGGCGACGCCCGTGCAGGCGCGGGAAACGCTCCAGCGTGTTGCCCAGCCACTGCGCGAAGCGGGTGGTACGGATCTCGCCACCGTCCAGCCACGGGAACCAGAAGATCACCGTGAGGAAGGCAGCGGCCAGCCCCACCACCGAGAACAGCGCCATCTGCCGCAGGCCGGGGAACGGCGCCAGGCCCAGCGCCAGGTACGCCAGCGCACTGGTCAGCAGCGCCAGCCACAGTCCCGGCAGCAGATGCCGCAGCAGCTTCCAGCGACGGTCAGCCGGTTCGGCCTGGCGCGAAGCGAACCAGTGGATGCCGTAGTCCTCGGCCACGCCAACCAGCGAGGCACCGAACACCAGGGTCAGCACATGCACCTTGTCGAACACCAGCACGGTCACCGCCAGCGCCACGCCACAACCGATCAGCAGTGAGGCGGCAACCAGCAGGATCGGCCGCAGCGAGCGGAACGCCAGCCACACCAGCAGCAGCACCGCCGCCAGCGAGCCCCAGCCGATGGTGTTGATCTCCTGGTTGGCCTGCACGGCAGCCGCTTCGGCATGCAACGGCACGCCGGCATGCAGGATCTCCAGATCCGGCGCAGCGGCCTTGGCCGCCTGTCCGGCGCGTTCGAGCAGGCCATCGAGATGACGCTCGCCATCGAGCCTGAAGGCCGAGCCCGGCGTATCGAACTGCAGCGCCGCCCAGTGCTTGCCTTCGGCCTCGAGCAGGCCGTCATCGCCCAGGCGCAGGCCGGAGCCCTGGGCCTGCTGCTGCCACCACTGCGGCCACAGCGACAGCGGATCCTGCCGCCACTCGGTCAACCGCGGCGCGCCCATCGGGCCGTACAGCGCGCCGAGTGCCTGTTCGGCCAACGCACCGGGTTCGGCCTGCTGCAACTGCTCGCGCTGGGCCGGGGTCAGCAAGCGATCGCGGTACGGTGCGTAGAACGCACGCGCCTCATCGAACCAGCCTTCGATCGAACCACTGGGCACCAGCAGCGCGCTGTCGGCATCACTGGCCATCGCCGCGGCGAACGCGGCCTGCGCGCGCTTGGCAGCGGCACCGTCGGTACTGCCGAGCAGCACCACCACCTGCCGCGAGCTGCCATCGGCGATGCGCCGGGTGACGTCGCTAAGCAGGCGGTCGTGCGCGTCCTGCGGCAGCAGGGCGAGGATGTCGGTGTCGATCCGCGACTCCTGGCTCCACAGTCGCCACTGCTGCGCACCCAGCACCAGCAGCAGCAGCAGCCAGGCGATGCCCAGCCAGTGCCACCAGCGGCGCAGGCGATCCGGTGCGGCGCTGTCACTCAAAGCGGCGCGCCTCGTCGGCGTTCAACGTGGCCGGCGCTTCGCTCAGCGCAGTGAACTGGATGCGGGTGCGATCCTGGTTGGCTTCGATGATCTCGACCTGGCGCACGTAACGGTCGCCCTGCAACGTCAGCGACTGGAAGGCCTTGGCCAGCATCGCCGACTTCGGCGTCAGCTTCAGGCGCCAGCCCTGCCCTTCACGGGTGGCCTCGACGTTGAACTGGCTGGACAGTGCCTGCACGTCACCGCTCATCAACGCGAACATGATCGCGTTGACCGAGCGCATCGCCGGCTGCTGGCGCGCGTCCAGTTCGACGCGGGTGCTGCCATCGCGCTGGCGGCTGAGGATTCGGTCGGCAGTGACCACCACCTCCGACGGGAACGGCTTGAGCGTGGACCAGATCACGCCGTGCTTGCGCGCGACCACGAACTGGCCCTGCGAACGCAGCGGGTTCTTGAAACCGCTGACCTGCTTTTCCTGGGTGAACTGCCCGCGCAGCACGTCCGGTCGGGCGACGGCCTGGGTGATGGCATCGACGGCGGCATCGGCCGCCTGCACCAGCGGTGCGGCCACCAGCAGCAGCGCGCACAGCAGCACGCGCGGAAGACGAAGGGATCGGTTCACGGGGCAGGCACTCCAAGACGCTGCCACAGCACCGGCGGGCACTGATACAGCATTTCCTTGCTGGCCGCGTCGACCGCGACCTGGATGGTCATTGCGCGGGTCAGCACCTGGCCGCTTTCCGCATCGAGGATCTCGTATTCGATCTTCAGCCGGTTCTCCCACTCGACGATGCGCGAGCGCACGCGCAGCGCCTGGCCGAACAGCAGCGGCCGCACGTACTTCACCCGCGCGTCGACCACCGGCCACAGGTAGCCCGATTCGAGCATCTGCGGATAGTCGTAGTCGTAGCGCTTCAGCAACGCGCAGCGCGCGATCTCGAAGTACTTGAAGTAGTTGCCATGCCAGACCACGTTCATCGGATCGCAGTCATGGAAAGCGGGGGCCAGCTCGACCTCACCGACCAGTTCGTTGCCTTCATTCACCGACATACAGCTCCCAGCGTTGCGCGCGGATCTCCACCAGCAGTTCCCGCAGTTCGCGATCCAGCGCGCGGTCTTCTTCGACCAGGGCGATGCGCTGCCCCAGGTCGGCGTACATGTCGGCCAGACTGCCATGCAGCTGCGCGTTCATGCCAACCCGTTCGCGCAGCGCCAGGCCCTGGCGGGCAGCGATCAGCATGGCCGCCACCACCTGCTCAGTCAGCTCGATCACGCGCAGGCAGTCGCGCGCGGCGATGGTGCCCATGCTGACCTTGTCCTGGTTGTGGCATTCGGTGGACCGCGAGAACACCGAGGCCGGCATGGTCTGCTTCAGGGCCTCGGCCGTCCACGCCGAAACGCTGATCTGCAGCGCCTTCAGGCCATGGTTGATCGCCGCGCGCGGGCCGGTGGCCGCCGACAGGTTGGCCGGCAGGCCGTGGTTGTAGCGGGCGTCGACCACCAGCGCCAGCTGCCGGTCGAGCAGGTCGGCGATGTTGGCAACCGTATTCTTCAGCGTGTCCATCGCCAGCGCGATGTGCCCGCCGTAGAAGTGGCCACCGTGCAGGATGCGCTCGCCGTCGGCGTCGATCAGCGGGTTGTCGTTGGCGCTGTTCAGTTCGGTTTCGATCAGCTGTCGCAGGAACGGCAGGGTGTCTTCCAGCACGCCGATCACGTGCGGCGCGCAGCGCAGCGAGTAGCGGTCCTGCAGGCGCTGCTCGTTGCGCGGCGGGCGCTCGCTGTGCAGGTCGCTGCGCAGGCGTGCGGCAATGCGCGACTGCCCCGGGTGCGGCTTGGCGGCGAACAGGGTTTCATCGAAATGGTGCGCGTTGCCATCGCTGGACAGCACGTTGAACGCGGTCAGGCGCGTGGCCATGCGTGCCAGGTAATCGGCGCGCTGCCAGGCCAGGCAGGCCAGGCCGGTCATCACCGCCGTGCCGTTCATGATCGCCAGGCCTTCCTTCGGCCGCAGCTTCAGCGGCGTCATGCCGATCTTCGCCAGCACGTCGGCAGCCGGCTGTACGCGGCCGTCGTGCAGCACCTCGCGTTCGCCGCACAGCACGGCCGCCACGTACGACAGCGGGGTCAGGTCGCCACTGGCGCCCACCGAGCCTTCGGCCGGAATCAACGGCAGCACGTCGTGCTGCAGCAGCGTGGCCAGGCCTTCCAGCAACGGCACGCTGACGCCGGACATGCCGCGCACCAGCGAGGCCAGGCGCGYGGCCAGCACGGCGCGGGTCTCGGCCGGGTCCAGGTAACGGCCCAGGCCGCAGCCATGGTAGGTGTACAGGTGGTGCGGCAGCTCGGCGACCAGTGCCGGCGGAATGTTCACCGTGCACGAATCACCGTAGCCGGTGGTCACGCCATAGATGACGCCATCCTCGCGCAGCAGGCGGTCGAGGAAGTCGGCACCACGCTGGATATGTGCGCGGAACGCAGGCACATCGCTCAGCGCGGCCTCGCACTTGCGCTGGGCCAGGGCGACCACGTCTTCGATGGTCAGCGGTGCATCGCCGAAACGGCACACGGGTACGGCGTCAATCGTCATGAGGAGCCTGATCCCAGAAGGGGAAGAAATTGAACCAGTCCAGCGGGGACTGGATGACCTGGAGTTCCAGCCAGCGCGCGAAGCGCTGCGCCTGTTCGGCCAGTGCGGCATCGCGTGAACCGCGCGGCAGCACCACGCGGTCGGCGAACTGTTCGAATGCCACTCGATAGCCGTCGCCCTGGTGCAGGCACGACATCGTGTAGACCGGGCAGCCGAGCGCGGCCGCCAGCACGTAGGCGCCGATCGGGAACGGCGCGCGGTGGCCGAGGAAATCAGCCGTCACGCTGCGCCCGCCCTGCACCGGCACGCGGTCGCCAACGATGGCGACGAAGCCACCCGAGGCGACCTTGTCGGCCAGCATCATCGCCGTGGCCGGGCCCATCTCGGTAACCTGCACCAGCTCCACCGCGGCCAGCGGGTCCAGCCGTTGCAGCAGCCGGTTGAAGCGCTGCGCGTGCGCGGTATGCACCAGCACGGTGATGCGGAAGCCCGGCACCTGCTCGGCCAGCACCTGGCACAGTTCCAGGCAGCCGATGTGTGCGGTCAGGATCAGGCCGCCTTCGCGGCGCGCAATCCTGCCCAGCACCAGGTCACGCTGCAGGCGGATGCGCTCGGGCGGATAGCGGCCGCCGAGGCCGAGAATCTTGTCCAGCATCGTGTCGGCGAAGCTGAAGAAGTGGCGCAGGCTGTCGCGCCGGGTGGGCGCATGGCCCAGCGCACCGGCATGGGCCTGCAGCCGCTGCAGGTACTGCATCGAGGCCTGGCGACCAACGCGGTTGCCCAGCCAGTGGCAGGCCACGACCGGCCACACGCAGAGGTGGAACGGCCAGCGCCCGAACCAGCGGTGCACCCAGCACAGGAACAGCACGCCGGCCACCGACGTGGACTCGCCGATGTCGGCCCAGTGCGGGGCGTCGTGCGCGTGGCTCATCTCAGCCCTGCCCCTGCAGGCGGCGCCACAGCAGGCGCGGCGCGCGCCAGAGCATGCCGAAGAACAGCCGGGTATGCATGCGGCTGATGCGCACGTTGTCGCGCCACACATCGAAATGCGAAACGCCGTCGGCGGGATAGGTCACCCGCGTAGCCAGGTGGTCGACCGGTACCTGTCGCCAGTACAGGCGCACCATCACTTCGGTGTCGAAATCCATGCGCCGGCCGATGGTTTCCTCGCCGACCAGGCGCAGCACCGGCGGCAGCGGATACACCCGGAATCCACACATGGTGTCGCGCAGGTGCAGCGACAGCGTGTTGATCCACACCCAGATGTGGGTGGCGTAGCGACCATACAGGCGCGCCTTCGGCACACTGGCATCGTAGGCGGGAATACCGCAGATCACGGCGTCCGGCCGCGCGCGGGCGGCGTCGATGAAGCGCGGCAGGTCGCCGGTGTCGTGCTGGCCGTCGGCATCGATCTGCAGCACATGGGTATACCCGCGACGCTGCGCTTCGGCGAAACCAGCCAGCATCGCACCGCCCTTGCCCTGGTTCACGTCCAGCCGCAGCAGGTCGACACCCGCTCGCTGTGCCAGTTCCCGCAGCACCAGCGCGCAGGACGGCTGCGAGCCATCGTCGACCAGCAGGCAGGGCAGGCCCGCAGCCTGCACGCCATCGACGACCGCGCCGATGGCGCGTTCGTGGTCGTACACGGGAATGACCACCAGCGGCGCGAACGCGCCGCCAGCGGTGGCCGGCTCAATGCGCATCGGCGAACACCACCCTGCCGCTGGCGTGCACGCCATGCACCGAGGTGTAGCGGAACGTCAGCACGCCGCGCCCGGTGTCCCAGTCCAGGTGCAGGGTCAGCTCGTCGCCGGGGCGGGCCACGCGCTGGAACTTCACTGCATCCATGCGCTGGAAACCAACCGGCAACACGAAGGCCTGGCGGCCGAAGCGAACTGCCCAGTCCAGCTGGGCGACGCCGGGCAGGATCGCCGCCTGCGGGAAGTGGCCCTGGAACGCGCGCAGCGCGGGGTCCAGCGTCATCCGCAGGGTGGCCGCCGCCTCGTCGCGACAGTCCCAGACCGGCACCGGCATCATCGGCTGGAACAACGCCACCAGTGCGGCCTGGGTGACCTTGCCCTGGGCATTGATCGGCAGCGATGCGACCAGGCGCCAGCGCCGCGGCCGGGTGACCGCATCGTGGCCCTGCGCCAACCGCGCACCGAGCCGCTGTCCCAGCGCACGCCGTGCGCCGTCACCGGCACGTGCCAACGCCGGATCGGCCGGCACCACCACGGCCGCAAGCTGCTCGCGCTGGCCCTGCAGCACCAGCACGCGCACGTCCTCGACTTCTGGATCCTCGCGCAGTGCGCGCTCCAGTGCATCCAGCGAAACGCGGCGTTCTTCGATCTTGACGATGCGGTCGGCACGGCCCAGCAGGCGGAAACGGCCATCGGCCAATGCTTCCACGCGATCCTGGGTGCGCCACCAGTCCAACGTCTCCAGGTGCGGCGAGGCCACCGCCAGGCAGTCCTCCTCGATCCGCCACTGCACGCCCGGCAACGGCTGCCACGGCGGTGCATCGGTGTCCCAGCGGCGCCAGGCGATGCCACCGGTTTCACTGCTGCCGTAAACCTCGGTGGGCGCCACGCCCAACCACTGGCGGACCTGGCGCGCGGCGTCCTCGGGCAGCGGGCCGCCGGAGGAGAACACCGCACGCAGGCGGCCGTGCAGGCTGGCCCAGTCGAGCTGCTCGGGCAGGCGCTTGAGATGGGCCGGAGTCGCCACCAGCACCGTGTCGGTACCGGCCAGCGCGCCCACCAGGTCTTCGTGGAAGAAGCGCCGGGGCTGGATCGCACGGCCGGCAGCCAGCGGCCACAGCACGCGGAACAGCAGGCCGTAGATATGCTGGTGGGACACGGTGCCATGCACCTGGGCCCCGTCGAGCTGGGCGCCGAAGGCGGCCTGCAGCGCATCGACTTCGCGCGCCAGCTGGTCCAGCCGCTTGCTGATCGCGCTGGGTTGGCCGGTGCTGCCGGAGGTGAACACGCACAGTTCGCAGGCGCGCTCGTCCAACGGCAGCAGCACCACGTCGGCGGCGGCGCTGTTGGTGGCCTGCAACGGCTGGTAATCCGCCGACAGGTCACCTGCGAAGCCACTCACCTGCAGCTGCAGCGCCTGCAATGTCGCGGGCAGGTTGTCGGCGGCCAGGAACACCCGCTTGCCGGCATGCCAGGCACCGAACAACGCCGCAGCGAAGGCCACGGTGTCATCGAAGTAGAGCGCCCAGTCACGACCTTCGGCAGCGCTGAAAGCGTCATGCCAGGCCAGTACGCGCAGGCGGAAGGCGACATGGTCGAGGGCAGTGCCATCGCAGATACCGATGTCACGACCGGGCTGCGCCGCGATCAGCAGCCGGTCCAGGGCAATCCAGTCAGCCATGCGCGTGCGCTGCCTTGACCCGACGCCGTACCAGCCATTCGCCCCCGAACAACAATCCCATCATCACGTACGCCAACAATCCGTTGTAGAGCATCCAGACCCGGTCCGACGCATACAGCGCGGTGAGCAGGGCGAGACCACCATTGAGAACGAAAAAGCCGCACCACACCTGGGTGACGCGGCGGGTATAGACCACCGCGAACGGTGGCAGGTCCGGCTCCTGCAGGCGCGCCAGGCGCTCCACCAGCGGCGGACCGAAGCGCAGGCTGGTGGCGAACACCGTCAACATCACCACGTTCACCAGCGCCGGGTACAGCTTCAGCGGCAGGGCCTGGTTGAGCACGGTGGCCAGCCCGGCCAGCAGGCCCGCGCCGGCGGCGGCGGCCCACCACAAGGGCTGGCGGGTGCTCAGCGCGCGCAGCAGGGCCAGCGCGAACAGCAGCAGCGACAGCCAGCGTGGCTCGAAGCGGCCCATCGCCAGGTAGACCAGCACCGGATAGGCAAGCGAAATCGCTGCCACCACGACCATGCGTGCCCGTGCCATGGTCGCGGCGTCCGTGCTGCTGTCAGGCAGCGGCCTGACCGGGCAGCAGGCCATGCACGACATCAACGATGTCCTGCACGGTGCGCACGGCCTTGAACGCTTCAGGCTGCAGGTTGCGGCCGAGCAGCGGCTTGAGCTGCACGATCAGGTCCACGGCATCGATGCTGTCGATGTCCAGGTCGTCGTACAGGCGCGATTCCGGGCTGATCCGCGCCGGCTCGATCTCGAAGCTGTCGGTCAGGATGCGGACGATGCGCTCGAACAGTTCATTCTTGGTCATGGCAGTTCCTGGCGCCTTACGACTGGCGGGCGGCGACGAACTCGCCGAGCGCGCGCACGCTGGAGAAATGGCGACGGGTTTCTTCCGAGTCGGCCGAGAGGCTGACACCGTACTTCTTCTGCAGCGCCAGGCCCAGTTCCAGTGCATCGATCGAGTCCAGGCCGAGGCCTTCCACGAACAGAGGCGCGGTCGGATCGATGTCCTCCGGGGTGATGTCCTCCAGTGAAAGCGAGGAAATGATCAATTCCTTGATCTCGTGCTCAAGTGCTTGCACGGGTCGGATCTCCAGACAGGTCGAAATAACGAGTGAGGTGGTCGGTGACGCGACGGGCCGCCAGGGCATCCCCCCTTGGCGAGTCATCTTCGGCCAGGAACGGCGCGATCGGGATATCTTCGCCGATCTGCAGCTGAACGTGAAAACGACGTGAGGGTACACGATACCACTTCTGGCCCTTGGTCAACGTCGGCGGGGTGCAGGTGATGCGCACCGGGGTGATGTCCAGGCGCCCGCGCACGGCGATGTTGGCCGCGCCACGCTGCAGCCGCAACGGCTGCCCCGGCACGCTGCGGGTGCCTTCCGGGAAGATCACCAGGGTGCCGCCGGCGTGCACGGCCGCCGCGCAGTCATCGACCAGCCCAGCGCCGTCGTCATTGGAGATGTAACCGGCGGCACGCACCGGGCCGCGCATGAACGGGTTGCAGGCCACCGCCCGCTTCACAACGCAGTCGGCGTTGGGCAGCAGGGCGATCAGGCAGACCACGTCGATCAGGGTCGGGTGGTTGGCCAGCACCAGCAGGCCGTCGCGCTGCAGGCGTTCGCGCCCGTCGACCTGCAGGGTCATCACCCCCAGCCGGCACATCAGCCACACATGGCTGGCGAAGGCGCGCTGGACCAGCCGGCGGGCCCGGCGGCGACGCGCCACCGGGTCGCGCATCAGCAGCAGCACCGGCATCACCAGCACGCCCAGCAACAGACCGCCGACGCCAAACGCGGCGAAGCTGAGGCCGGTGCCGAACACCCGCCAGGCATGATCAAGGCGGCGCAGCGCCTCAGCCACGGCGGCGCCAGGACCAGCGTTGGCCTTGGGTCACGTGCTGCAGCTGCGGATCCCCGGCCAGCAGGAAGCGGTGCAGGTCCAGCGCATGCGGCAGCACGCCCGGCGCGGTCGGCCCGGCGTCGCCGGCGACCTGCCAGGACAGCGAAAGATCGCTGCCGCCGGCATTACCGGCGGGTGCCAGGCGCCAGCACCAGGCGAAGAACGGGTCGGGTTCGTCGGCGAATTCGGCGTAAACGTCGGGCAACGGCGACTCATAGACCACGATCCGCACTTCACTGGCACCATCACCAAGCAGGCCGACGGCCTCCAGGCACGCCGCTTCCACCGTCGACTGGCCAGCGGACAACGCCAGGTAGTTGCCCCGGTGACCGCGGGCGATCGAGTACAGCGCGGCGATCGCGTTGTGCACCGACAGGCCGAAGCCGGTGGGCGACAGCGGCTGATCGGCCACCAGCGAGCCCAGCAGGTCCATCGATCGGGCGACATCGCCATGGCGGCTGGCGAACACCAGCGGTACCTGGCTGTCAGCGCCCTGCCCGTCCTCGCACCAGCACGCGGCCTGGATCGCCATGCGGCCCAGGCGCTCGATCCGGCGGCGCTGCATGGCCGGAATCTCGGCCAGCGCCGGCGTGTCCTCGCCCTGCGGCAGGAACGGTGCTCCGGCCCAGCCCATCCATTGGCTACGCTCGGTCAGGCCAGGCGCCCAGGCGGCCCAGTCGACAACGGAAAATTCGATCATTACCGGTGATGTTTCGATGGGCGAACGAGAGTCTCGAGCCATTACGGCGACACGCGGCTGCCCCCCATTCCTGCAGCCATGCATCCGTCCAGGACGTCGCCGGCTGCCCCCCTGGCTGCCGGAAAGGAGCGCACGCTAGCACGTCCGACACAGGGATGACATGTTTCACAAAGCACAACGGGGAGCGGTCAGCGACCGCCCCCCGCATGGACCGATCCAGCGAACCGGTTCAGTGATAGCCGGCGTCGGCGCGTACCTTGCCGCGGAACACCCGGTAGGACCATGCCGTATAGCCCAGGATCACCGGCAGCAGCACCACCAGCCCCACCAGGGTGAAGCCCAGCGACGAGGCCGGCGCGGCGGCCTGCCACAGCGTCATCGACGGCGGCAGCAGGTACGGCCACATGCCCAGCACCAGGCCAGCGAAGCCGAGCACGAACAAGGCCAGGCTGAGCAGGAACGGCGGCAGGTCGCGACGCGGATGGGTGGCGCTGCGCCACAGCGCGATGGCCACCGCCAAGGTCAGCAGCGGCACCGGCGACAGCCACCAGAAGTTGCCGTCGCTGAACCAGCGGTCCATCAGCCGCGACTGCAGGAACGGCAGCCAGCTGCTGACCAGGCCCATTGCCGCGATCACCGCCACCACCAGCGGGCGGGTCATCTGTCGGGCCAGCGCCTGCACGCGGCCTTCGGTCTTCAGGATCAGCCAGGTGCTGCCCAGCAGTGCGTAGCCGGCTACCAGCGCGGCACCGGTCAGCATCGCAAACGGGCTGAACCAGCCGAACGCGCCGCCCTGGTACACGCCATCGACCAGCGGCAGGCCCTGCACCAGCGTGCCGAGGATCACGCCCTGGGCAAAGGTGGCCAGCAGCGAACCGAGGCCGAACGCCACGCTCCACAGCCGCCGTGAACGGTGCGCCTTGAAACGGAACTCGAAGGCCACGCCACGGAACACCAGCGCCACCACCAGCAGCAGCACCGGCAGGTACAGCGCCGACAGCAGTACGGCATAGGCCTTCGGGAAGGCGGCCATCAGGCCAGCGCCGCCGAGCACCAGCCAGGTCTCGTTGCCGTCCCAGATCGGCGCGGCGGTGTTCATCATCAGGTCCAGCTGTTCCTCGTCCTCGGCGAACGGGGCGAGGATGCCGATGCCGAGCACGAAGCCGTCCAGCACCACGTACATCAGCACGCCAAAGCCGATCACCGCGAACCATGCCACCGGCAGCCAGGTCATCAGGTCCATGTCAGCGCTCCTCCAGCGGTTCGTCGGCGGCCGACAGCGGCCGCGCCGGGGTGTGGCTGCCATGGTCCAGCGACGGGCCTTCGTCGTACGGCTGCGGGCCGTGGCGCAGGATCTTCACCAGGTACCAGATGCCCCAGCCGAACACGAAGGCATAGCCGATCACATAGACACCCAGCGACAGCGCGGTCATCCATGCACTCTGCGGGCCAACGGCATCGGCGGTACGCAGCACGCCATAGACCACCCACGGCTGCCGCCCCATCTCGGTGACGAACCAGCCCGACAGCAGCGCGATGAAGCCGCTGGGCAGCATCCAGTTCCAGCCACGCAGCAGCCACGGCGAGGCCAGCAGCTTCTTCCGCCACAGCTGGAAGGCCGAGACCCAGGCCAGCACCAGCATCAGCGTGCCCAGCCCGACCATGATGCGGAAGGCGAAGAACACCGGCGTCACCGGCGGCCGTTCGCTGGCCGGCACCGACGTCAGCGGATCGAACGTACCGTCCAGGGTGTGGGTGAGGATCACGCTGCCGAGCTTGGGAATGGCCACCTCGAAATCGTTGCGCTCCTCCTTCTCGTTGGGCAGCGCGAACACCACCAGCGGCACGCCCTCGCCCTCCTTGGTCTCATGCCAGTGCGCTTCCATCGCCGCGATCTTCATCGGCTGGTGCTTGAGCGTGTTCAGGCCATGCATGTCGCCGACGAAGATCTGCACCGGCACGGTCAGCGCCGCGAACGCCACCGCCGCGATCAACATCCGCCGCCCCGCTTCCACGTGCGTTCCCCTGCGCAGATACCACGCGCCCACACCACCGATCACGAAACAGGTGGTGATGAACGAACCCAGCGCCATGTGCGCCAGCCGGTACGGGAAGGACGGATTGAACACCACCTGCCACCAGTCGACGGGATGCACGATGCCGTTGACCATCTCGTAGCCGGCCGGCGTATGCAGCCAGCTGTTGGACGAGAGGATCCAGAAGGTAGAGAACAGCGTGCCCAGCGCCACCATGCAGGTGGACAGGAAATGCAGGCGCGGCGACACCCGGCCCCAGCCGAACATCATCACGCCGAGGAAGCTGGCTTCGAGGAAGAACGCGGTCAGCACTTCGTAGGTCAGCAGCGGTCCGATGACCGTACCGGCCACTTCGCTCAGCCGCGGCCAGTTGGTGCCGAACTGGAAGGCCATGACGATGCCGCTGACCACGCCCATGCCGAAGGACACTGCGAAGATCTTCTGCCAGAAGAAATACAGCTCGCGCCAGACGGGCAATTTCGTGCGCAGCCAGCGCCATTCGATGAAGGCCAGCCAGCTGGCCGTACCGATGGTGAAGGCCGGGAACAGTACGTGGAAACTGATGACGAATCCGAACTGGATCCGCGACAACAACAACGCGTCCAAGGGACGCCTCCTGCCAGGTGCCGGTGGGATACCAGACCACTTTAGGGGGATATCGTTAAGCCGGGATGCGACCGGGTGACGCGCTGCTTCACTTTGTCGCAGGGTGCGTGGACGCCGCCGGGCATGGCCCGGCGCTACACGTCATTTCATCATTGGTGGCTCCGGGCCATGCCCGGCGAGGTGCTGATTCACGCGGTAGCGCCGGGCCATGCCCGGCGGGGTGCTGATTCACGCGGTAGCGCCGGGCCATGCCCGGCGGGGCGTTCACCGCCAGAAATACCAGACGCCCATCGCCAGCAACGCGCCCAGCAACACGATCTGCACCACCGCATAGCCCACGCTGCTGTCGCGCGACTCGGACGCAATCCGCTTCTGCAGCGCTTCGCTCACATCCGGCACCTCGTCCTGCCTTACCTGTTCATGCAAGGCCTGCGAGAGCGCACGCTCGTCGGGTTCGCGGGAATCGGTTGGTCGGCTCACAACAGTTCTCCGGCGGTGGCGTGCTTCACCAGCTCCTGTTTCAGGACCTGGCGCGCACGGTGCAGGTGGCTCTTGATGGTACCCCGGGCCAGCCCGGTCACCTGCTCGATCTCGGCCAGATCGAAATCCTCCAGGTAGTGCAGGCCGACGATCAGGCGCTGCGGCGCACTCAACCGCTCCAGCGCCGCGCCCAGTTGGCGGCCGGCCTGCAGCGCCTCGCTGAGTTCGGCCGGGCCCGGCCCTTCATCGCCGATACCCAGCTCTTCAGGTACCTCCACCGCCACCATCCACTGCGCTTCCAGCCGCCGCCGCCGCAGGTGCTGCAGTGCGGTGGTGTAGGCCACGCGCGAAATCCAGGTCCGCAACGAAGATTCAAAACGGAACCGGTGCAGCTGGCGGAACACGGCCAGGAAGGTTTCCTGCAGCAGGTCGGCCACCTGGTCGCGGTCGCCGACCATGCGCCCGATCACATGCGCGCAGGTGCGCTGATGTGTTTCCACCAACTGCGCGAAGGCCGCTTGCGAGCCGTCGATGATCGCACCCACCAGGGCGCGGTCGTCCGACCACGCAGAGGGCTCCTCCACGGGGACATTGCGCCGCCGCCCCCGCAGTGCAGCCAGCGCTTCCCCCAGCAGGCTCATGCGTGGGACTCCCCCTGTGCCCGCAGCATGCGCCGGCTCAGCCCTTGCGCGTGGCGGGGCGGGTGAAGTGCCAAGCCAGCAGCTGGCCCAGCCCTGCGCTGCCGACCAGCGCGGCAGCTGCGCCGAACGTCAGGTCGCGGGCACCGATGGCCTCCAGCAGCGCCATGGCCAGCGCCAGGCAGACCAGGCTGATGCCCCAGCGCAGGGCGCCCTGGCGGCGGCGTTCCTCCTCCAGCACCGCCAGCGAGCGGATGACTTCCTCCGGCACGTGCGGTGCCACCAGCTTGCTGCGCGCACGCGCATCGGCGATGGCATGGATCGCATAGGCGATGCAGATGAAGAGGGTGATCGGGATGAGTTCCTGCATGTCGTGCTCCTGTCCGGTAGATGATGCGGGTTCAGGAGATTGGATGCGCGACCAAGGCAAGCGGTTGCACCGCTTTGCCGATTCCGCTGCCATGACCTGTGGCCCCTGCCCGGGGCCGGGACGGCTGCTACGCTTGCCCGGTTTCCTCTTCTGGTGCTGTCCGCCCATGTCCCGAGTGCTGCCCCTGTCCCTCCTGCTGTCTGCCGTGCTGGCCGCTCCGGCCGCGCAGGCTGCGCCGACACCGATCACCATCGAACAGGCCATGGCCGACCCGGACTGGATCGGTCCGCCGGTGGAGAAGGCCTGGTGGTCGTGGAACAGCCAGCAGGTGGAGTACCAGCTGAAGCGCAACGGCAGCCCGGTGCGCGACACCTTCCGCCAGCCGATCGCCGGTGGCGTGGCCGCGCAGGTGGCCGATGACCAGCGCGGCAGCCTGGACGTGGCCGATCCGGTGTACGACCGCAGCCGCACGCGCAGCGCGTTCGTGCGCAACGGCGACGTGTTCGTGCGCGACCTGCGCAGCGGCGCACTGACCCAGCTGACCCGCAGCAACGAGCGCGCCAGCGGCGTGAACTTCGCCGCCGACAATGGCGTGATCTGGCGCGTCGGCCAGAACTGGTTCCACTGGACCGCCGCCAGCGGCGTGCAGCAGGTGGCCAGCCTGAAAGCCGAAAAGGATCCCAGCACGCCGCCGAAGGCCGACGTGCTGCGCGACCAGCAGCTGCGCACGCTGGAAACCCTGCGCCGCGACCGCGAACAGCGCGAGGCGCTGAAGGACCAGGACCAGCGCTGGCGCCAGGCCGACCCGACCCGCGCACCGGGTCCGGTGTTCCTGGGTGCCGACGTGGAGATCGTCGACAGCGTGCTGTCGCCGGACCTGGGCCACCTGATCGTGACCACCAAGCCGAAGGACTTCGATGACGGCCGCGGCGGCAAGATGCCGCTGTACGTGACCGAGTCGGGCTATGAGGAAACCGAGGACACCCGCCAGCGCGTCGGCCGCAACGGCTTCGAGCCGCACACCCTGTGGTTCGTGGATGTACGCAGCGGCAAGGCCGAGAAGCTGTCGCTGTCCAGCCTGCCGGGCATCGGCACCGATCCGCTGGCCGAGCTGCGCCGCAAGGCCGGCAAGGACGCACTGAAGGGCGACCGCACCGTGCAGGTGATGAGCGACTTCATGGGCGGTGGCATCCGCTGGAGCGCTGACGGCCAGCAGGCCGCGGTGATGCTGCGCGCCAACGACAACAAGGACCGCTGGATCGTCAGCGTTGCTGCCGCCGACGGCCGCGTGCAGAACCGCCACCGGCTGACCGACAACGCCTGGATCAACTGGGGCTTCAACGATTTCGGCTGGATGGCCGATGGCCGCACGCTGTGGCTGCTGTCCGAGGAATCCGGCTTCTCGCACCTGTACACCCAGGCCGGTGGCGGCAAGCCGCAGGCGCTGACCAGCGGCAAGTGGGAAACCTCGGCGCCGGTGCTGTCGGCCGACGGCAAGGGCTTCTACTTCCTGTGCAACCAGCAGGCCCCGCATGACTACGAAGTCTGCGCGGTCGATACCGCTGCCCGCCAGGTGCGCGAGCTGACCAGCCTCAATGGCGTGGAAGATTTCTCGCTGTCGCCGGACGGCCAGCAGCTGCTGGTGCGCTATTCCGGCGCCTACCTGCCGGCGCAGCTGGCGGTGGTGCCGAGTACCGGCGCTGGCCAGGCGCGCGTGCTGACCGATACCCGTACCGCCGAGTACAAGGCGCGCCAGTGGATCCAGCCGAAGCTGGTGGCGGTGCCGTCCAAGCATGGCGCCGGCGTGGTCTGGGCCAAGTACTACGAGCCGGAAAACAAGGAACCCGGCAAGAAGTACCCGGTCGTGATGTTCGTGCACGGTGCCGGCTACCTGCAGAACGTGCACCAGCGCTACCCGGCCTACTTCCGCGAGCAGATGTTCCACAACCTGCTGGTGCAGAAGGGCTACATCGTGCTGGACATGGACTACCGCGGCAGCGAAGGCTATGGCCGCGACTGGCGCACGGCGATCTACCGCAACATGGGCCACCCGGAGCTGGAAGACTACAAGGACGGCCTGGACTGGCTGGTCGACACCCAGCAGGGTGACCGTGACCACGCCGGCATCTACGGCGGCTCCTACGGCGGCTTCATGACCTTCATGGCCCTGTTCCGCTCGCCGGGCACGTTCAAGGCCGGCGCCGCGCTGCGTCCGGTGGTCGACTGGCACCAGTACAACCACGGCTACACCAGCAACATCCTCAACACCCCGGACATCGATCCGGAGGCGTACCGCGTGTCCTCGCCGATCGAGTACGCACAGAACCTGCAGGACAACCTGCTGATCGCCCACGGCATGATGGACGACAACGTGTTCTTCCAGGATTCGGTGAACCTGACCCAGCGCCTGATCGAGCTGCACAAGGACAACTGGTCGATCGCGCCGTACCCGCTGGAGCGCCATGGCTACGTGCGTGCCGATTCCTGGCTGGACCAGTACAAGCGCATCCTCAAGCTGTTCGAGCAGAACCTGAAGTGAGTGTTGCCGCGGCCACGATCCACATCGTGGCCGCGGTCATCCTCGATGACCGTGGCCGGGCACTGGTGGTGCGCAAGCACGGTGCCAACCGCTTCATCCAGCCAGGCGGCAAGCCCGACCCGGGCGAAGCACCCCTGCAGGCACTGGCACGCGAACTGGACGAGGAACTGGGCGTACGGCTGCACACCGCTTCGGCCATCGCACTCGGGAGTTTCGAGGACTGGGCAGTGAACGAGCCAGGCCATCGCGTGCAGGCGCAGGCCTGGCGGGTGTGGATCGAAGGTGAGCCGTGCGCGCGTGCGGAGATCGCCGAACTGGCCTGGGTGCCGCTGCAGCCGCCGCATGGCCAGCCCTTGGCACCCTTGAGTGAACACCATATCCTGCCGGCGGTCGCTGCCCTGGCGACGGCCCGCTGACCCGGCGGGCATCGCTCACCCGGACAACGGATGTCAGCTTCGATTCCCTCGATTCCAGCACCTGCCCCACCGCCACCCAGCAACTGGGTCGGCGCAGTGGCGCAGGGCTCGTTCTGGCTGAGCCTGCTGGTCACCCTCTATTTCCTCGCGCAGGCGCTGATGGCCGCGGTACTGGCCCGTACCGGGTTCTGGACCACGCTGGTGACACTGGCATGGGAACAGCAGCTCGACGGCAGCCTGTGGTGGATGCTGAAACACCCGGCGGCCACCTCGCTGCTGGTTGCCCTGCTCTGCCTGTTCTCGACCCTGGCCAGCTGGGGCCTGTGGCGCGAGCGACGCTGGGGTCTGTGGGCCTATATGTGGATGCTGGGCCTGAGCGCGCTGGCCAACTTCGTGATCGCCTGGTGGATGGATCGCCTGCTGCTGGTGTTGATCGCGCTGCTTGCCAGCGACCCCACGGCGCAGCATGAGCTGCAGGTGCAGCGTGTGCTGTTCACCTTGACACTGGTCGGCACCTCGGTGCTGTTTGCGGGGCTGCAGGGCTGGCTGGGTTGGCGCCTGCTGCGACCGGACATCCGCTGCCGCTTCCGCTGACTCCCCTCCCGCGTTCCGCCTTCGACAAGGATGTCGCATGCCTGCCCTGCTCCGAATGTTTCTGGTCGTCACTGCGCTGCTGCTGGCCACCCCGCCGGCGCCGGCCGCAGCCTCCGCTTCCACGCCCGCGCCCGCGCCGCTGCGATGTGGCCGGTACGTCAATGCGCAGAATGATGCCGCGCTGGTGATCGACTCACACAACCGGGGCCGTCGCCTGACGACGGGCTTTGATCTCGAATCGCTGCAGATCGAACGCGATGGCAACGGCCTGGTGCTGGTCAACCTGGATGACGGCGTGACAACAGCGCTCACTGCCAGTGCTGATGGCAGACGCATCAACGACACGCTGCAGGACTACCAGCTGCGTGCACCGGCGGTCTGCCAGCCGGTGGCCGTGAACGCCGCCGGCAGCTGCCTGGCCGATGCGAACCGCTGCATGGCTCGCCTGCACGCGGCGACGCCGCCGCAGCTGCTGACCGCCTGCCAACAGGGCGTGGGCGCGGCCTGCAGCGGCCTGTTGCTGCGCTACGTGGACGATGCGCTCCTCGCCGCCGCGTCTGCCAAGGGCGTAGCGCTGGCTACCGCCGCACCGGCGCCCTGCACCACCGATGCGGAGCGCGAGGAGGTGCTGACCTGCCGTGATGCCCGTCGTGACGCGTTGGCCGCCGCGGTGGCACAGGCCAGCGGCCAAGCGTTCGCCCGTGGCATCGATCCAGCGTGGGTGGAACTGCCGGCGGCGCAGCGCGACCAGTTGCAGCAGCTGTGCCTGCAGCAGCGCGCTGGCCGCTTCTGCACCGAAGTGGCCGAGCAGCAGTTGAATGCGCGCGATCCGCGGGCGGCCGTGCAGGCGTTGCAGGTGGTCTGCGACAGCGGTCGCGACAGCGCATGCGAACGGGTCGAGCCCCTGCAGGCACTCGGTGCCGCGCTGCGCCTGGTCGATGCGACCGAGCCGCCCTGTGGCCTGTACCGGGCCGACGGCGGCACGATCGATGCGGTTGCGTTCGGCGACGATGGCCACGCGACGATCGGTAGCCAGCGCTCGCAGGTGCGACTGCTGGACGGTGCCATCCATCTGCGCAATGACCACGGCAGCGATCATGTGCTGCGCCTGCTGGCCAATGGCGACCTGCTGGGCATGGATGCCTGGACCGGCTACCAGCGTTACCAGCGGCAGCCGGGTGCTGTGCGCTGCAAGGCTGCGCCCACCCGTGATACCGCACCATCTGCCCACCGATGATGACCATCGTTCCACGTACCGTTTCTGCAAGGAGTTCCTGCATGCCCCCCTCCACTGCCCACCGCGGCCACCTGTCACGCGGGTGGATCGCCGCGCTGCTGTTGTCGCTCGGCCCGGCAGCATCCGCGCAACCACTGCTGTGCGGTACCTTCAAGGACGCCGACAGCGGCGCCCGGCTGACGGTGGAAAGCCCAGTTCAGGGCTCCCGCCTCATCCCCGGCGCAGCCCCGGAGCCCTACAACCTGGAGCAGCTGCAGGACGTGCTGATGCTGGCCAACCTGGCCACCGGCGGCATCGAGGCCCTGCAGATCATCGACGAGGGCCACGCGCTGGCCGGCGAAGAGCGTTACTACACGCTGGAAAGCACGGCGGTCTGCCAGGCGTCGCCGGTGTTCGCAGCGGGCAGCTGCCGCGCCGATATCGCCAGCTGCATGGATGACATGGCAGTGGCCGGACCCGAGCGCTGGCGGCAGTGGTGCCGTGAAGGCGTGCCGGCCGGCTGCAATCGCTTGATCGAGGATTATCGCAGCGACGCCCGCAATGCCCTGGTGCTCGACATCGCCCTGGCCAGCAATCGCGAGGAGCCTGCTGAACCTGCGGCATGCCAGCGTGGCAGCACGGACGTCGACGCAGAAGCATGCAGACAGGCCGAAGCGGTGGGCCGGGTGCGTGATGCGGCCTGGGCGTTCTCGGTGGCGCGAAGCATCCCGCGCGACGTGCCGCTACCGGCAGCGCAGCTGGACGAGGTCAGCATGCTGTGCCGCGAGCATCCCAGTGCCAGTTCCTGCCATGCCGCGGCCGTGGCGCTGTGGGCATCGGCGCGCCTGCTGCCGGCCCGCGATGCCCTGCAGCTGGCGTGCAGCATCGGTCGGGACCCGCAGGCCTGCAGCAGCGTCGCCCCCTTGGCCGCACTGAGCAGCGCAGACCTGGTCATCGTGGACGTGGCCACGCTGCCCTGCGGCCGCTATGCGGCGCAGGGCCACTCCCTGGTGTTCGGCGACGACGCCCAGGTCCAGGTCGATGCGTCCGGCAGGCAGCCTGCGGTCATGCGCGAGGGCGCCATCCGGGTGCGGAACGAGGAAGGCGAGGACCACGTGTTCTGGCAGCTGGCCAATGGCGATCTTGTAGGCAACGACCGTTGGGCCCGCTTCGCCCGCTACCAGCGTGACGGTTCGTCGCCGACCTGCGGGGCGCGTGCCAGCGCAGGCACGGCGCTGCGGTAAAGTACGCGCCATGAACGAATTCGAGCGCGTGCGCGCCTACCTCACCGACCTGCAGGACCGCATCTGTGCAGCGATCGAATCCGCAGATGGCCGGGCACGCTTCCAGGAAGATGTGTGGCAGCGCGCCGAAGGTGGCGGTGGCCGCACCCGCGTGCTGCGCGATGGCGCGGTGTTCGAGCAGGCCGGTATCGGCTTTTCCGATGTGGCGGGCAGCCGCCTGCCGCCGTCGGCCTCGGCCAACCGGCCGGAACTGGCCGGTGCCTCGTGGCGCGCCACCGGTGTGTCGCTGGTGTTCCACCCACTCAACCCCTACGTGCCGACCACCCACGCCAACGTGCGCTTCTTCCAGGCCCAGCGCGACGGCGAGGTGGTGGCCAGCTGGTTCGGCGGTGGCTTCGACCTGACCCCGTTCTACCCGTTCGACGAGGACATGCAGCACTGGCATCGGGTGGCGCGCGATCTGTGTGCACCGTTCGGCGACGAACGCTACGCCGCGCACAAGCGCTGGTGCGATGAGTATTTCTTCCTGCGCCACCGCAATGAGACGCGCGGTGTGGGTGGTCTGTTCTTCGATGATCTGCACGGCGATTTCGAACGCGATTTCGCCTACCTGCGCGCGGTCGGCGATGGCTTCCTCGATGCCTACCTGCCGATCGTGCAGCAGCGCAAGGACACGCCCTACGGCGAACGCGAGCGCGAGTTCCAGCTGTACCGCCGCGGCCGCTACGTCGAGTTCAACCTGGTCTACGACCGTGGCACGCTGTTCGGCCTGCAGAGTGGCGGGCGCAGCGAGAGCATCCTGATGAGCCTGCCGCCGCGGGTGCGTTGGGAGTACGGCTTCAGCCCCGACGAAGGCAGCGCCGAGGCGCGCCTGGCCGATTACCTGGTGCCGCGCGACTGGGTGTGATGCGTGGCGCCCACAGCGGTCGAGCAAGCTCGACCACTACCGGGACCGGGCCGAGGCGACAGGCGGTCGGGCCAGCTCGATATCGACCGCACCCGCTCAATCGTCCTTGCGCTTGGGAATGATGGTGATGTGGCCGTTGGTTTCCAGCAGTGCCAGTTCCACTTCTTCCACGCCGATGCAGCTCTGCTGGCGCATGGCGACATCGAAATCGGCGCGGCTGACCAGCTCGCGCCGCAGCACACTGTCGAAGAGCTTGCCGTTGCGCGCGATCACCACCGGTTCGCCCTCGATCAGCCGTTCCATGCGGCGGCTGCGGGCGGTGATCCAGCCTACGCCATAGTTCAGCAGGATCAGCGTGGCGGCCAGCAGCAGGCCGCCGGCCAGCGAGGTATCGGTGCCCAGCAATGCGTTCTGCACCGCATTGCCCAGCAGCACGATCAGCAGCACGTCGAACGGGGTGACCTGTCCCAGCGCGCGCTTGCCGCTGAGCCGGACCATGCCCAGCACGACTGCGTAGACCACCACCGCGCGCAGGATGAATTCCCACCACGGCATCGCCAAGTCGAACAGATCGGGCATCGCGGGTTTCCCTGCTGGGCGGTGGCCCAGCGTGGCGCAGCAGCGCACAAATAAAAAGCCCCGCTGACCAGGGGGAGGTCAACGGGGCCGGGGAACGGGCGCTTGGGGAGGAGCCCCCGTTCCGAGATCTGCTCCAGGGGATGGGAGAGATCCACGACAGGCATTGCGCCTGTCGGGAGTTATAGAAGCACTCCGAACACTAACGGTTCGTGAAGGGGCCCAATTTAATAAACACCCATCAGGGAAACATTCATGTTTGAGTCAGAAATATCATGCAAATGAACGAATTCACGGCGTTTTCGGCCTGAATGCGACTCAGTGCGCCTCATCCCAATTGCTGCCAGTACCGGTATCGACCACCAACGGCACCCGCAATTGTGCCGCTTGCGACATGCGCTGCACGACATTGCTACGCAGTTCTTCGATGAAACCGGCCTCGGCTTCGAACACCAGTTCATCGTGCACCTGCAGGATCATCCGCGCCGGTGCGCCGCTGTCACGCAGCCATTTGTCCACATCGACCATGGCGCGCTTGATGATGTCGGCGGCGGTGCCCTGCATCGGTGCATTGATCGCCGCACGTTCAGCGCCAGCACGCAGGCCCTGGTTACGTGCATGAATGTCGTTCAGGTACAGCCGGCGACCGAACAGGGTCTCCACGTAGCCCTGCTCGCGGGCCTGCTCGCGCATGCGCTCCATGAAGTCACGCACGCCCGGATAGCGGCTGAAGTACAGCGCCACGTAGTCCTGCGCCTGGCCACGGTCGATGCCGAGGTTGCGGGCCAGTCCGAACGCACTCATGCCGTACATCAGGCCGAAGTTGATCGCCTTGGCCGCGCGACGCTCGTTGCTGGTCACTTCTTCCAGGGTGCGGCCGAACACCTCGGCGGCGGTGGCGCGATGCACGTCGGCGCCCTGCTCGAAGGCCCGCACCAGGCCCGGGTCTCCGGACAGATGCGCCATGATCCGCAGCTCGATCTGCGAATAGTCGGCCGCCAGCAGCTGGAAGCCTTCCGGGGCGATGAACGCACGGCGGATGCGGCGGCCATCCTCGGTGCGGATCGGGATGTTCTGCAGGTTCGGATCGGACGAGGACAGGCGGCCGGTGGCGGCGCCGGACTGGTGGTAGCTGGTGTGCACCCGGCCGGTTTCGGAGTTGACCATCTCCGGCAGCTTGTCGGTATAGGTGCTGCGCAGTTTGGCCAGGCCACGGTACTCAAGGATCACCCGGGGCAGCTCGTGCTGCTCGGCAATCGCCTCCAGCGCCTCTTCATTGGTGCTGGGCTGGCCCTTGGGGGTCTTCACCACCGCCGGCAGCTTCAGTTCGTCGAACAGCACCGCCTGCAGCTGCTTGGGCGAATCCAGGTTGAAGCTGCGCCCGGCCAGTTCGGTGGCCTTCTGCTGCGCGGCCAGCATGCGCGAGGACAGGTCCTGGCTCTGCCGGCGCAGTTCGTCGGTGTCGATCCGCACGCCATTGGCTTCGATGCTGGCCAGCACCGGCACCAGCGGCATCTCGATGCTGCGGTACACGCTGTCCAGGGTCGGTTCGGCCAGCAGCTGCGGCTGCAGCGCGTGGTGCAGGCGCAGGGTGATGTCGGCGTCTTCGGCGGCGTAGCGGCCGGCCTCGTCGATGCCCACCTGCGAGAACGAAATCTGCTTGGCGCCCTTGCCTGCCACGTCCTCGAACTTGATGGTGTTGTAGCCTAGGTAACGCAGGGCCAGCGAATCCATGTCGTGGCGGGTGGCGGTGGAATTGAGCACGAAGCTCTCAAGCATGGTGTCGTCGTGGTAGCCCTGCACGTCCACGCCATGGCGGCGCAGCACGTGCAGGTCGTACTTGCCATGCTGGCCCAGCTTCTTCTTCGCCGGGTCCTGCAGCACCGGCCGCAGCGCATCGAGCACCTGTGCCAGCGGCAACTGTGCCGGCGCGCCGGGATAATCGTGGCCGACCGGGATGTAGGCGGCCTTGCCCGGCTCCACCGCCAGGCTGATGCCGACCAGGCGCGCACGCATCGCATCCAGTGCGTCGGTCTCGGTGTCGAAGCTGATCAGGTCAGCCTGCTGCACGCGCGCAACCCAGGCCTGCAGCTGCTCGGTGGTCAGCACGGTCTCGTACTCGCCGGGCGCCGACAGCGCCGGATCGAGCTCGCCGACGGGCGGCGCTTCGGCGCTGCCACGGGCAAAGCCGGCTGCGGTGCCACGCAGGCTCGGCGTCGCGTCGTTGGCCACTGCAGGCGCCGGTACCGGCCCGCCCAGCTCCTTCAATGCCTGGGTGAAGCCGTAACGCAGGTACAGCTCGCCCAGGGTGGGCACATCCGGATCGCGCAGGGCCAGCGTGGTCGGGCTGGCGTCCAGCGCGACGTCGGTGCGGATGGTCACCAGCTCCTTGTTCAGCGGCAGGCGCTCCAGCGCGGCGCGCAGGTTTTCGCCGATCTTGCCCTTCATGGTCGGCGCCGCTGCCATCACCCCGTCCAGATGCTGGTATTCGGCCAGCCACTTGGCGGCCGTCTTCGGCCCGCACTTCTCCACGCCCGGCACGTTGTCCACGGTATCGCCCATCAGCGCCAGCAGGTCGACGATCTGGTCGGCGCGCACGCCGAACTTGTCCATCACCGCCGCGTCCGAATCCATGCGGCTGCCGGTCATGGTGTTGACCAGTTCGATGCCCGGCCGGACCAGCTGCGCGAAATCCTTGTCGCCGGTCGAGATGGTGACCTTCAGGTCCTGTGCCACGCCCTGCAGGGCCAGGGTGCCGATCACATCGTCGGCCTCCACGCCGTCGATGCGCAGGATGCTGATGCCCAGCGCTTCGACGATGCGGCACATCGGCTCGACCTGGCTGCGCAGTTCATCGGGCATCGGCGGGCGATTGGCCTTGTATTGGTCGTACAGGTCATCGCGGAAGGTCTTGCCGGGGGCATCGACGACGAAGGCGACGTAGGCCGGGCGCTCCTTCAGCGTCGAGCGCAGCATGTTGACCACGCCGAACAGCGCGCCGGTGGGCTCACCCTGTGCATTGGACAGGGGCGGCAGCGCGTGGAACGCGCGGTACAGGTAACTGGACCCGTCGATCAGGACTAATCTGCTCATGTGTCGATTCTACGCGCCTGTTCCTGCATCGCGGCGACACGGCAGCGACGCGGCGTTGGGGCATAATCAAGGCTCTTTCCAGGCAAAGGCCCCGCCGATGAAGACCCTGATGCTGGCTTCCCTGCTCCTGCTTGCTGGCTGCGCCAGCATGGGCGGCGCGGGCGCTCCCCCGGTGGACGTCAAGGGCGCCGATGTTTCCAAGCGCACGATGGACAACGGCGACACCATCGAGGAATACCGGGTGTCCGGCCAGTTGCGCATGGTCAAGGTGACGCCGGCACGCGGCGCCCCGTTCTACATGTATGACAAGAACGGCGATGGCCGCTTCGACAATGACAAGGATGGCGTGTCGCCGGTGTACTGGAAGCTGTACAGCTGGTGATGTGGCCGGGGTCGGATCCCTTTCCACGGGAAAGGGCTCTGACCCCATCAAGGCGATCGGCACGGCCCTATCCACGCATGGCGTGGATCTACTGGGCATTGCGGTGGCCCCATCCACGCATGGCGTGGACCTTTGACGGTGAACTGGAGTAGATCCACGCCATGCGTGGATGCTCTTCGGGCCGCCGATAAAAAACAACGCCGGCGCGCATCCTGCGGCCGGCGTCGGGTCCCCTCCCCGGGAACGCTTCCGTATCAGCGGATGACCAGCACCGGCAGCGTACTGCGCGCCAGCACCTCGGCGGTCTGGCTGCCCAGCAGCACGCGGGTGACGCCGCGGCGGCCGTGCGAGGTCATTACGATCAGGTCGCTGTTGCGCTGGCCCGCCGTCTCGATGATGCCGTCGGCCGCGTAGCGGTCCAGCACATGCACCGGATTGGCGGTGATGCCCTGCTCGGCCGCCTTGGCCAGGGCCGGCTGCAGCACCTTCTGCGCGCCTTCCTCGCGGTCGGCCTTGTACTCCGGGCTGTTCATGTAGCCCACGCTCCAGCCCATGGCGTCGTACATGCCGACGGCCCAAGGCTCGGAGACGGTGACGATGTCGACCTCGGCGTTGAGGTCCTTGGCCAGCTCCAGGCCCTTGGCCAGGCCCTTGTCGGCCAGCTCCGAGCCATCGGTGGCGATCAGGATGCGCTTGTACATGGTGGGGCTCCGCGGTGATCCAGCCAGTGGGAACGACACCATTACACAGCCTGTGTGGAGATCGTGCCTTGCGCAGGATCAATCCGGCAGCGCGCAGCGATGCCTGCGCAGCGCGGCATGATCGGCCGACGCGCCCAGGATCGACAGGCAACTGGAATGCTCCGGTAGCGCCGGGCCACGCCCGGCGGGCACTCAGGCCTGCACCGTCACCCGCCAGCCACCGTCGTGCGGCTGCCAATCGAATTCCACCGGCAGGAACTTCTCGATCAACCGCGCATTGCTGACCAGGTGATCGCTCAGCACGTGGGTGGTGAACGCACCGCCGCCCGCCAGCGCCATCGGCAGCAGCAACTGGTCGGACAGGTACTCGCCAACAGCACCGGTCCCGTCCAGGTACTGCTTGACCTGCCCGGCCAGGCGCGCCCCGACCTGCTCGGCGGAGACACTGCGCTCGCCGTGGCCGCTGAACACCTCCACGTGATCACCATGACGCACGCGCACCAGGGCGACGTTGCCCGGTCCCAGCGCCGGCCGTATCGACTGCACGTTGCGCGGGTGCGGGTCCACGCCCAGCGTCTCGGCCAGTACCTGCAGTTCGCGCAGGCCGATGCCGCTGGAGAGGCCGGACATCAGCACCTGTGCCTCGATCGCCTGCAACGGTGCACGCACCTCCAACGACGGCGGCTGCAACGCCGCGCACGGCTGCACCTGCACCTCCATCACGCCGCCACCGGCTGGATGGAAGCCGTGCTGCAGCAGCTGCATCGACGCCTGCACGCCCATCCGGCCCAGCGCCGGCAGATAGCTTTGCGCGATGAAATCCGCGCTGGGTGCCAGCGGATTGTGGGTACCGCCTTCCAGGCGCAGCTGCGACGGCCCCTGCGCGCGCCACAGCGCGGGCAGCACGGTCTGCAGCACCAGCGTGGCCGAGCCGGCGCTGCCGGTCGCGAAGTGGTAGGTGCCGGCGCTCACCCGCCCCGGCTCGAAACGCAGCGAGGTAGCGCCAAGTTCTGCACCGTGCACACAGGCGTTGCCGACCCGCGCCGCAGCGTTCACCGCGGTCAGGTGCTGGCGCATCAACCCCGGCTTGCGCCGGATCGCGCGGATGTTGTGCAGCGTGAAGCCGGTGCCGGTGCACAGGCTCAGGGTCAGTGCCGAGCGCAGCAGCTGTCCGCCTCCGTGCCCGCCATCCAGTTCAATCATGTCCATCTGTCTGTTCCTCCGTGCCCGTTGTTCGATGCCGGGCCTTGCTGCCGTGCGCGGCGCAGTGTACGCCGCGCACGGGTTGCCTCATCCCTTCACGCACACCACCTGGCGCAGCGTGTGCACGATCTCGACCAGATCGCGCTGGGCCTCCATCACCGCCTCGATCGGCTTGTAGGCCGCCGGCGATTCATCCACCACCTCCGCATCCTTGCGGCACTCCACGTGCGCGGTGGCCTTGGCGTGGTCATCCACCGTGATCAGCTTGCGTGCCTGGGTACGGCTCATCACGCGGCCGGCACCGTGGCTGCAGCTGTGGAAGCTGTCCTCGTTGCCGAGGCCACGCACGATGAAGCTCTTGGCCCCCATGCTGCCCGGAATGATGCCCAGTTCGCCCTTGCGCGCACTCACCGCGCCCTTGCGGGTCAGCATCACTTCCTTGCCGAAGTGGGTCTCGCGGTTCACGTAGTTGTGGTGGCAGTTCACCGCCTCGGCCTCGGCCTCGAACGGCTTGCTGATCACCGTGCGCACCGCGGCCACCACGTTGCGCATCATCACCTCGCGGTTCATGCGTGCGAAACGCTGCGCCCAGTCCACCGCGAACACATAGTCGCCGTAGTGCTGGCTGCCCTCGGGCAGGTAGGCCAGGTCCTGGTCGGGCAGGTTGATCATCCAGCGGCGCATTTCCTGCTTGGCCAGCTCGATGAAGTAGGTGCCGATGGCATTGCCTACGCCACGCGAACCGGAGTGCAGCATGAACCACACGCGCTGCTCCTGGTCCAGGCAGACCTCGACGAAGTGGTTGCCGGTACCCAGCGTTCCCAGGTGCTTGAGGTTGTTGGTGTTCTTCAGGCGCGGGTGACGCTCGCAGATCAGTGCGAAGTCATCCACCAGCTGCGCCCAGCCTTCCACCGCCAGTTCGGGCGGCGTGTCCCAGCTGCCCTTGTCACGGCCCCCGCGGGTGACGCTGCGGCCGTGCGGCACCGCCCGCTCGATCGCGGTGCGCACCGCCGACAGGTTGTCCGGCAGGTCGCTGGCAACCAGCGTGGTGCGCACCGCGATCATGCCGCAGCCGATGTCCACGCCCACCGCTGCAGGAATGATCGCGCCGATGGTCGGCACCACCGAACCCACGGTCGCGCCCTTGCCCAGGTGCACGTCGGGCATCACCGAGATCCACTTGTGGATGAAGGGCAGCTTGGCGATGTTCTGCAGCTGCTCGCGCGCCTGGTCTTCCAGCGGCACGCCGCGGGTCCACAGCTTGATCGGTGCAGCGCCCGGCTGCTGGATCACGTCGTAATTGAGGGTGGTCATGGTGATGTTTCCTTTCATCCAAAGCAAAAACAAAGAGGGTGCGGTGACAAAGGGGGTGGAACATTCCGTCACCCGCGTTGCCGCGGAGGACGGCCGGGACTTGAACCCGACCCCGAAGGGCTTCCGATGTAGTTCCACCTGCATTCCCCGCGCAACGAAAGCGAAGGTGCCGGCAGCACGACAAGAATCTGGAGGAACATCCTGCTCTACCACTGAGCTACTGCCGCGTTGCCGTGGCAGGCGGGAGTCGAACCCGCGACCTGGAGCTTAAGGGGCTGTAGTTCCTCCGGCATTCGCGCTGCCGGCATTGAAGCGGTGGCACCGTTGCCGGTGCCGTTTGAAAAGGTGCGGTGACAAGGGAGGTGGAACGTCTGCTTCCTCACGACAGGCAGGAAACGCGGGACTCGAACCCGACCCCGAAGGGACAACCAATGTAGTTCCACCAGCATTCACCGCGAAAACGAATTCCTGGCCCTGCCCGGCTGGCCCCATTGCCAGCCGGGCGGTCCGTGCGGCCTCCCTGCCGCCTTACAACGCCATGTCCTGGATGCGCTCGACCCAGCTGCTGCCGTCCTCGGCCGCAGCGGCGTACTGCGCCATCAGGTCGAACACCGCATCGCTGAAGCCACCGATGTGCAGCACGTCACCGCGCTGCACGGTCTGGCTGCTGGCCACCGGCTGCAGGTCGATGCACACCAGCCGCGCCTGTGGGCAGCGACGCTTCAACGCATCCCACTGCAGCATCGTGGCCGTCTGGCCGCCCTGGCGGGTGTCACGCCAACTCTCGTTGTCCGACACCAGCACCACCAGGTCCACCGGCTCGCGCCGCAGGTTGAGGTAGTGCAGCGGCGCGCTGACCGACGTACCACCGCCGTTGATGGCCAGCTGGCGGGCCAACGTCATCACGCTGTCGCGCGGGTTCAGGCGCACGTGGCGCACCTCGGTATCGAACGGCAACACCTTGGCCTGCGGCTGGCCGCGCAGCACGCAGGCTGCAACCAGCGCCGCCACGTCCACGCAGCGCGCCGCCGTGCTGGAGCCCTTGCGGTAGCCGGTTACCGGCGACTGCATGGAACCGGACACGTCCACCGCCACCACCACCCGCCCGGGCAATGCCGGGGCCGACGCCGTGGCGATCTCCATCGCGTCCTGCAACGCTTCCAGGATCGGCGTCGGCAAGCCACCGCCGGCGTGGAAGGCCATCAGCAGCTGGTAGGGCAGTACGCGGGCACGACGCACCTGCTGCGGATCACGCAGGCGCTCTGCGATCACCTGCACCATCGCCGGATCGTCGAACACGCCATGGCGGGCGAACGTGTTGAGGTTCATCCGCATCGACTGCCACGATGCATTGCGGGCCAGTGCCGACCACTGCGCCGCGTCCAGCGGCAGCGTGCTGTAGTACTGGAACGGCAGGTCCGGCGGCAGTCCGCGCGGGTCACGCTTGAACGCCTCGTACGCCCGCACCACTGCCGGCAGCTGCGCCTCGTCGTAGGGACGACCGATGATCCATGCATACAGCGCCTTGCGCTCGGCGTTGGCCGGCTTCGGGTGCACCATGCGGATCACATCGGCCAGCGACGGCTGCTGGCCGATCGCCGCACGCACCAGCGTTTCCGCCGACGCCTGCTGGATCCACTCACGCACCCTGCGCTTGGGCAGCGAGCCCAGCGAGCGGCGCCCCACCTGGCCGCTGCGCATGATCTGCACGAAGGTGCGCAGCTGGCGGCCGTTGTCGATCACCCGCGGGAAAACCAGGGCGAACGCCTCCGGGTCGCGCAGGCTCAGCACCGCCAGCAGCAGCGCCGGCATGTCCTTCATGTGTGCGACCTGGCGGGCGTACAGGGCGGTACGGGCGATGAAGCGCGGCTCGACCTGCGCGGTCAGCGCCAGCACCTGCTGCAGCTGTGCCTCGGCGTCGCTGTAGAAGGTGTTGTTCAGGCACCCGGTGGCCGCATACAGCGCCAGCGCGGCACGCGGGTCGCGGCGGTAGGCCAGGCCACCGGCTTCATTGACGGTGTCTGCCTGCGGCGGCTGCGGCGTGCGCATCCAGGAGAAGAGTGAAAGGTTGGCCATGCTGATGTCCTCGGCGGGAACAGCCCGCGTCGTGTCTTGCCGGATATAGAGCAATGGCCGTGCCAACTTTTGCGAAACCATCGCATGCTATTGATTTTGAAGTGATTTCAATAGAAGAAGGCCATCCTGCCCAGCGGACACCGGCGAAAAGATATATATTTCCCGCGCATCTTTTATAGGAATGGATATGGCGCGTCGGCAGGTGGTATTCGGCATGCTGGGCACCCAGCTCGACGCAGGCGAGGGTCCGGGCCGCTGGCAGAAGTGGCGCCCGACCGTTTCGCTGGGCATGCATGAGGATTTCCTGCCCGACCGCATCGAGCTGCTGCTGGATGAGCGCCGCTACAGCAAGCTGGCGCGCGTGGTCTGCGAGGACCTGGCGCAGGCCGCGCCGGGCATCAGCGTGCAGCGTCACGACACCTACCTGGCCGATCCATGGGAATTCGAGGGGGTCTACGCCTCCCTGCACGACTTTCTCGCGCGCTACCCGTTCCAGCCGGAGGAGGAGGACTACTACGTCCACATCACCACCGGCACGCACGTGGCGCAGATCTGCTGGTTCCTGTTGACCGAGAGCCGTCATTTCCCCGGACGACTGCTGCAGACCTCGCCACCGCGCAAGCAGGACGGTGCCGCCGGCACGTACGCGATCATCGACCTGGACCTGTCGCGCTACGACCACATCGCCCAGCGCTTCGCCCAGCAGCAGCTGCTGGATCGCGACCTGCTGAAGGGCGGCATCGCCACCCGCAACGCCGCCTTCAACCGGATGATCGAGCAGATCGAGACGGTGGCCACCCGCTCACGTGCGCCGATGCTGCTGATGGGACCAACCGGCGCCGGCAAGAGCCAGTTGGCCAAGCGCGTGTTCGAGCTGAAGAAGCTCAAGCACCAGCTGCCCGGTCGCTTCGTCGAAGTGAACTGCGCCACGCTGCGCGGCGACGGTGCGATGAGCACCCTGTTCGGTCACACCAAAGGCGCCTATACCGGCGCTTCCAGCGACCGTGCCGGCCTGCTGCGCTCAGCGCACCAAGGGCTGCTGTTCCTGGACGAGATCGGCGAACTCGGCCAGGACGAACAGGCGATGCTGCTGCGGGCGCTGGAAGAGAAGCGCTTCCTGCCGGTCGGCAGTGACCGCGAAGTGGAGAGCGATTTCCAGCTGATCGCCGGCACCAACCGCGATCTGCAGCAGTCGGTGCTGGAAGGCCGCTTCCGCGAAGACCTGCTGGCGCGCCTCAACCTGTGGACGTACCACCTGCCCGGGCTGGCGCAGCGCATGGAAGACATCGAGCCGAACATCGAGTTCGAGCTGGAGCGCTGGTCGCTGGACCAGCATGCGCGGGTGCGCTTCAACACCGAGGCGCGCACGCGCTATCTCGCATTCGCCACCAGCCCGGAAGCGGCGTGGCGTGGCAACTTCCGCGACCTGGGCGCGTCGATCATGCGCCTGGCCACGTTGGCCAGCGCCGGGCGCATCCAGATCGAGGGCGTGGAGGACGAGATCGCGCGCCTGCGGGCACAGTGGCGCGGCGGCGATGCGCCGTCTCCGCTGGATGCGCTGCTGGGCGAGGCCGTGGACGCGCTGGACCGTTTCGACCGCGTGCAGCTGGAAGAAGTGGTGCGGGTCTGTGCACGCTCGAAGTCGCTGTCCGCCGCCGGGCGCGAGCTGTTTGCGGTCTCGCGCACCCAGCGCGCCAGCACCAACGATGCCGACCGCCTGCGCAAGTACCTGGCGAAGTTCGGGCTGGACTGGGAGCAGGTGCGGGGGCCGGCCCGGTAGCGCGACGGCCCGGCTTGCGCGTGCACCGGTCACGGCGCATGCTCCGGCTGCGACCCCCTACCTGAACGGAGATTTCCCATGCAGGACCGCCCCCGCTCGACTTCCAGAACCGGCCTGATCATCGTGCTGGCCTGTGTCGCTGCCGTCGTCCTGCTCGTGGGTGGCTACCAGTTCGGCAAATCACTGGCCAAGGCCGACAACGCTCAGCAGGCTGCGGCCGCCCAGCCAGCACGCTGACCCCGCTCCGGTAGTGCCGGCCGCTGGCCGGCAGCCGCCGCTATTCCGGCACCTGGAGCAGCCGGCCCGCTCCACCCGAAACCACAGCTTCAGGCGATCTGCACCACGCGCGCGTTCTGGCACAGCGGGTAGCTGCCGACGAACTCGGCGATCGCCTCACGCATCGCCTCGAACGACTGGCCGTACATGTACAGCGCGGTCTCGCTCGGGCCCTGCCACCAGCTGCAGATCTCGCCCAGGCCATCGATGCGCTCGGACAGCTGTTCGAATACGTGGTTCGAATCGCACTGCTCGTACACCTCGTCAGGCAGGGTCAGGCCATCCAGGTAGATGCCCAGGCCTTCGGTCACGCCGAAGCTGCGGTCGGCCTCGCCTGCGCCCTGCACCTGCGACCCCTTCGGTGCCCCCAGCTGCTCCAGCAGGTCGACCAGCTTCGGCACGCCCGCGGCATCGACCAGTGCCACTTCGATATCGCCGTACTCGACTTCGCCCTCGTCGGACATCGCAGTACCGCCTCCGGTGATCCCGCCCAGCTCGGCCGCCTGCAACAGCGCGTCCAGCGGATCCTCGAACAGCTCATGGCGATGCTCGGGCTGCAGCCTGGCGTTCAACTTCACGGTGACATGCAGCGTGGGTTCGGTCATGAGGGCGTTCCTGGGAGGTGTGCCCGCTATTGTAGAGCCGCGCCATGCCCGGCTGCTTTGCGGCGTCGACGCCTCGTCCCTTCAGGCGATATGCAGGCGATAATGCGCGGCGCAAGGACACCATTCCAACAGGGGGAATACATGAAGTCGATCATTACGCTGGCACTGCTGCTGTTGCTCACCGGCTGTGGCATCCGCACCGAAGTGGTGCGCGTGAACGTGCCGGACATCCGGGTGAACCCGGAGCAGGGCCCGGTGGTGGTGGTGGCCCCGGTGCGTGACAACCGCCCCCAGTACTTCCCGCAGGTGCAATCGGCGGCGCGTGCGAAGAACATCGGTGGTGTCATCCGTGCCGGCAATGGCGTGCTGGTGGAGCTCGAAACGTCCACAGCGCCGGACAAGGCACGCGAGATCATGATCCAAGCGCTGCGCAACATGGGTTATCGGACTGCCGACAACTGCGAAGCATCGTGCACGCACCTGGAAACCACGCTGACCGATTTTTCGGTAAGTGCTCCGGTGAATGTTTGGCGCGCCGCGACGTACACCCAGCGGATGCTTGCAGACATCGCGGTACAGGTGACGGCACGCAAGGATGGCCAGACGCGCACCTTCACGACTACCGGCCATGGCGCAAACATCTTCCAGGTCGCCTCGCGGGAGAACTGGGAGATCGCCCTGGAACGCGCGGTGAAGAGCTTCAGCAGCAGCCTGCAGCAGTCCATGTCCGAACAGGACACGGCCGCGCAACCGCAGGCGCAGGACTGATCGCCGCCCGGGTCAGCGCAGGAACGTGATCACTTTGCGCTTGAGCAGTTCCACCAGCACCGGATCCATGTACTCGTAGTCATCGGGAATATCCAGGCAGATCACCCGCTTGCCGTTCAACCATGCCTTGTAGCGGCTGGAAAGCCGGTTGCGGTGCGCCCGCTCCATCACGAACACCAGGTCGGTCCATTGCAGCAGCTCGGGGCTGAGCACTTCCTCGGCGTCGGCGAGCAGCCCGGCCGAGGCGGTTTCGACGCCCGGCCAATCGGCGAACACCTGCTCGGCCGTCGGGCTGCGCAGGCGGTTCTGGCTGCAGAGGAAGAGCACGTTGCGGGTCATGAGCACTCGCCTTTGTAGAGCCGAGCCCGTGCTCGGCTGCTTTCCATCGCGTCGGGGTCAGAGCCCTCCTACGGGAGGGATCCGACCCCGGCGGTGATCAGATCACCGTCAGGTTGGCATACGCCATCACCAGCCACTTGCTGCCGGCGTCGGCGAACTCGATCTGCACGCGTGCGTGGGCACCGTTGCCTTCGTAGTCGGTCACCATGCCTTCGCCGAACTTGGGATGATTGACCAGCGCACCCAGCTTGATCGGCGGCGTTTCGATGGCGGCGTGTCCCATCACCCGGCTTGCGCCCATCGACGCCGGCCGCGAGACCTGCACCTTCGGCCGCACTTCGTGCAGCAGCTCGCGCGGGATCTCGCGCAGGAAACGCGAAGGAAGGCTGTAGCTGTCCTGGCCGTGGATGCGCCGCGATTCGGCGTAGCTGAGCACCAGCTTCTGCCGCGCGCGGGTGATGCCGACGTAGGCCAGCCGACGCTCTTCCTCCAGCCGCCCGCTTTCCTCCAGCGACCGTGCACTGGGGAACAGCCCCTCTTCCACGCCGGCCAGGAACACCAGCGGGAATTCCAGGCCCTTGGCCGAGTGCAGCGTCATCAGCTGCACGCCTTCCTCGCCGGCCTGCGCCTGGCCCTCACCGGCCTCCAGCGCCGCGTAGGCCAGGAACGCGACCAGCTCGTCCATGTCCTCGCCTACTTCCTCGATGTCGTCGGCACGGCGCACGAAGCGCGAGGCCACCGACACCAGTTCGTCGAGGTTGTCGGTGCGCGATTCCGAATCCAGCGCGTTGCGGCTTTCCTTGCTCCAGTGCTCGCGCAGCTGCGAGCGCACCAGCACATGGTCCACGCGCTCGGCCAGGGTCATCTGCAGGGTCTGCGCCTGCAGTTCGTTGACCAGCACCAGGAAGCCGGCCAGCGCATTGCGGGCTCGTGCCGCCAGTGCGCTGCCCTGGGTCACCAGCATGGTGGCTTCCCACAGCGAGATGCCCTGGGCGCGCGCTTCGCGGCGCACTTCGTCCAGCGTGCGGTCACCGATGCCACGCGTGGGCGTATTCACTGCGCGCTCGAATGCAGCGTCGTCGTTGCGGTTGGACAGCAGCCGCAGGTAGGCCAGCGCATCCTTCACTTCGGCGCGCTCGAAGAAGCGCATGCCGCCATACACGCGGTACGGCACCTGTTCGCTCAGCAGCGCTTCTTCCAGCGCGCGCGACTGCGCGTTGCTGCGGTAGAGCACGGCCACTTCGGTGTAGCTGCCGCCGTCGCGCACCCACTGCCGTGCGCGCTCGACGATGTAGCGCGCCTCGTCCATCTCGTTGTACGCCGCGTACAGGTCGATCGGCTCGCCGTCACCACTGTCGGTCCACAGCTGCTTGCCGATGCGGTCCGGGTTGTGCGCGATCACCGCGTTGGCGGCACTGAGGATGTTGGCGGTGGAACGGTAGTTCTGCTCCAGGCGGATGGTCTGCGCGCCCGGGAAATCGCGCAGGAAGCCCTGCACGTTCTCGACCTTGGCACCGCGCCAGCCGTAGATGGCCTGGTCGTCATCACCGACCACGAACACGTGGCCCTCGTGCCCGGCCAGTACCCGTACGAAGGCGTACTGGATGGCGTTGGTATCCTGGAATTCGTCCACCAGGATCTCGCGGAACCGCGCGCGGTAATGCGACAGCAACGGCGGATTGTCGCGCAGCAGTTCGTGCGCGCGCAGCAGCAGCTCGGCGAAATCGACCAGGCCGGCACGGTCACACCGCGCCTGGTACTCGGCGTAGGCCTGGCGCATGGTTTCCAGCCACGCATCGTTCGGCTCGGGCTGGATGTGCTGCGGGCGGCGGCCCTCATCCTTCTGCGCGTTGATCCACCAGGCAATCTGCTTGGGCGGGTACTTGCCGTCATCCAGCTCCAGCGCCTGCACCACGCGCTTGACCAGGCGCAGCTGGTCGTCCGAATCCATCACCTGGAAGCCTTCAGGCAGCTTGGCATCCTGCCAGTGCAGGCGCAGCAGGCGGTTGGCCAGGCCGTGGAAGGTGCCGATCCACATGCCGCGGCTGCCATGCGGCAGCTGCGCGTCGATGCGATGGCGCATCTCGCCGGCGGCCTTGTTGGTGAAGGTCACCGCGAAAATGCCGTGGGTCGGCACGCCTTCGACTTCATGCAGCCAGGCAATGCGGTGGGTGAGTACGCGCGTCTTGCCCGACCCGGCACCGGCCAGCACCAGGTGGTGACCGAGGGGAGCGGAGACGGCTTCGCGCTGGGCCGGGTTCAGGCCATCAAGCAAGTGGGAGACATCCATGCCTCCATTTTACGGCATCGACGTCGCAGCTCCTGCGACCACCTGCGTGGCAAGTGCCTGCGCCTGCTGACGCAGTTCAGGCACCGCCAGGCTTTCCCACAGGCTGCCGATGCGCAGGCTGCCGAGTACCCCCAGGCGCGCCTGTGGCTGGCCACCCGCTGCACACAGCCGGTCGCCCGGCACGCTGCTGTCCAGGCCCAGCCCATGCGGCCCGGAGCGGGCCAGGCCATCGGCCTGCAGTTGCTGCAGCAAGGGATTGCGCAGTGCCGAGGCGCGGGTCTCCACACCGGTGGCATTGACCACCGCAGCGATCGTCCACTGCAGGTTGCCGCCGCCCGCCTCGCGGCCCGACAGCCGCAGGGCATCACCGTCGCGCCACACGCGCTGCAGGCGGGCGCGGTGAACGCGCAGCTGGCCGCTGGCCTGCAGCGCCTGCAACTGCTCAGCCACCGGTTCAGCAATGCGATGGCGGTGCACGTCCCAGTAGCGCACCACGTGGCGCAGGAAGCGGCGCTGGTCGGCGGCGTCCATGCTCTGCCACAGCGCTTGGCCGTGCGGGCGGATGCGATCCATCACGCCCTGCCAGGGCATGCCGTCGACCTGTGCCTTGCGCGCGTGCTGGCGCAGCGCGTGCAGGCGCTGGCGCAGGCTCATCGTCAGCAGCTCCTGCGGGTCGAACGCCGGCAGACCGCCGTGGGCGTGCGGCAATGGCAGCAGCCCGTGGCGCGAGATCACGTGCAGCGGCCCGCTATGGCCGCCGGCCACCAACGCCAGCACGGTGTCGGCCATGCTCAGCCCGGAGCCGACGATGGCCAGGGCATGGTCACTGGCCAGCGTGCGTACGCCGTCGTAATCCCAGGCTTCGACCACGTCATCGGCAGATAGCGCGTCGACGCCGTCCACCGGCAACGGCCGCATGCTGTTGCCGGTGGCGATCACCACCTGCCCTGCATGCAATGTTTGGCCGTCGCCCAGCTGCAGCTGGTAACCGTGGTCATCCGGATGCAACGCCAACACCGGCTGGGCCACGATCTGCAATCGCGCCGCACTGGCCGCTTCGGCCTCGCGCAGGCGCTGCTGCAGGTAGGCAGCGAAGTAGTGGCGACACACATAGCGTTCGCCCAGCACTTCGCGCGCCTCGCCCGGGTACGCGTTGGCGACCTGCAGGAAATCGAGGAAGTCGCCGGGCTGGTCGGCAAAGGCGCTCATCTTCGCCGCCGGCACGTTCAGCAGGTGCTCCGGCCACGGCGTGGCATAGGCAATGCCCTGTGCCAGCTGCGAGGCCGGCTCGAAGATGGCCAGCGCCAGCGGCGCTCGGGCCTGGCGCAACACCTGGATCGCCACCAGCACCCCGGCCGCACCACCGCCGATGATCGCCAGGTCCAGTTCGCCACTACGCGGTGAATCAGTCATGCGCCGATTGTAGGCCATCGGCCCTGCCCGGCTGGCGCTGGCCTACATCAAGGCATCGGCCAGGCGCGCGATGCCCTCGCGGCTGCGCAGCCACGCAGGACGCTTGCGCCACTGCTCCAGGTCCAGCAGGCGCGACTGGCGCAGGTAGTCGTCCTCGATGGCGCACAACTGCGTGACCAGTTGTCGGTCGTAGCAGATCAGGCCGATTTCGGCATTCAGCGCGAACGAGCGGATATCCATGTTGATCGACCCGAGCACGGCAATGTCCTCGTCCACGCTCATGTGCTTGGCATGCAGGAACTGCGGCTCATACAGCGCGATCTGCACCCCGCAGCGCAGCAGCTCATCGTAGTAGGCCTCCTGCGCCCACGAGGTCAGCCGCTGGTTGTTGCTGGCCGACAGGATCAGCTGCACCTGCACGCCGGACAGCGCGGCGATGCGCAGTGCACTCAGCGTTGCTTCGTCGGGCACGAAGTAGGGCGTGACCATCACCAGCCGGCGCCGGGCAAGATGGATCAGCGCGGCCACCGCATCGCGCGCGTTGCTGTACGGGTAGGCCGGGCCACTGGGCAGCAGCTGGGTGGCGATGTCCTCGCTGCACACCGGCACGTCGGCGATGACCTCCAGGCGCTGCCCGGTTTCGATGTACCAGTCGCTGGCGAACACCGCTTCAAGGTGCGCCACCGCAGGCCCGCGCACGCGCGCCACCAGCTCGCGGTTGGGGTGGCCGGCAACGAATTCAGGGCGCGCCAGGTTCTGCGAACCGACATAGCCCACTTCGTTGTCGATCACCGCGATCTTGCGATGGTTGCGCAGGTCCATGCGTCCGCTGCGGCGCCAACGCAGGCCGCCGGGCAGCATCGCGCGCACTTCGATGTCACGTGACCGCAGCCGCTTGCTGTATGCGCGCAGGCCCCGCTTGGCGCCGACCGCATCCAGCAGCACGCGGCACTGCACCCCGCGCGCTGCGGCACGCTGCAGGGCTTCGACGATGGCCTCGCCCACCGTGTCATCGAACATCAGGTAGTACAGCAGGTGCACCCGGTCCTGGGCCTGGTCGATGTCGGCGATCAGGGTGTGCAGTGATTCGTCATAGTCGGTCAGCAGGTCGATCGCGTTGCCGTGCACCGGCATGAAATCGCCCTGGCGCTGCACCAGCGGCACCACTTCGGCGCTGGCCGAATCGGGCTTGGGCGTCCAGCGCAGGCGGCGCTGCAGCGCCTGTTCTTCACGGATGACCTGCGAGGCCTCGGCCTGCCGGCGGATGCGCTCGCGCGACAGCCACGGATGCCCGAACAGCAGATAGAGCGGCAGGCCCAGCAGCGGCACGAAGCCGACCAGCAGCAGCCAGCTGCGCGCCGCGCCCGGCGTAGTGCGGGTGGGGATCCAGCACAGCGCCACCAGCCGGATCAGCCAGTCGATCAACAGCAGGTACGAGCCCAGCAGCCACTCGAACAGCATCGCGTCGCCCGTTGGGAGGTGTGGGGCCATTCTGCCCAGCGGGGTGTRCAGAGTCGAGCAGCGCTGGGGACAGCGTGCCGACCAACGGTCGGCACCCACGGGGTCGGAACGTGTCGACCAAGGTCGACACCTACCGGGGGCGGGGGGCACAAAAAAACCCGCCACGAGGGCGGGTTTTTTCGGAAGCGACCCGCAATCCTTGCGGATTACTTGATCTTGCCTTCCTTGTACGGGACGTGCTTGCGCACGACCGGATCGTACTTGGAGAATTCCATCTTCCCCGGGGTGTTCTTCTTGTTCTTGTCGGTCGTGTAGAAGTGACCGGTACCAGCGGTCGAAATCATACGGACCTTATCGCGCTTGCCTGCCATGATCGTCTACTCCTCAGACCTTTTCGCCGCGCGCACGCAGCTCAGCCAGAACGGAATCGATACCGTTCTTGTCGATGGTGCGCAGTGCATGCGCGGAAACACGAAGCTTCACCCAGCGGTTCTCGCTGGCAACCCAGAAGCGGCGCTCGTGCAGATTCGGCAGGAAACGACGACGGGTCTTGTTGTTGGCGTGCGAGACGTTGTTACCCGTCTGCACTCGCTTGCCGGAAACCTGGCATACGCGGGACATGGCGCACCTCGATAGTAAGTTGTGTCTCCCCGTAGCCCGGGGGACGGCGGCCTCGGTGGTTGCCCACCACACGTCAAGAGAATCAAAGGGTTACGCTGGCGTTGGGCGGCCGGGGACGTGCTCCCGGGGGCGCCGCCCGGCACGAAACCGGACACAGCGAGCCGCGCATTATGCACGCAATCAAGACCTTGCGCAACTTACCCACAGGCCACGCCTGAACACGATGACGGCGCCCTGCCCTCAGCGCAGGTGCGGTACCACCTGGGCCAGCAGGTGGGCATCCTTCAGTGCGCCATGCAGGCCGCGGGTGCCGGGAATATGCAGGCGCTGCAGCACATCGTCGAGCTTGTTGGGCATGCCCGGCCAACGGCTGCGGGCCAGCTTCAGGCTGCAGGTCACGCGGCAGTGCTGGGCCAGCCCACCGGCCAGCCCCGCCAGGCGCAGCTCGTTGTCGAGGAAACCGACGTCGAAGGTGGCGTTGTGCGCGACCATCTCGCTGCCACGCAGGAACTCCAGCAGTTCGGCGGCCTTGCTCGCAAACAGCGGCTTGCCCACCAGCATGGCATCGCTGATGCCGTGCACGCGCAGCGCGCCCCAGTCCACCTTCCGCTGCGGCTGCAGGTAGGTGTGGAACTGGCGGCCGCTGAGTTGTCCATCGACCAGTTCCACCGCCCCGATTTCAATCACCCGATGGCCCAGGCGATGCGAGATACCGGTGGTTTCGGTGTCCAGTGCGACGACGCGGCTCACGGCGCACGCCGGTATGCAGGGGCCGGCATGCGGCAGACAAGGGACGGTAGGGATGGCAGTGCGGTCATGCGGTGCTGGATCCTGTTGCGCGCCCCCCGTGCGGCGGGGGCAGATGAGGCGGGATTGTCCCACGCGGTGCGTCGGCAGGAGCGCGGATGAACACAGCGATGTCGGCATACTGGTGATTCACTGCGGAGGCTCCAATGCGACTGCTGGCCCTCACCTACGGCACCGAAGGCGATACGCGCCCGCTGGTCATGCTCTGCCATGGGCTGATCGCGGCCGGTCACGAGGTCATGCTGCTGGCCGACGGCGGCACCCTCGACAGCGCGAAGGCCTTGGGCGTCCCGCACGCCGCGCTGGAAGGCGACATCCACGACGAAGTGGTGGCGCTGGTCTCACGCGGCAATGGCGTTGCCGCCGCCAGCACCGGGCTGGCACGGATGGCGCTGCAACATGTCGCCGGCTGGATGCACCAGGCCGATGCTGCAGCCGACGGCTGCGATGCGATCCTGACCGGTGGCCTGGCTGCGTTCGTCGGCATGAGCGTCGGCGAGCGTCGCGATCTTCCGGTGATCGGCGCCGGCATGATTCCGCTGACGCCGACGCGCGCGTTCCGCTCGCCCTTCCTGCCGCCCGGACGCTCGCCGGGCTGGTTGAACCGGGCCAGTTATGGCCTGGTCAACGGCCTGATCTGGCGACAGTTCCGCGGCCCGATCAACACGGCCCGCCAGCACGCCGGGCAGCCACCACGACGTTCCCTCTGGGCTGGCCTGCCGATGCTGTATGGCATCTCGCCACAGCTGCTGCCACCGCCTTCGGACTGGCCGGCCGACCACCTCGTGTGCGGCCAATGGTCGGCCCCTGCTGCGCCGTGGCAACCGTCGTGCGAACTGCAGGCTTTCCTCGATGCAGGACCGCCGCCGGTCTATCTGGGCTTCGGCAGCATGACCGGCTTCGAGCGCGAACGTGTGCTGCCGGCGCTGTTGTCGGCGCTGGCGCCACGCCGCGTGCTGCTGTTTCCCGGTTGGGTCGGCGTGCCCGACATGACGCTGCCCGACTCGGTACGGGTGATCGGCCCGACCCCGCATGAAGCGTTGTTGCCGCGCTGCGCACTGGCGATCCACCACGGCGGCAGCGGCACCACGCATTCGGCATGCCGCGCCGGCATACCGTCGATGGTGATGCCGTTCGCCGCCGACCAGTTCTTCTGGGCCGATCGACTGCAGCACCTGGGCGTGGCACCGGCGCCACTGTCACCCAAGCGGTTGCAGCCGAAGGTGTTGGCCGATGCACTGGCGTTCGCCGAGCATGCGGATACACGCGCACGTGCGGCCGCGCTGGGCGCTGCAATGGCGAACGAGGATGGAGTGGCATGCGGCGTGGCCGCACTCGAGCGCTGGCTCAGCCCAACGTCTCCACCACCCAATCAATGAACACCCGCAGCCGCTGGCTCATGTGCCGGTTCGGCGGGAACATCACGTGCATCGGCATCGGCGGCAGCTGCCAATCGTGCAGCACGGGCAGCAGCTCGCCGCGCGCCACATGCGGTTCGGCCATGTAGCTGGGCAGCGCGACCACGCCGAGGCCGGCCAGGCCAGCGGCCAGATAGGCGTTGCCATCATCGAAGCCGATTGAATAGCGCCCCTGCACCTCGACGCGCTCGGCGCCACGCTGCGCGGTGAACACGCGGGCGCGGCCACTGCGTGGGCTGAGAAAACCGACCGTGTGGTGGTCCGGCCCTTCCAGCGCGCGCGGGTGTTCCGGCACACCGAACCGCTGCACATAGCCCGGGCTGGCGTGGAAGCCGATCGGCAGGCGCGCCAGCGGTCGTGCCACCAGCGCGGGATCGGCAGGCGCGCCACCACGGATCACGCAATCGACGTTGTCGGCGATGACATCGACCTCGCGGTCGCTGACGCCGATGTCCAGCTGGATCTCCGGATAGCGCGCCTGGAAATCCGGCAATGCCGGCACCAGCCGCAGGCGCGCATACGGCCCCGGCACGTCGACGCGCAGGCGCCCGCGCGGTTGTGCGGCGGCCTCGCCCAGCCCCCCTTCAACCTCTTCCAGCTCGGCCAGCAGGCGAGCGATGCGCGGGTAATACACCGCGCCATCGGCAGTGACGCTGACCCGGCGCGTGGTGCGGTTGAGCAGCCGCAACCGCAGATGCGCTTCCAGCTGCTGCACCAGCTGGGTGACCGTGGTGCGGCTGAGCTGCAGGGTGTGCGCGGCGCGGGTGAAGCTGCCGGTCTCCACCACCCGGGCGAACGCGCGCATCGCTTCGAAACGGTCCATGGCCGTGGCTGTGATTGTTTGGAATATGCAATCAATCTAGACCGATCATCACGGTTTATCCAGGCAGCGACAGCGGGGAGGATGGTCCGCTCCCGTCTGGAATCCGTCCCATGTCCCACCGTGATGTTGTCTTTCCCGCCGGCCGGCAGGCGCTGTACGAGCGAAACCGCTATTCGCCGGCGATCCGATCCAATGGCTTCCTGTTCGTTTCCGGCCAGGTCGGCAGCCGCGAGGATGGCTCGCCCGAACCGGACTTCGAGACCCAGGTCCGCCGCGCCTTCGACAATCTCAACGCGGTGCTGGCCGCGGCCGGCTGCACGTTCGATGACGTGATCGACGTGACCGTGTTCCTGGTCGATCCGGAAACCACCTTCGAAAAGGCCTGGGCGATCGTGCCCGAGTACTGGGGCCAAGCGCCGCACCCGACCCTGACCGGCATCGGCGTGACCTGGCTGTATGGGTTCCAGTTCGAGATCAAGGTGATCGCCAAGCTGCCTGCGGACAGGTAGTGCCGGCCACTGGCCGGCAGCGCATTGCGCCAGCAGGGTTCATGGGATTGCCGGCCAGCGGCCGGCACCCCGGACACCCGCCTGAACGGAACACGCCGACAAATTCCCGAGGTGGCCATTGATATTGTATCCACCGAAAACCGCTTGCTAGCCTCCCCTCCATGCGCCGGATCGCCCGCCACCTTCGTTCGACCCTGCTGATGCTGCTGATGGCGGCATTCGTGGTCGTGCCGGTGGCTGATGTGCTGGCGTGTGCGGTGGAACCGCACGACAGCACCGTGGTGCATGTGGAAGCCGGTGCCGAAGATGCCGACGGTGACACTGACAACGACGGCAAGCACGCCGCTGCCTGCAGCCACAACCACTGCCACCACTCCAACCTGAGCCTGCCGGCGAGCACCTTCGCCGCCTTTGGCACGCCGCAACCGGCGCGCTGGACGAATGCAGGCGATGCGGCGACCTATGCGGTCGCCCAGGACGAACTGGCACGTCCTCCCCGGGCGTGAGTTGAGCGCGTCCCGCAATCGCGGGCTCCCGTTTCACTCACAACCGGAATCCCCCTATGTCGATCCTGACACGTCGGTCGCCGCGCGCGGCCGGGCTGGTCGTCGCCGTGCTGCTGGGCCTGATCCCCGCCGCACAGGTCGCCGCACAAGCCGCACCTTCGTACGACACCCTGCTTGAACGCCTGGACCAGCTGCCCGGCGCCCGCGTCGGCGCGGCATTGGCCGAGGCGGCCGACGCCCGCGCCGACCAGGCCCGGGCGCTGCCCAATCCGTCCCTTTCCTGGTCCGCCGAAAACGCTTGGGGCACAGGCTCCTACGGCGGCATGGGCCGGGCCGACACCGTGCTTACCCTGTCCCAGCCTCTGGAGGTCTGGGGCCAGCGCGGCGCGCGCGTCCGCGCCGCCCGCGCCGAGGCACAGGCCGCTGCCCTGCGGGGTTCGCAGAGCCGCAGCGATGTCGCCAGCCAGTTGGCGGCGATCTACGCACAGGCGGAAAGCGCCCTGCGTCGCTACACGCTGGCCGAAGAAGCGCTGAGCCTCACCCGGGACGATGCGGCGGCGGTCACCGCCATGGTCAAGCATGGCCGCGAGCCGCAGTTGCGTGCCGTGCAGGCACAGAGTGAAGTGGCCAATGCCAGCGCCGCGCTGGATGAGGCGCAGGCCTTCCGCGACGCCGCGCTGGCCCGCCTGGCCGGTGCGGCCCTGCTGGATGCACCGGTGCAGACCATCGACAACAGTCTGCTCGATCGCGCACCGCCAGCACCGCGTGGCGCCATCGATGTGGCTCTGGCCGTGCGTGTGGCCGAAGCCGAAGTTGATGCGGCCGGTCGTCTGGTCGACGTCGAGCGCAAGCGCGCCCTGCCCGACCTCAGCGTTACCGCCGCGCAGACGCGTTTCCGCGAGGACCGCGAACAGGCCTACACGCTCGGCGTCAGTCTCTCGATCCCGTTGTTCGACCGCAATCGTGGTGGCATCCGCGCCGCCAGTGCCGAACAGCGCGCGGCCGAAGCGCGCTTGGACCAGCAGCGGCGCGACAGCGAAGCCGAACGCTTGTCGGCGGTAGCGGGCCTGAAGGCCGCCGGCAGCCGCACCCGCGCCGCCGACGAAAGTGTGGTCGCCGCCGAGGAAGCCTATCGGCTGGCGCGCATCGGCTTCGACGCCGGGCGCATCTCGCAGCTGGAACTGCGCAGCACCCGCAGTGCCCTCATCGCCGCCCGCGGCACCGCCGTGGACGCGCGCCTGTCGCGCGTCGGCGCGGAAATCGATCTCGCCCGCCTCGAAGGGCGCGCACCCTTTGTGGAGGCCCGATGAACCTGTCCCGTTCTTTCCCGCTGGTTGGCGGCTTGTTGCTGACTGCATTGCTGGCCGGTTGTTCTGGTAACACACAGGCCCCGGCAGTCTCGGAGCCCGCCGGCAAGGCAACGGCTGACGATGGCCATGGCCACGCCGCCGACAGCACCGACGCCAAGGCCGAAACCGGCAACGCGGCAGATGCCGATGAAGGCGTGGTGCAGCTGACGCCAGAGCAGATCAAGGCATCCGGCATCGACGTGGTGGCCGTCGGCCGCGGCGGCGGTGGTTCGACGCGGCTGTCCGGCCGGGTGGAACCGTCGATCGGTGCACGTGCCTCGGTCGCTTCCACCGTGACCGGTCGCGTGGAGCGCGTGCTGGTCGCACCGGGCACGGCAGTGAAGCAGAACCAGACGCTGGCGATCGTGGTCAGTGGCGAGGCGGCGGTGTTCCGCGCCAATGCGGTTGCCGCCGCCGCGGAGGCAGAGGCGGCGCGCCTGGCCCACGGCCGCGACAAGGCGCTGGTCGAACAGGGCGTGGTCGCTCGCCAGGAACTGGAAACCTCACGCGCGCGCTCGCTGGCGGCGCAGGCGCAGGTCGCCGCCGCGCAGGCACAGGCCGCCGCCAACGGTTCGCCCGACAGCAGCGGCCGCGTGCGCGTCACCAGCCCGGTGGCCGGCATCGTCGGCAATGTGCAGGTCACGCCCGGCGGCGTGGTGGCGGCCGGCAGCCCGGTGGCCGACGTCGCCGATCCGTCGATGAACGAGCTGGTGTTCACCGCGCCACCGGCGCTGGCCGCGCAGGTCACGCCGGGCATGACGCTGGAAGTGACCGTGCCGGGCGGCAGCTTCAGTGCCGCCGTCACCGGTTCGGCCGCCGATGTGCGCCAGCAGGGTGGCGTGGCGGTGATCCGTGCCATGCCGGTGGATGCCGCATTGCCACCGGCCGGTTCGCCGGTGTCGGCGGTGGTGGTCACCGACGGCAAGGACGGCGCGTTGAGCGTGCCGGCTGATGCGGTACAGAACGTCGGCGGCAGCAGCGCGGTATTCGTCGCCGTCCAGGGCGGCTTCAAGGTGCAGCCGGTACTGGCCGGCCGACGTGCCGGTGACCGCATCGAGATTCTCGGCGGCTTGAACGGCGACGAACGCATCGTCGGCGCCAACGCGTTCCTGCTCAAGGCCCAACTGGCCAAGGGCGAAGCCGAGCACGGGCACTGAGGACCTTCCATGTTCAAGCTCATCATTGAAACCGCGGTACGCCACCGCTGGCTGGTCGTGGCCCTGGCTGCACTCGTTGCCGCCGTGGGCCTGTTCCAGCTCGGCAAGCTGCCGATCGATGCGGTACCGGACATCACCAACCGCCAGGTGCAGATCAACACCGTGGCACCGGCACTGACGCCCGAGCAGATCGAGCGGCAGGTGACCTATCCGCTGGAAACCGCGCTGGCCGGCATCCCCGGCCTGACCACCACCCGTTCGCTGTCGCGCAATGGTTTCTCGCAGGTCACCGCGATCTTCACCGATGCCACCGATATCTACTTCGCCCGCCAGCAGGTGGCCGAACGCATGCGCGAGGCCGCCGAAGCGCTGCCCGAGGGTGCCTCGCCGATGCTGTCGCCGGTCACCACCGGCCTCGGCGAGGTGTTGATGTGGACGGTGGACTTCACCGCGTTCGACCCTGCGAAGCTGGCCAAGCCCGGTGAAGCCGGCTGGCAGGCCGGCGAGGTCTACCGCACGCCGGAAGGCAACCTGCTGCGCACGCCGGAAGAACGTGCCACCTACCTGCGCACCGTGCAGGACTGGATCATCGCGCCGCAGATGCGCTCCAGCCCCGGGCTGGCGGGCGTGGACACCGTCGGTGGCTACGTGAAGGAATACGGCGTGCATCCGGACAGCGCGCGGTTGGCCGCGCATGGCCTGGGCCTGGCTGATCTGGTGACGGCCCTGCAGCGCTCCAACGTACAGGCCGGTGCCGGCTTCGTGCAGCGCGCCGGCGAAGGCCTGGTGGTGCGTGCCGACGGTCTGGCACTGACCACCGACGATCTGGCACAGGCGCCGGTAGCCACCCGCAACGGCGTGGTGGTGCGGGTGGCCGATGTGGCCGATGTCGGCCTCAGCCGCGCACCCCGCCTGGGTGCGGCCAGCCGCAACGGCCATGAAGCGGTGCTCGGTACCGCGCTGATGATCGCCGGCGGCAACAGCCGCACCGTGGCCCAGGCGGCCGCCACACGGCTGCAGCAGGTGAATGCCTCGCTGCCGGCGGACATCGTGGCCGCGCCGGTGCTGGACCGCAGCGTGCTGGTCAATTCCACCATCAAGACCGTGGCCAGGAACCTCACCGAGGGCGCGCTGCTGGTGGTGGTGGTGCTGTTCCTGCTGCTCGGCAACCTGCGCGCGGCGACGATCACCGCACTGGTGATCCCGCTGTCGTTCCTGTTCGCGGTGATCGGCATGAACCGCTTCGGCATCAGTGGCAACCTGATGAGCCTGGGTGCGCTGGACTTCGGCATCCTGGTGGACGGCGCGGTGATCGTGATCGAGTCGACGCTGCTGATGCTGGGCCAGCGTCGTGCCGAACTGGGCCGTGCGTTGACCGCGATGGAACGCCTGCGCGTAGCGGCCGATTCGGCGCGAAAGATGGCACGCCCGGCAGCGTTCGGCCAGCTGATCATCCTGCTGGTGTTCGCACCGATCCTCACCCTGGAAGGTGTGGAGGGCAAGACGTTCCACCCGATGGCCGCTACGTTCATGCTGGCCCTGGTGGGTGCCTTCATCTTCTCCTTCACCTTCGTGCCGGCGATGGCCGCGCTGATGGTGCGCGAGCCGAAGCCGAAGGAAGGCGAGGCACACAGTGATGATGGCCAGCACGAAACGAAGCTGATCCGCGTGCTGCGTGGACGCATCGAGCCGATCATCCGCCAGGCCGTCGCGCGGCCGCGCGCAGTGATCGCCGGTGCAGCGTTGATGCTGCTGGTGGGCATTGGTTCGTTCGGCCTGCTCGGCCGCGAGTTCATGCCTACCCTGGATGAAGGCAACGTGGCGATGCAGGCACTGCGCGTCCCGTCTACTTCGCTAGAGCAGTCGCTGGCGATGCAGCTGGCACTGGAGAAGGCCATCGCCCAGCAAGCGGAAGTGGAAACGGTGTTCTCGCGTACCGGCACCGCCGAAGCGGCAATCGACCCGATGCCGACCAACATTTCCGACAGCGTGATCGTGCTCAAGCCGCGTGCGGACTGGCCCGATCCGACGCTGGGCAAGGAGGCGCTGGTGGCCCGCTTCGAAGAACTGGCCGGCCAGCAGCTGGGCAACAGCTTCGAGTTCAGCCAGCCGATCGAGCTGCGCTTCAACGAGCTGATTTCCGGCGTACGCACCGACCTGGCAGTGATGATCTTCGGCGATGACTTCAGCCAGCTGCAGAAGGTGGCCGACCAGGTGGCGCTGAAGCTGCGCGCGGTGGAGGGCGCGGCCGATGTGCGGGTGGAGCAGATTTCCGGCCTGCCCACGCTCAACGTCAAGATCGACCATGTAGCGGCAGCGCAGTACGGGCTGACCGCCGCCGACGTCAGCGATGCGCTGTCCACCGGCATCGGCGGCACGGCAGCCGGCAAGATCTTCGAGGGCGACCGTCGCTTCGATGTGGTGGTACGTCTGGATGACAGCGCACGCAACGACCCGGATCAGCTGGCCTCGCTGCCGATCGCCACGCCGGCCGGCGTGGTGATTCCGCTGTCCTCGGTGGCACGCATCAGCGTCAGCGAAGGGCCGAACCAGATCAGCCGCAACAACGGCAGCCGCCGGGTGGTGGTGCAGGCCAACGTGCGCGGCCGCGACCTCGGCGGATTCGTTGGCCAAGCACAGGCCGCCGTGGCCGACGTGGCACTGCCGCCCGGTGCGTACCTGACCTGGGGTGGCCAGTTCGAGAACCTGCAGCGCGCGGAAAAGCGCTTGGCCACGGTGGTGCCAGTGGTATTCCTGCTGATCGGCAGCCTGCTGTTCATGGCCCTGCGCAGCGGCAAGGAAGCGGTGCTGGTGTTCAGCTGCGTACCGCTGGCGCTGGTCGGCGGCATCCTCGCCCTGCTGCTGCGCGGCATGCCGTTCTCGGTGTCGGCCGCGGTGGGCTTCATCGCCGTGTCCGGCGTGGCCACGCTCAACGGCCTGGTGCTGATGCAGGCGATCCGCGAGCGTCTGGACGCCGGTGACGTGCCGATGATGGCCGCAATCAACGGTGCATCCAGCCGTATCCGCGCGGTGCTGACCACCGCACTGGTGGCCATCGTCGGCTTCATTCCGATGGCGATCGCCAGTGGTTCCGGTGCGGAAGTGCAGAAGCCGCTGGCGACGGTGGTGATCGGTGGCCTGATCACCGCCACGGTGCTGACCCTGCTGGTGCTGCCGACCTTCGCCGCGCGCGTGGCGAAGGTGCGCGTGGCAGGGTGAGATGAGAGGGGGTCGGAGCCCTTTCCAGCGGAAAGGGCTCCGACCCGCAGCAGGGTCGGATCCCCGCCGCTCTGGCGGCGCTCTGACCCGGCGGCGCGGCGATCAGGCCTTCTTGCGCTCGGCAATGTACGCCTGGATCTGCTGCTCCAGCACCGGCAACGGCACCGAACCCTGCTTCAGCAGCGTGTCGTGGAAGCCCTTGACGTCGAACTTGTCGCCCAGCTCCTTCTCGGCCTGCGCACGCAGGCGCACGATGGCGATCTCGCCGAGCTTGTAGCTCAACGCCTGCCCCGGCCAGGAAATGTAGCGATCCACTTCGGTGGTCACTTCGTGCTCACTCAGCGCCGTGTGGTCACGCAGGTAGGCCAGCGCCTGCTCGCGGCTCCAGCCCTTGCTGTGCACGCCAGTGTCGATCACCAGGCGCGTGGCGCGCCACATCTCGTAGGTCAGGCGACCGAAATCCTCGTACGGGGTTTCGTAGATGCCCATTTCCACGCCCAGCTTCTCGCAGTACAGCGCCCAACCTTCGCCATAGGCGGAGATGTAGGCATTGCGGCGGAACTCCGGCAGGTTCTTCTGCTCGGCAGCGATGGCACCCTGCAGTGCATGGCCCGGGTCGGATTCGTGCAGGGTCAACGCCGGCAGGTTGTACAGCGGGCGCGACGGCAGGTTGTAGGTGTTGAGCCAGTAGGTGCCCATGCCACCACGGCCGGCGGTCCAGAACGGCGCGATGTCCGGCGGCACCGGCACGATGGTGAAGCGCGCGCGCGGCAATGTCATGTACTTGCCGAGCTGGCCATCGGCGCGCTTGGAGATCCATGCGGCGCGCGACAGCAGTTCTTCCGGCGTCTTGGCGTAGAACTGCGGGTCGGTACGCAGGAAGGTCAGGAACTCGGCAAAGCTGCCCTTGAACTTCACCTGCTTGATGATGTCGTTCATTTCCTTCTGGATGCGTGCCACTTCATCCAGGCCGATGCGGTGGATCTCGTCCGGCGACAGGTCCAGCGTGGTGTATTCGTGGATCTGCTGCTTGTAGTACGCCTTGCCGTCAGGCATCGCTTCGGCGGCCAGGGTGGTACGCGCCTGTGGCACGTATTCGTTGACGAAGAAAGTGCGCAGTTGCTGGAACGCCGGCACCACCTTGCCGCTGATCGCCGCGCGGGCCTGTGCCTGCAGCTTGGCCTGCTCCGCAGCCGGGACGGTGTTGGGCAGCTTCTTGAACGGCGCGTACAACGGCGATTCGGTCGGGTCCTTCAGTTCGGCGACAGTGGCGATGGACACCTCGCGGCCATCAAGCACCGCACGCGGCACGCTGAAGCCGCGCTTCAGGCCGGCACGCATGTTCCCGGTCTGCTGGTCGAAGTAGCGCGGCACATCATTCAAGCGCGCGATGTAGTTCTGGTAGTCCTGCACGGTCTTCATTTCGCGCCGGGCCATGAAGGACAGGTTGGACCAGAACGAGGAATCGGCGTTGAACGGCATCTCGTAGCCGCGCAGGCGCACTTCTTCGGCCAGGTTGAACACCTGGTCGCGGTAGATCGCGTAGTTGACCTGGTTGTCGGGCGAAAGGGTCTTCGGGTCGATCTTCTTCAGCGCGGCCAGGGTCTGGTCCCATACCTCCAGGCGTGCCTGCTGCGCGGCCGGGCCGACGTCGGGCATGCGGGTGGCATTGGCCGGCGCGTCTTCGTCCTCGCTGGCCTCGCCGCCGCCTTGCTGGCGCCACTTCCATTCCTTCTCGTACAGCGCGCGGAAGGCGGCATCGGCGGGCGACTCGGTAGCCACGCTGGCCGGCGCGACGGCGGTGGGTGGTGCGGCCAGGGCCACGGCAGGGGCAGACAGGGCGATCAGCAGGGCTACGGCAAGACGGGTTTTCACAAGCACAGGTTCCCGGGAAGGCAGACCCCGATCATGGCACCCCTCACCGCGCATGGCATGGGACGAAGGTCCTGCCTCAGTAGATCCACGCCATGCGTGGATGCTCCTGCCGCGGACGCATCGGGCCAACCAAGGTCGGCATCACCCGGGCACGGCGGCGCCTGCGTGGCCACTCTGGTAGCTGCCAACCTTGGTTGGCACCCGGAGAAAACCAGCGCCGACCAAGGTCGGCGTCTACCGGGGCGTCAGTGACTGGCCTTGTCCCGCTTCCAGCCGCGATGCTTGATGTCCAGCTGCAGGCTGTACAACGCGGTGAACGCCGGGAACAGGTTCTGCCTGGGCCTAGCCCTGGTAGCTGCCAACCTTGGTTGGCAGGCGGGGAGACCCAGCGCCGAAGGCGCACGGTAGCGCGGGGCCATGCCCCGCGAGCGCGCAGCGCGGCCGATGTTGGCCGCCATTCCACAGCCGCCGGGCATGGCCCGGCGCTACCACAGCGGTGCCTGCGTCGCCGCTCTGGTAGCTGCCAACCTTGGTTGGCACCCGGAGAAAACCAGCGCCGACCAAGGTCGGCATCTACCAGGGCGTCAGTGACTGGCCTTGTCCCGCTTCCAGCCGCGATGCTTGATGTCCAGCTGCAGGCTGTACAACGCGGTGAACGCCGGGAACAGGTTCTGCAGCACGCCCACCGAGTCCTGCTTGGCCGAGAACAGGAAGTAGCTCAGCGTCATCAGGCTGCCGACCACGCTCATGTACCAGAACAGGCGCGGGATCACCGGCTTGCCGGCGCGCTTGGAGGCGACGAACTGGACCAGCCAGCGGCCACCGAACATCAACGCGCCGGTGTAGCCGATCAGCTTCCAGCCGGTCACATGCAGGCCGGTCCAGTACAACCAGGTCAGCGGCTGGTCCAGCCAGTGCAGCTCCAGATCCATCAACGCTCCTCCACCGCGGTGCGCTTGCTGCGGGTGATCAGCCAGGCCACGCCGCGCAGGTCGCGGATGCCGACCAGCGCGCGGCCCAGGTTGTTGTACTTGGACACGCCGGCCGTACGGTGGCGATGGTTGACCGGCACGCTGGTGGTCTTCCAGCCGGCACGCTGCATCAGCGCCGGCAGATAGCGATGCATGTGGTCGAAGTACGGCAGATCGAGGAAGGCGTTGCGCTCGAACAGCTTGATGCCGCAGCCGGTATCGGGAGTGTCATCGCGCAGCATGCGCGCGCGGATGGCATTGGCCCACTTGCTGGCCCAGCGCTTGCTGCCGCTGTCCTGGCGGTTGACGCGCCAGCCGGCGAACAGCTTCACCTGGGCATCGGCCGCATCACGGGCGTCCAGCAGCCTGGGGATGTCGGCCGGATCGTTCTGGCCATCACCGTCGAGGGTGGCGATCCACGGCGCACGCGCGTGCTTGACGCCGGTACGTACCGCGGTGCTCTGCCCGCTCTGCGAGACGTGGTGCAGCACGCGCAGCTCCGGCGTGGTGGCCTTCAGGCCCTGCAGCACGGCCAGGGTGTCATCGCGCGAATGATCGTCGATGTAGACGATCTCGAACGGCAGCCGTCCGCGCAGTGCAGCGGTGATTTCGGCCACCAGGGGCGCGACGTTGTCGCGCTCGTTGAATACGGGGACAACGACAGACAGCTCGGGTTGGCTCATGGGGGGACTCGGCCAAGGAGGGACAAAGACCGCGCATTTTCCGAAGCCGAGGTTATCCGAAGATGAATCCGGCGGCGTGAGGATCGGTTTTCAGGCGCGATCAGCAAAATACTCGCGACACCACTGCACCACCGGCGGCAGGCCCTGTTCGATCGGCATGACCGGTTCGTAGCCAAATGCGTCATGTGCGCGCTGGGTATCGGCCATCGTGCGCACCATGTCACCCGGCTGCATCGGCTTGTAGACCTTCTGCGCGGGGCGACCGGCGGCCTGCTCGATCACGCCGATGAAGCGCTCCAGCTCGACCGGCGTGTGGTTGCCGAGGTTGAACACCCGGTGCGGCACCGGACCATCAGCCGGATGCGCGAGGGCGCCGAGAATACCGGCCACGATGTCGGAGACATGTGTGAAATCGCGCTGCATGCGGCCTTCGTTGAACACATCGATCGAACGACCGGCCAGCACCGCGCGCGAGAACAGCAGCGGCGCCATGTCCGGCCGGCCCCACGGGCCATACACGGTGAAGAAGCGCAGGCCGGTGGCACGCAGGCCATACAGCTGTGCGTAGGTGTAGGCCATCAGTTCATTGGCGGCCTTGGTGGCGGCGTACAGCGAGCGCGGCTGGTCCACGCGCTGGTCTTCGGAAAACGGCGGCGTGGCCGAATCGCCGTACACCGAACTGCTGGACGCATACACCAGATGCTGCACGCCACGATGGCGGCACAGCTCGAGCATGTTGACGAAGCCGACCAGGTTGCTGTCGACGTAGGCGTGCGGGTTTTCCAGCGAATAGCGCACGCCGGCCTGCGCGGCCAAGTGGATCACCGCAGTCGGCTGTACTTCCTCGAACAGCGCGGCCAGGCCGTCGCGGTCGGTCAGGTCCAGCGTGCGCAGATCCAGCGTCGGGCACAGTGCGGCCACGCGGTCGCGCTTGATCTGTGGGTCGTAGTAATCGTTGAAGTTGTCCAGGCCGACCACCGACTGGCCCGCATCAAGCAGGGCACGAGCGGTGTAGGCACCGATGAAGCCGGCTGCGCCGGTGAGCAGGATGGTCATTGCGGTGAGCCTGGAATTCAACGGTCAATTCAGTAGTGATGGCGTCTGATGGTACGCGCAGGGCCTAGAACAGGCCGAAACGCTTCTTGGCCACATTGGTGCGCCCCGGCTGGATGACATCCTGGATGTTCTTCGCATCGAAGCGATCCAGCAGGGTTTCCGAGTCCTTTTTCAGCTTCAGGTCCATCTCTTCCGGGTACAGCGGCACGATCGCCATGAACTCGATGGTGGTGCCGTCTTCCAGCGCCAGCGTGCCGAAGTCGTCCGGGGTCGTGACCGGCGGCAGCACGATGGCGCCATCGAACCCCACGCCCGGTGCATAGGGCTCGGACGGATGGCCGTTGGGAATGGTGTGACCGAAGCCCAGCCAGGTGTCGTACTCGTGCGGCAGCCGCGCCAGGGTCTTCAGCAGGCGCACCGGCCAATAGTTGCGCTCATCCTCGAAGGCATCTTGGGTGATCGGCCAATCCGCTGGCAGGGTCACCATCAGTTCCATGTGCCGGGGGGCGTCCACCTCGTCGGGCACGGCCATCGGCAGATCGCTCATGCCCGAGGTCACCAGCCGCAGGTACGGGCACTCGTCGGTGGCGGGCACCACATGCACGTCGATGTGCACGATATCGGAGATGATTTCATGGAAGACCCCGGAGATCGGGCCAAGATGGCGCTCGATGTGCGCGCTGATCTCCTCGATGTGCGACTCCCCCTGGGCCGGGGTGAAGTCCTTCTCGCGGCTGTGCACGAGGATCGGGCTGCCGCCCGGGCTGACGTCGTCTACTTCAATGGTCATGTCCTGCTCCCTGGATGAGCCACGGGGCGGAGCGGCCCACCTGCGGTGGACGACGCGGCCTCCGGCACGCGCGGCGGTGCGTTCCCTGCAATCGACGGCACACGGCAGGAACAGGCCGTGCGCCCATGAAGATGCGCCGGGGTCAGCCCTGGCGCGTGCGCAGCCGCTCCAGCACGCCATCGAGCGTGTCCAGGTTGGCGTAATGGATGATCAGCTTGCCCTTGCCGCCGCGGCCATGGTTGATCGCAACGGAAGTCCCCAGCACTTCGGACAGCTCGGTTTCCAGCGAGGCGATGTCGGCCTGCTGCACCTTGGCCACCGGCTGGGGACGGTTGCTCGGCACCTTGCCGGCGGCAAACGCCTGCGCGCGGCGCTCGACCTCGCGCACCGACCAGCCTTCGTCGGCCGCTTCCTGGGCCAGCTTGCTGGCCAGTTCCGGGGCCAGCGTCAGCAGCGCGCGGGCGTGCCCCATCTCCAGCCGACGCGTTTCCAGCAGCAGGCGGATGGCGATCGGCAGCTCCAGCAGGCGCAGCAGGTTGGACACCGCCGCGCGCGAGCGGCCGACGGCCTCGGCGGCCTCGGCATGGGTCAGGGTGAATTCGCTGATGAGGCGCTGCAGCGCTTCGGCTTCTTCCAGCGGGTTGAGGTCTTCGCGCTGGATGTTCTCGATCAGCGCCATCGCGATGACGGTGCGGTCTTCCAGCTCACGCACCACCACCGGCACTTCGTCCAGGCCGGCCAGCTGCGAGGCGCGCCAGCGACGTTCACCGGCGACGATCTCGAAGTTGCCTGCCGGCAGCTGGCGCACCAGGATCGGCTGGATCACGCCCTGCGACTTGATCGAGTCGGCCAGTTCGGACAGCTTGCCCTGGTCCATCTCGCGACGCGGCTGGTACTTGCCCGGCTGCAGCTGGCCTACCGGCAGCTTGCGCAGCACTTCACCGGGCAGCGGCTCGATCACCGCCGTACTGGCCTGCACCTGGCTGACCGCGCCCTTCGGACCGAGCAGTGCGTCCAGGCCGCGGCCGAGGCCTCGCTTCTTGGCTGCAGGCTTGCTGCTGGTCATCAGACGGTCTCCACGGCCTTGGTGGCCTTGTTGCGTTCGTTATTGCGACGGATGATCTCGCCGGCCAGGCCGAGGTAGGCCACGCCGCCGCGCGAAGCACGATCGTAGCCGACGATGCTCTGGCCATGGCTGGGCGCCTCGGCCAGGCGTACGTTGCGCGGCACGATGGTGCGGAACACCCGGTCGCCGAAGTGTTCGGTGAGCTCGGCCGACACGGCATTGGCCAGGTTGTTGCGCACGTCGAACATGGTGCGCAGCACGCCTTCGATCTCCAGCGCCGGGTTGAGGTTGGCACGCAGCGCTTCGATGGTTTCCACCAGCGCGCTCAGGCCTTCCAGTGCGTAGTACTCGCACTGCATCGGCACGATCACCGAATCGGCGGCGGCCAGTGCGTTGAGGGTCAGCAGCGAGAGCGCCGGCGGGCAGTCGATCAGGATGTAGTCGTACTCATCGCGGATCGGTGCCAGCGCGCGCTTCAGGCGCTGCTCGCGCTCGCTCTGCGCCATCAGCTGGATCTCGGCCGCGGTCAGGTCGATGTTGCCCGGCAGCAGGTCGTAGCCTTCGGCGGTCTGCACGCGCACGTCGGCGGCGCTGGACTCGCCCAGCAGCAGGTCGTAGGTGGAGGAGACCAGCTCGCGCTTGTCCACGCCACTGCCCATGGTCGCGTTGCCCTGGGAATCCAGGTCGACCAACAGCACGCGCTTGGGTGCGTTGGCCAGGGAAGCGGCCAGGTTGACGGCGGTCGTGGTCTTGCCGACGCCACCCTTCTGGTTGGCGATGGCGATGATGCGGGCCATGCGGGTGTGCCTCGTCGACGTGTGCTGGGACCGGTCATTATGCGTACAACCGGGCCCGTGCGGAAATCGTGGATCGCCAACCGCTTGTTCCACAAGGGGCGGGCGGCGGGGTTCAGGGACCTGTGACGGTGACCAGATGGCGTTCACCGGCCAGGCCGGGCACGCTCAGCGCGACCACCTCGCGCACCTGCCAACCGGCCGGCAGCGCTGCGATCTCCTCATGCGGGTAGACGCCTTTCATGGCCAGCAACACGCCGCCGGGGCGCAGCAGGTGGCCACCGACGCGGACGATGCCGGCCAGGGTGTCCATCGCGCGCGCGGTCAGCTGGTCGTAGCTGCCCGGCTCGGCCAGCGCTTCGGCGCGCGATTCGGCCACGCGGGCATTGCCCAGGCCCAGCTGGCGCACGGCCTCGCGCATGAAGCGGGCCTTCTTGCCGTTGCTTTCCACCAGGGTGACCTGCAGGCCCGGGCAGGCGATCGCCAGCGGGATGCCCGGCAACCCGGGGCCGGTACCGAGGTCGGCCAGGCTGCCATCGGCCACGAACGGCTGCATCGCCAGCGAATCGAGCAGATGGCGGGTGACCATTTCCTGCGGATCGCGGATGGCGGTGAGGTTGTAGGTGCCGTTCCAGCGGTGCAGCAGCGCCAGGTAGCGCAGCAGCGGCGGGGCCAGCTCGGCGGCCAGGCCCATGCTGGCCAGGCCCTGCTGCAGCGTGTTCGCTACGCCGGCGGGAAGATCGTGTTCGCTCATGCCGGCATTATCGCCGGTTTTCGCCGTTGATTCGCCGATTCACTGCGGATACCAGGCCAATGCGGCGCGGAATTGTCCGCTGGCCTGCCATTCGTGCAGGTGCCAGCGCGCGGCCTCGCCCAACTCCGGGTCGCACCAGCGCAGGTGCAGGGCGCCATCGTCGGCCGGGGCCAGCTGCAGGCGGTGCAGGCCGAAGGAAATGCCCTGCCCGTGCGCCTTCAGCATCGCTTCCTTGGCACACCAGACGCGGAAGAACCAATGTTCGCGGTCGGCCTCGTCCAGGCCCTGCAGCCAGGCCACTTCGTCGGGATGGAAGAAGCGCTGGATGATTTCCAGCATGCGCGGGCGCGGGCGCAGCAGTTCCAGGTCCACGCCCAGCCGCACGCCCTCGCCCAGCGCTACCAGCAGCACCTCGCCGCTGTGGCTCCAGCCGGTGCCGTAGTGGGCGAGCGCGCCGCTCAGTTCCGGCCGGCCCTTGTCGTCGCGCACCAGCGGCAGCGCATCCGGCTCGCCGCCCAAGGCCTGTGCCAGCACCTGCCGGGCCTGCGGCTCACCGCGCTGGCCGGGGACGTGCGGGCAGCGCCAGACGGTAACCGGACCAAACCGCCAGGGGCCCTCAAGGGTGGCTGGCAGGCTCATCCGCACGCGCCCGTCACAGGATTGCACAGCGGGTTCACGGCATTGCGCGTCAACTGGACGCGGTTATCCACCGGAGAGTCGATCATGGGCATCATCATCTGGCTGATCGTCGGCGGCATCGTCGGCTGGCTGGCAAGCATCATCATGAAGCGCGATGGCCAGCAGGGCATCATCCTCAACATCGTGGTGGGCATCGTCGGCGCACTGATTTCCGGCTGGCTGTTCGGCGGCGGCATCAATGAAGCGATCACCCTGCGCACGTTCCTGTTCTCGCTGATCGGCGCGGTGATTCTTCTGGCCATCGTCAACCTGTTCACCCGCAAGAGCATACGCTGACGCGGCGGTAGTGCCGGCCGCTGGCCGGCAGATGCATCGCAACGGGCCCGGCAATCGCCGGGCCCCGTTCGTTCAACCCAATTCCACCCACGCCGGCGCATGATCGCTGGGACGTTCCCAGGTGCGCGGCTCGCGGTCGATGCCCGAGGCCACCGCAGTGCCCTTCAGCGCATCGGAGACCAGGGTGAGGTCGATGCGCAGACCGAGGTTGCGGCGGAAACCCGCTGCGCGGTAGTCCCACCAGCTGAAGGTGCCGGCCTCATCGTTGTGCAGGCGGAAGCCATCGTGCAGGCCCAGCTGCAGCAGCTTGTTCAGTGCGCCGCGCTCGGCAGTGGAGGTCAGGATGTGGTTGTCGTTCCACACCTCCGGGTCATGCACGTCGCGCGCATCGGGGGCGATGTTGAAGTCGCCCATCACGATCAGCTTCGGATGCCGCTGCAGTTCTTCGGCGATCCACGCGTGCACCGCCTCCAGCCAGCGCAGCTTGTACTCGTACTTGTCGGTGCCCACGTCCTGGCCGTTGACCACGTACAGGTTGATCACCCGCAGGTCGCCGAAGGTGCCGGCGATGACCCGCTTCTGCTCGTCCTCGAAGCCGGGAATGCCGATCTGCACGTCCTGTGCCGGCTCGCGCGACACCAGCGCCACGCCGTTGTAGGTCTTCTGCCCGGCGAACACGCTGCGGTAACCGGCGGCGACCAGCGCCGAGTCCGGGAACTTGTGGTCCTCCAGCTTGGTTTCCTGGATGCCGACGATGTCCGGGCCGAAGTCCTTGAGCCACTGCTCCAGGTGCGGCAGGCGGACATTGAGCGAATTGACGTTCCACGAGGCGATTTTCATGCGGGCATTCTACCCGGGTGGGCTTTGGTAGAGGCCGACCTTGGTCGGCGCTTTGCTTCCCGCTGTTGCCTTCGTAGAGGCCGACCTTGGTCGGCGCTTGGGGTTCACGCGCGCCAACCAAGGTTGGCCCCTACCGGAACCGGCCGCACGGGTTGGCCCCTACCGGTAGTGCCGGCCGCTGGCCGGCAACCCGATGACCCTTCCGGCAAGACCCTGCACCTGCCGGCCAGCGCACGGCACTACCACTGGTGCACGCACTGCCTGGATTCACCGAAGCAGCAGTTTCAACAACCCCGCAATCTTCGAATACGGCGGCCGCAGCCGATCACTGGCCGCCCAGCGCGACTGCCACAGCACCGGCAACAGCTTGCTCATCGCATCAAACCCGGCCCGCCCGTGGTACGCCCCCATGCCACTGGCGCCCACCCCACCAAACGGCAAGCCATCGGCGGCGAAGTGCAGCAGGGTGTCGTTGACCGTGACCCCGCCGGCCAGCACCTGGCCGAGAATGCGCTCCACCGTGGCCGTGTCGTGGCTGAAGGGATACAGCGCCAGCGGCCGGTCGCGGGCCACGATGTCGGCCAGCGCCGCATCCAGGTCCGGATAGGCGCGCACCGGCAGGATCGGGCCGAAGATCTCATCGCGCATCAGGTCCAGGTCATCCGGCGGGTCCAGCACCACGGACGGCACCAGCAGCCGCTCGCGATCGGCGCGCGCGTCATCCACCTGCGCCAGCGGAATCACCGGCACCCCGCGTTCGCGGGCCTGCGCCAGATAGCCCTGCAGGCGCCGGTACTGGCCCTCGTTGATGATTCGCGTGTAATCATCGGCATCGCTGAAATCACCATAGCGCTCGCGCACCTGCTGCTGCAGCGCCTGCACGAACTCACGCTGGCGCACGCTGTCGATCAGCACGTAATCCGGCGCGATGCAGGTCTGGCCGGCATTGAACCACTTGCCGGTGGCCAACCGCGCGGCGGCTTTGTCCAGCGGGAAATCGCGGCAGACGATCGCCGGCGACTTGCCGCCCAGTTCCAGCGTCAGCGGCACCAGATGCTCCGCCGCCGCCGCCATCACCTTGCGGCCGACCGCGGTGGAACCGGTGAACACGAGGTGGTCCAGCGGTAGCGAAGACACCGCCGCGGCCACGTCCGCGTCACCCTGCACCACCGACACACGATCGGGCGGGAACACGCTGGCCAGCAGATCGGCCAGGAACGCGCTGGTGCGCGGGGTGTGCTCCGAAGGCTTCAACAGCACATGGTTGCCAGCGGCAATCGCGGTGGCCAGCGGCACCAACGCCAGCGTGACCGGATAATTCCACGGCGAGATCACCCCGACCACACCCAGCGGCATCGGCCGCAGCTGCGCGCGGGCTGGCCACAGTCGCCAGCCGGCGCCCACCCGCTGCGGCTTCGACCAGCGCCGCAGGTGGCGACGCAGGTGGTCGATGGCCGACAGCACGCTCATGCCGTCGGCCAGCTTTGATTCCACGTGGGCACGATGGCCGAAGTCCTCGGCGATGGCCGCAGCCATTTCGTCCATGCGGTCCTTCAACGCCGCGCGCAGGCGACGCAGGTCGGCTTCGCGCTGGTCCAGCGAAGGACGCTGGGCCTGCCAGGCGCTGCGCAGGTTGTGCAGGATGACGGGGAGGTCGGCTGGGGCGGTGGTGGTCATGGGCCGACTATACGGCGTGCTCTGCAATGTAATGGTAGTGCCGGCCGCTGGCCGGCAGCCTCATGGATCTCCGGCAGACATCGTGCAGTTGCCGGCCAGCGGCCGGCACTACCAGGGTGCGGGCCGGATAAGCGCCCCCACAAACAGAAAGGCCGTGGTCTGCACCACGGCCTCTCCTTCACTCGATGAACATCATTCTTACTTGGTGATGTCCACGTTCTTCGTCTCGCGCAGGAACAGGCCGCCAATCACCACCGACATCAGCGCGATGATGATCGGGTACCACAACCCGTAGTACAGGTTGCCGGTACCGGCCACCAGCGCGAACGAGATCGCCGGCAGGAAGCCACCGAACCAGCCGTTGCCGATGTGGTACGGCAGCGACATCGAGGTGTAGCGGATGCGGGTCGGGAACAGTTCGACCAGGTAGGCGGCGATCGGGCCGTAGACCATGGTCACGTACAGCACCAGCAGCCACAGCATCAGGATCGTGCCTGCGTAGTTGATGCGCGAACCATCGGCCTTGGCGGGATAGCCGGCACCGGTCAGCGCAGTCTTCAGCTCAGCACCGAATGCATCGGCCTTGGCCTTTCCTTCTTCCTTGGTCAGGCCGGCGGCCTCGTACGAGGTGACGCTGGCGCTGCCCACGTTGACCATCGCCAGCGAACCGGCAGCGGCCGGCTGCACGTCATACGGCACACCGGCCTTGGTGAGCGCGGCGGTGGCGACGTCGCAGGAGCTGGTGAACTTGCGCAGGCCCACCGGATCGAACTGGAAGGAGCAGGTGGTCGGGTCGGCCACGACCAGCGCCGGCGAACTGCTGCGGGCCTCTTCGATGGCCGGGTTGGCGAAGTGGGTCAGGCCCTTGAAGATCGGGATGTAGGTGATGGCGGCCAACAGGCAGCCGGCCAGGATGATCTTCTTGCGGCCGATTCGGTCGGACAGCCAGCCGAAGAAGATGAAGAACGGCACGCCCAGCGCCAGCGCGGCGGCGATCAGCAGGTAGGAGGTGGTGGCGTCGACCTTCAGCATGCTGCTGAGGAAGAACAGCGCGTAGAACTGGCCGCCATACCAGACCACCGCCTGACCCGCTGCGGCGCCGAGCAGCACCAGCAGCATCAGCTTCAGGTTGCCGCCCTTCAGGCTGTCACGGAACGGCGTCTTGGAACCCTTGCCCTCCGACTTCATCTGCTGGAACAGCGGCGACTCGCTCAGCTGCAGGCGGATCCACACCGACACACCCAGCAGCACGATCGAGACCAGGAACGGAATGCGCCAGCCCCAGGCTTCGAACGCTTCGTTGCCGAGGAAGTAGCGGCAGGCCAGGATGATCAGCAGCGACATGAACAGGCCGAGGGTGGCCGTGCACTGGATGAAGCTGGTGTACAGGCCACGCTTGTCGTCCGGCGCGTGTTCGGCCACGTAGGTCGCCGCACCACCGTACTCGCCGCCCATGGCCAGGCCCTGGGCCAGGCGCAGGATGATCAGTATCACCGGCGCGGCGAAGCCGATCGAGGCGTAGTTGGGCAGCACACCGACCAGGAAGGTCGAGATGCCCATGATCAGGATGGTGACCAGGAAGGTGTACTTGCGGCCGATGCGGTCGCCGAGGCTGCCGAAGAAGGCCGCACCGAACGGGCGCACGAAGAAGCCGGCCGCGAAGGCCAGCAGGGCGAAGATCATGCCCGTGGTTTCATTGACGCCACTGAAGAACTGCTTGGCGATGATCGCCGCAAGCGAGCCATACAGGAAGAAGTCGTACCACTCGAAAACGGTGCCCAGGCTGGACGCGAAGATGACCTTCTTGTGTCCCTGGGTTAGTTGGGCTTTCGCCGGTGCAGGTGTTGTGGACATGGGAAGCTTTCCCTCTGTAGGTGCCGACCTCGGTCGGCACGCAGTCTAGGTAGGTGCCGACCGTTGGTCGGCACTCATTCTTGGTAGGTGCCGACCTTGGTCGGCACTCCTTTAGAAGCTGTACTTCGTAGTGAACTGCAGACGGGTGATATCGCCCTTGTTGCCGTTCTCTATCTCGCGCTTGCCGTACATCAGCTCGGCACCGACATCGACCTTGGGCAGCGGCGAGTAGAAGATGTTGCCGCGGATGCTCTGCACGCTCTTGGTCACCAGCGGGCCGAGGATGCTGTCGTTGTCGTAGTCGCTGCGCGCATAGATCAGGTTGGTGCGCAGCTTCGGCGAGAACGCATGGCGCCAACCGACATAGCCGGCGATCACACCGGTCGGGTTGAGCTCGTCACGGGCCACGTCATAGGCCGAATCGGCGGTGATGCCCAGGCCGATGTAACGGGCGATGCCCTCGCCACCGGTGAACTGGTAGTGCAGCGAATCGCTGTCACCCATCACCCACTTGCCGCCCAGGGTCAGGCCACCGGCCACCTTGTCGGCCTTTGCGCCGGTGGCCTGGTTGTCGACCTTCAGCTGACGGACGATACCGCCAACACCGAACGTACCCCAGTCACCCTTCCAGCCATAACGCAGGGTCAGGTCCGGCAGGCTGCCGCGATCGGAATTGGCGCTGGCATTGGTCCAGGCGCCGGTGACCGGATTGCGCGCACCGGTGAGGGTGGTCGTTTCCGGATTCTCCAGCGCGACGCTGAAGCCACCCTGGGTGTAACGCACCTGCGCCTGGCGCACGAAGATCACGCCATCGGTGGGACCGACGAAGTCGACCGCTTCCGGCAACGACGCCGCATCCATGAAGTTCGACCAGGTCTGGCCGGCCATCCAGTTGTTCCAGTACATGTACGCATGGCGCAGGGTCACGCCATAGGTGTTGGTGGCGGTCTGGTTGCCCAGCGAGTTGCCGAAGAAATCCATCTCGAAGAACGCGCCGGCCTTGTTGCCCGACTCGCTGACGTTGTCGATGCCCAGGTTGAAGCGCGAGAACTTGGCGTGGGCGTTGTAGTCCACGTCCGAGCGCTTGCCGCTGCCGCCGGCGCCTTCCACCGGGGTCTGCCCGGGCAGGTACAGCGAGCGGCCGGTGGCGTCGTCGGCCAGTTGGCCATCGCTGGTCTGGGTGGCCAGGAAATCGGCCTTGATGAAACCGCCGATCTTGACCGTGGTGCCCGGCGCCGCGCCGGGGGTGATGGTGGTGACCTGGATCGGCTGCTTGCCCGCAGGCACCGCCGGCTTCTGTTCGGCCTGCAGCGTGCGGACGTCGGTGACCGCCTGCTGGGTCTGCACGATCTGGGTCTGTTGCTGCTGCTGCGACGCCAGCAGCGCCTGCACCTGCCGCTCCAGTTCGGCGACGCGTGACTCCAGTGCCTTCTCTTTGGCGGTCTCGGCGAACGCCATGCCCGGTGCGACCAGGGCGACCAACAGGCAGGCCGCCAAAGGTGTGCGCACGGCTTTCAACGTACGGTGGCTCATGTTGCCCTCTCTCCCAAGTGGCAAGGTGATGCCGCGCGTGGGGCACGGTCGAGCCGAGACTGCGGGGCGTTTGCACGCACCGGCTATTGGCCATTGGTCGAACCCGGGCCTGCAGGGGCCCGACTTTCGACCAAGGTCTAACCGAAGTGGTGACGCGACCGGGGGTGGATGGGGCAAACTGAGGGGGAACGGCTGCTGCAATGCTGCGGCTGCACACACAAAGTCAACGTGCAAGTGAGGGTGCCATGGCTGATCTCTACCCTGTCGATCCGCAGTTCGCCGCCAAGGCGCGTATCGACAAGAACACCTATGAACAGCAGTACCAGGCCTCGGTGTCCGATCCGGATGCGTTCTGGGGCAAGGCTGCCGAGCGGCTGGACTGGTCGCGCAAGCCGACGAAGATCAAGAACGTCAGCTACGACCTGTCCGACTTCCACATCAAGTGGTTCGAAGATGGCGAGCTCAACGCCAGCGTGAACTGCCTGGACCGCCAGCTGGAAAAGCGCGGCGACAAGACGGCCCTGCTGTTCGAGCCGGACAGCCCGGACGCGCCGGCCCAGCACGTGACCTATCGCGAGCTGTACGAGCGCACCTGCCGTCTCGGCAACGCGCTGCGCAACCTGGGTGTCAAGAAGGGCGACCGGGTCACCATCTACCTGCCGATGATCGTCGACGCTGCCGTGGCCATGCTGGCCTGCGCGCGCATCGGTGCGATCCACTCGGTGGTGTTCGGTGGCTTCGCCCCGAATTCGATCGCCGACCGTGTCAGCGACTGCCAGAGCAAGCTGATCATCACCGCCGACGAAGGCCTGCGCGGTGGCCGGAAGATTCCGCTGAAGGCCAACGTCGATGCGGCGCTGAAGCTGCCCGGCACCAATACCGTGGAAACCGTGCTGGTGGTGCGCCACACCGGCGGTGCGGTGGACATGCAGGCCCCGCGCGACCGCTGGTTCCATGATGTGGTCGACAGCCAGCCGGCCAGCTGCGAGCCGGAACCCATGAACGCCGAGGATCCGCTGTTCATCCTCTACACCTCCGGTTCCACCGGCAAGCCGAAGGGCGTGCTGCACACCACCGCCGGCTACCTGCTGTACGCGGCGTACACCCATGAAGCGGTGTTCGACCTGCGCGAGGACGACATCTACTGGTGCACCGCCGACGTCGGCTGGGTCACCGGCCACAGCTACATCGTGTACGGCCCGCTGGCCAACGGCGCGACCTCGCTGATGTTCGAAGGCGTGCCGAACTACCCGGACACCTCGCGCTTCTGGAACGTGATCGACAAGCACAAGGTGTCGATCTTCTACACCGCTCCCACCGCCATCCGCGCGCTGATGCGCGAAGGCGAGGAGCCGGTGAAGAAGACCTCGCGCGCCTCGCTGCGCCTGCTTGGCAGCGTCGGCGAACCGATCAATCCGGAAGCCTGGCGCTGGTACTACGAAGTGGTCGGCGACAGCCGTTGCCCGATCGTCGATACCTGGTGGCAGACCGAGACCGGCGGCATCCTGATCTCGCCGCTGGCCGGTGCGATGGATCTGAAGCCGGGTTCGGCCACCCTGCCCTTCTTCGGCGTGCAGCCGGCCCTGGTCAATGCCGATGGCGAGATCAAGGACGGCCCGACCGAAGGCAACCTGATCATCCGTGACTCCTGGCCGGGCCAGATGCGCACGGTGTACGGCGACCACCAGCGCTTCATCGACACCTACTTCCGCACTTACCCGGGCAGCTACTTCACCGGTGACGGCTGCCGCCGCGACGAAGACGGCTACTACTGGATCACCGGCCGCGTGGACGATGTGATCAACGTGTCCGGCCACCGCATCGGCACCGCCGAAGTGGAAAGCGCGCTGGTCTCGCACCCGAAGGTGGCCGAAGCCGCCGTGGTCGGCTTCCCGCACGACGTGAAGGGCCAGGGTATCTATGCCTACGTCACCCTGGTGGCCGAAGAAGCGCCCAGCGATGAGCTGCAGAAGGAGCTGGTCGCCTGGGTGCGCAAGGAGATCGGGCCGATCGCCACGCCCGACCACCTGCAGTGGGCACCGGGCCTGCCGAAGACCCGTTCGGGCAAGATCATGCGCCGCATCCTGCGCAAGATCGCCGAGAACGCACCGGACCAGCTCGGCGACACCTCGACCCTGGCCGATCCATCAGTCGTGGCGTCGCTGGTGGACGAGCGCAAGGTGCGTTGATGTGCTACCCGGGGTCGGATCCCTTTCCACAAGGAAAGGGCTCTGACCCCATCTGCTTTCCCCCCACGGTTCCCCCCGACCATGACCACCCTCCTGATTGCCGATGACCATCCGTTGTTCCGCGAAGCCCTGCGGGGTGCCGTGCAGCGGGTCATTCCGGGCGTTCAACTGTTCGAGGCCGACAGCGTGGAGGCGCTGTATGCGCTGGCCGACCAGCACAACGACGCCGACCTGGTCCTGATGGATCTCAACATGCCCGGCGCACAGGGCTTCAACGCACTGGTACACATGCGCTCGCTGCATCCGCACCTGCCGGTGGTGGTGGTGTCCGCACGCGAAGAAGCCACGGTGATGCGGCGTGCACTCGACCATGGTGCGCTAGGTTTCATTCCGAAATCCGCCGATTCGGACACCATCGGCCATGCACTCGGCACCATCCTCGATGGCGAGACCTGGGCGCCGCCGGAAGCACACAACGTGCCGCCCACCGGCAGCGAAGAACGCGAAGTCGGTCAGCGCCTGCGCGAGCTGACCCCGCAGCAGTTCCGCGTGCTGCAGATGTTGGGTGCGGGCCGCTTGAACAAGCAGATCGCCTACGACCTCAATGTCTCCGAAGCGACGATCAAGGCTCACGTGACCGCGATCCTGCGCAAGCTGGGCGTGACCAACCGCACCCAGGCGGTGCTGATGGCCGGCAAGCTGGCGATCGACGACGACGCCATCGTGCTGCCGCCGGAAGAAGACTGAGGGTTTGTGCCGGCTGCTGGCCGGCAATCGCCCGTACCTGTATCGCCGCTGCGCTCGCCGGGCATGGCCCGGCGCTACCGGAAACTGCTTTTGCGGGTGCCAGGCTTGCTTGGCACGCTCTCGCCGTTGCGCGTGCCGGCCAGCGGCCGGCACTACCCGCTACGCTCGCCGGGCACGGCCCGGCGCTACCGTATCGCCCGTGGTATAGCCATCGCTATACAAACCAGCCGTGCCTGCGCGTTTCGCGGGAGATGCGCCACGCGCGGATCGCGGTGCTAAGCTTCGCGTCCCCTTGGGGAGTAGCCGGATTCCTACGCAGGAATCGTCCACGTCAACATACTCGGCCAGTGCGCCGTGGCGTGGACAACCATGATGGTTGGCGAGACCAGCGGCCCGCGCGCGCAACGTCAGGTTGGGCGCGAGCGCGAGCCGTGCGTCCGTCCTTGCCCGACCTTCTGCTGCCGCTCATGTCTCCTGTTTCGATCCTCCTGATCGGCTTTGCCATGTCCACCGATGCCTTCGCCGCGGCGATCGGCAAGGGTGCCGCCATGCGCAGGCCGGTGTTCCGTGATGCGCTGCGCGCCGGCATCATCTTCGGCGTCATCGAGGCGATCACGCCCATCATCGGCTGGCTGCTCGGTCGTGCCGCCCTGCAGTACGTCGAAGCCTTCGACCACTGGATTGCCTTCGGCCTGCTCGGCGCACTGGGCATCCACATGATCTACAACGGCCTGCGCCCTGACAGCGGCGAGGACGATGAAGATCCGTCGCAGCACCACGGCTTCTGGAAGCTGGCACTGACCGGTTTCGCCACCAGCATCGACGCGATGGCGGTGGGCATCGGCCTGGCCTTCATGGACGTGCATATCGGCGTGATGGCGGCGGTCATCGGCCTGTGCACGCTGACCATGGTCACCGCCGGCATCATGCTTGGCCGCGCACTTGGCAGCATGGTCGGCAAGCGCGCCGAAATCATCGGTGGCGTGATCCTGGTGATCATCGGTGCGACGATCCTGTACGAACACCTGCACGGCGTGGCGTAACCTGCCGGCGATTGCGAGGTTGCCGGCCAGCGGCCGGCACTACCGGGCGTCGCGCAACGCGCCCAGGAACGCGCGCAGTGAGGCTGGCTTGATCGGCTTGGTCAACAGGCGATAGCCGCGCTCGCGTGCCATCCGCTTCAGTTCATCGCGGCCATCGGCGGTAAGCAGCGCGCCGGGCAATGGATAGCCCGCCGCTTCGCGCAGTGCCACCAGTGCATCCAGGCCATCCATGCGATCGTGCAGGTGGTAGTCCACCAGCATCACCTGCGGACGCTCGGCGATCTTCTGCAACGCCTGGTCCACCGTCGATGCGGTGATCACCTGCACCTGCCAGCGCCCCAGCAGCGCGCGCATGCCATCGAGGATCTCCTCGTCGTTGTCCACGCACAGCACGCGCAGGCCGGCCAGCGAATCGCTGCGGATCGGCGGTGCGGCCTGCGCCACGGTGAGCGCTTCGGTATATCCCGGCAACGGCGCTACCTGCGGCAGGATGATCGAGAACATCGATCCACTGCCAACCCGGCTGCGGGCATTCAAGCGATGGTCAAGCAGGCGCGAGATGCGCTGGCAGATCGACAGGCCCAGCCCCAGGCCCTGCTCGCCCCAGTCAAACGGCTGCTGGTAGCGGTGGAACTCATCGAAGATCTGTCGCATGTGGTGTTCGGGAATGCCGGGGCCGGTATCCCACACCTGCAGCTCCACTTCGTCGCCGCGCTGGCGCACGGCAAGCACGATGCGCCCCTGCCGCGTGTAGCGCAGCGCATTGGCCAGGAAGTTCTGCAGCACGCGGCGCAGCAGGCGGCGATCACTGCGCACCCAGGTGGTACGCGCGAACAGATCCAGCCGCAGCCCACGCCCGGCCGCAACCGGCGTGTACTGCGCGGCCAGCTCACGCATCAACGCACTGACATCGAATTCGCCGATCACCGGATGCAGGCCACCAGCATCCAGCCGCGACACGTCCAGCAGCCCATCCAGCAGCTCTTCGGCCGCACGCAGCGACGCATCCACGCGTTCGGCCAGGTGCCGCTGCTCGTCACTGACATGGTCGCTGTCGCGCAGCGCCGAAGCGAACAGTCGCGCCGCATTCAACGGCTGCAGCACGTCATGGCTGATCGCCGCCAGGAAGCGGGTCTTCGATTGCTGTGCGACTTCCGCAACATGCGAGCGCTCGGCCACGCGCTGTTCCAGTGTTTCGTTGGCTTCCAGCAGCGCCCGTTCGGCGTGCTTGTAGTCGGTGATGTCGTTGTAGCTGGTGACGTAACCGCCGCCGGGCAGTGCCTGGCCACGCATTTCGATCACCTTGCCATCGCTGCGGGTGCGCTCGAACACGTGCGGCGAACCGGCGCGCATATAGCCGATGCGGCGGTTGATCTGCACTTCGATGTCGCCCTCGCCCAGCTCGCCACGCTCGGCGTTGTAGCGGATCAGATCCGCCACCGGGCGGCCCACGTAGAGCATGCCGTCGGGATAGCCGAACATGTCCTGGTAGCGCCGGTTCCACGCGGTCAGGCGCATGTCCGGGTCGACCACGCTGACGCCGGCGCTGATGTTTTCCAGGGTGGTCGACAGGATCTCGCGGTTGAAGCGCAGTTCCTGCCCGGCTTCGTCCAGCACCGCCACCACTTCGCCCAGGTCCATGCCGGAGCCACGCAGCAGGCTGGTCAGCAGCAGGCGCGCGGACGCCGCCCCGATCGATGCGGCCAGCAGGCGCTCGGTGAACTGCACCCACGGCCGGTCCGCCGGTGCCGAGGACTGCAGCTCGCGCCCCAGCGACTGCGCCTGTTCGAAGAACGAGCGCCGCGCATGGCGCTCGCCGACCACGCGCGAGGCCAGTGCCAGCAGGTCGCCCACGTGCACGTGGCCCGGCCAACCACCGGCCACTGAAGGCCGCTCGGCATAGGGATCGAGGAAGGGCGCAGCGCGCAGGCGCTCATCCACGCCCGGACGCCAACGCGCCGATACCAGCATCATCGTCGCCGCGTTGACCAGCAGCGACCAGAACGTGCCATGGGTCAGCGGGTCCCAGCCGGTCATGCCGAACAGCTGTTGCGGCCGCAGCCAATCGATGCCGAACGGACCATGCTGCACCCAGCCTGCATCCATCCAGCCGGCCATGGTCATCGCCGGCAGCAGCAGGGTGTACAGCCAGGTGGCGAAGCCGAGCAGCATGCCGGTCTCGACGCCACGACGGCTGGCGCCGCGCCAGTACAGGCCACCGATCAGGCCCGGCGCGAACTGCGCCACCGCGGCGAACGCCATCAGTCCGTACGAGGCCAGCGTGCTGTCGTTGCTGCTGCTGCGGTAGTAGCTGTAGGCCATCAGTGCCAGCAGCAGGATCGCCAGCCGGCGGATCCACAGCACCCGCGAGGCGACATCGGCCGCTTCCTGGTGGTCGCCACTGCGACGCAGCAGCACCGGCATCACCAGATCGTTGCTGACCATCGTCGCCAACGCGATCGAGGACACGATGACCATGCCGGTGGCGGCAGAGAACCCGCCGATATAGGCGATCAGTGCCAGCGCGTTGCGGCCCTCGGCCAGCGGCAACGCCAGCACCATCGAGTCGTCGGCCACGCCGCTTCCGGTACCGAACAGGCTGATGCCGGCCGTGGCGATCGGCAGCACCATCGCCGAGATCAGCACCAGGTAGCCGCCGAACATCCAGCGCGCGCGGCGCACGTCGCGCACATCCCCGCACTCCACCACCGCCACATGGAACTGGCGCGGCAGGCAGATGATGGCCAGGAAACTGAGCAGCGTCTGCGAAATGAACCCCACCGGCGGAAGCCCGGTGAACAGCGTATGCACCGACTCCACCACCGCCTCGTTGCGGTCGCTGAGCCAGACATAGGCGAACACGCCCACCGCCACCATCGCCACCAGCTTGATCACCGACTCCAGCGCGATGGCCAGCATCATGCCGTGGTGGTGTTCGGTGGCGTCCACCTGGCGGGTACCGAACAGGGTGGCGAACAGCGCCATCAGCAACGCCACGTACAGGGCCGGATCGCTGAAGAACCCGGTCGGGCCGGTGTTGCCGGTCAGTACCTGCAGGCTCATCGCCACCGCTTTGTACTGCAGGGCGAGGTAGGGAATGATGCCGATCAGCGCGATGATCGCCACCAGCGCCGCCAGCCGCCGCGAGCGGCCGAAGCGCGAGGAAATGAAATCAGCGATGGAGACCACGTTCTGGCTGCGCGCGATCAGCGCCAGACGCTCGATGATGCGCCAGCCGAACAGCAGCAGCAGCAACGGGCCGATGTAGATCGGCAGGTAGCCCACACCATTGCGCACGGCGGTACCGACTGCGCCGTAGAAGGTCCACGACGAGCAGTACACCGCCAGCGCCAGGCTGTAGACGACCGGCCGCAGCCACGGCCGGTCCGGGTACATCGGCCGACGGTCGCCCCACCACGCCACGCCGAACAGCAGCGCAGCGTAGGCAACCGAGACCAGCAGCAGGATCCAGCTGGAGACCAAGCGCGTGTTTCCGTCGGAGGAGGGGCCAGTAGATCACGACCGTTGATCGTGATGGTAGGTCACGACGGGGGGGCGCAAAGGTGGGTCATGACCGTTGGTCGTGGCAGAGGCGTCCGTGCCCACCAACGGTGGGCACCCACCAGAGGGAAAGGTGGGCACCTACCAGGAAACGGTGGGCACCTGCCGGAAGACAGTGGGGACCTACCGGAAGACGGTGGGCACCTGCCGGGAGATCGTGGGCGCCTACCGGGAACCGGCGTTATTCCGCCGGAACGCCCATTTCCTTCAGCAGTTCAGGTGCCGGGTAGACCTTGGCCAGCAGCCAGCGCAGGTAGCGCATGTCCACGTGCACGGCGCGCTTGTAGCGGGGGTCGAACCACCAGCTGGCACTGACCGACTCCCAGTTGCTGTCGAAGTTCAGGCCGATCAGTTCGCCCTTGGCGTTGAGCACCGGCGAGCCGGAGTTGCCGCCGGTGGTGTCCAGGTTGGTCAGGAAGTTGACCGTCTGGGTCTTCAGCGCGGGGTCGGCGGTGCTGCCGAAGTCGCCCTTGGCAATCGCGGCCAGCAGCGGCTTGGGGGCATCGAACGGATAGGCGTTGGTGTTCTTTTCGACGATGCCGGCCACGGTGGTCACCGGCGAATAGGTCACGCCATCACGCGGGTGCAGCGCTTCCACCTTGCCGTAGCTGATGCGCAGGGTGCGGTTGGCATCCGGGTACACCGCACGGCCCTGCTTGGCACGCCAGGCGAACAAGGCCTGCATGTAGGCCGGGCGCAGGCGCAGCTGTTCGCCTTCGCGGGTCTTGCTCTCGTTTTCGATGCGCAGCTGCGCGGCCACCAGCGGGCCGGCCACGGCAATCAGCGGATCGGCGGCCAGCGCCTTGCCTTCGCGGGCAGCGGCGAAGCGGGACAGGCGCTGCGCTTCGTCACCCAGCTGGGTGCCGGCATACAGCGTGTCCAGCGCCTGCGCCAGCTGTGCCGGGGTACGGCCGAAGGCCGTGTCGAACTCGGCCACGCGCTGCGCATCCGGCAGCTGCTGGTAGCGCGTCAACAGGGTGGTCAGCAGCGCCTTCTCGACCTCGGGTGCATAGCGGCGCTGCACCTGCTTCAGCACGCCCTCGATCATCGCCTGGTCGCGCTGCTGGTAGCCGGTCTCGCGCTGCGCATCCGGCTTGGCCGATTCAATGCGCAGGCGTTCCAGCAGCAACGCCGAGCGCAGCAGCTGGCTCTGGCTGGCCATCTGTTCCAGCAGCAGGTCGCGCTCGCCCACCGCCGCGCCCTGCGACAGGTTGGCCAGCAGCGCCTTGATGTCGCCCTGGTACTTGCGGTCGGTGGCGGCCAGCATCGCCTGCTCGTCGGCCGCACGCTGGGCCTTGGCATCGCTGCGCAGCAGCCCTTCCAGCTCACCGGCAGCACGCTTGCGGTTGTTCTTCAGCGACTGCAGCTGCGAGGCATAACGGGTACGTGCCTGCGCATCCTTGGCACTGGCCGCTTCGATGGTGTCGATCATCTGCTGGAACACCGACACCCGGCGCGGCAGCACGGTATCGATCTGGCCAGCGAACTCGGCGGCGGTGCGATGGCGGTAGGTGATGCCCGGGTAACCGGCCAGCATCGCGTAGTCGCCCTCCTTCGGGCCTTCCACCGACATCTGCAGGTGCGCCGGTGCCTGGTAGGGCACGTTGTCCTTGCTGTAGGCGGCCGGCTTGCCGTCCTTGCCCACGTAGGCACGCAGCAGGGTGAAGTCGCCGGTGTGGCGCGGCCACATGAAGTTGTCGATCTCATCGCCGTAGTTGCCGATCGCGCGCGGCGGCGCATAGACCAGGCGCACATCGCTCAGCTCAAGCTGGGCGATGCGGTAGAAGTCGGTGCCGTAATACATGTTGGCCACCGAGCAGCGCACGCTGCCGTCCTTCTCGCACTCGGCCACGATCTGCTTGCTGGCTGCATCCACCGCGTCGAAGTACGCGCGGCCGGTCTTGCCCTTGGCCTGTGCCAGCACCTGGTCGGTCACCTTGTCGAAGCCGACGGTCACCAGCACGCGGAAGTCCGGATTGGCCGGACGCTCGTCGGCGCGACCCTTGGCGATGAAGCCATCGTTGATGAAGTTGTGCTCGGGCGAGCTGTTGTACTGGATCACGCCCATTGCCACGTGGTGGTTGGTCAGCAGCAGGCCATCGGCCGACACGAACGAGCCGGTGCCACCGCCGGCACGCACGACCGCACTCAGCGGCGGCGCGGTCACGTTGGCCAGATCGGCCGGGTTGCCCTTGAAGCCAGCCGCCTGCAGCGGCTTGGCCAGCTCCGGCAGCTGGGTCGGCATCCACATGCCTTCGTCGGCATGGGCGCCAGCGGCGACGGTCAGGCCCAGGGCCAGGGCGGTGGGGAGGGCTTTGCGTGGCGACATGAGGCAATCCGGTACGACAGAACAGCCCGGGACCATAGCTGCTGGGGCCGGATGGGGCAACGGCCGATGGTTGGGGGCACCGATGCTGGCTAGAATCAGGCACGGATACCAGGGAAGGACCGATGATCGCAGGAATCGATCTGGGCACCACGCATTCGCTGATCGGCGTGAAACGCGCCGATGGGGCAGTTCTGTGAACAGGCCCGCTACGCACAGCTCGGCAGCGGAAATACTGCGTGGCAAGCCGCAAGGAAATCACGACGCATGAATGATGAAGCCGCAGTGACGGGGCCATCTGCCGCCGAAGCGCTTGCCGACCGCATCGTCCGCCACGGGCAGCAGCACGATCCGGCAGATTTCGCAGCCTGGCTGCAGCAGTCCCCGGAACTGCAGGCACCCGCGGATGCCAGCGCAGTGAAGCTGGCAACCTGGCAGCGGCTGATGAATGGCACCACGCCGTTTCCGCAGGCGAACTTCGAGCAGCTGGCCGACCGCTTCCAGTGGTATGACCGGGGCAATATCCGCGAGTGCTACGACATGGCCGCCCTTGGCCACAGCATGCACGTGCGCTGGTTGCTGTTGCGAGGTAACGAGGTTGCTCTTGCGCGCTACATGCATCGCGATGATGCACCGGTTTCCGTAGCACAGGCCCGCGGGCGCGTGGCTCGGTTGAGTGGGCGCTGGCGACCACTACGTGCACGGTGGCAGGCGCGGTCAGCGCACACGCGACGCGAGATGCGCGACACTCTGCACTACCTGGTCGGCGAGCCGATCATGTGGTTCGTGGTTCCGCCGCCGCCGTTGCAGCGCAAGCAAGTCCTGTTCTGGGCGGCAGCGGCCGGTAATCGGCTGCATTCAGCGCCGCGCCGCCGACTGCCCCTGTGGCAGCGTGTTGTCGTGGCGCTGCTGTTGGCGTGCACTCTGCTGGGCGCCTTGGCGATAGCCCACAGGGCTTCTATCACCAGCCCCAGCGATACAAGGGGAGATCGCTTGGTATTGCAGGCACCCGCCAGTACGTGAGCGATTGATCGACAGCGGCACTGTACTCGGCATCATCCACCAGTGCTTCTTGCAACGCTTCGCTCCGATGAGGCAGGACGCACCAAGACCGGGGCTGGTGGACGCAGTCGCTATGATCGCGCAGGCACTGGTGCAGGCCTGCTGGATGAAAAGCCTGCATGTCCAGTGCGGCCGTCCGCGCTGGCCCAACCGTGGATTACGGCAGCGCCGGGCTCGGCGCCACCGCAGCCACGCATGGCGTGGCTCTACTTCTCCCGCCGCCAGTTCAACGAGCCACGGTTTTCCACCGTGCTCGATTCCACTTCCACGTCGAAGCCGCGGCGCAGCAGGTACTTCAGCGTGATCACCGAACCGGCACCGACCAGCGATACGCCGTAGCCCACGTACAGCTTGGGCGAAATGTACTTGCCCACACCGATCACCGAGCCGCCCAGCGCGCGCGACTGGCTGACGCCGGCATCGTCCAGGCCCAGCTTGGCACCCAGCTGCGAAGCCAGCAGCCCGCTGCCCGCCGACAGCGCGGCCGATGCGGCGTTCACCTGCTGGGTCTGGTCGCTGCTGGCACCGGTCAGGCTGCGCCCCAGCACCAGGTAACCCAGTGCTTCGGACTGCGACATCGCCGGATCGGACCAGACATCGGCGCGCGGTTGCTGCGCGCGCCCGGTCACGTCGATGCCGGCGGTGACATCACCGATCCGGCGCTCGGCGCGGATATTGATGCGCGGGTCGGACACCGCGTTGTAGTTCCAGTTGAGGTTGCCGCGGGTGATGGTCAGGTCCTGGCCATAGGCCTTGTAGCGGCCACTGACTTCCAGGCCACCGTTGGCGGTCATCTCGCGGCCGGGCTTGGCCCAGACCTGCATCTTGCCGGTCAGCGCGCCCTTCAGGCCGAAACCGCTCATCTTGACCTTGTCGCCCAGGCTGACGGCCAGCTCCATATCCAGCGGCGAGGTGCGCGACTCTTCCGGATCGGCCGGGTCCAGCACCACCACGTCCTCGGACACCGAGGTGCCACGGTCCAGGCGCTCCAGATCGATGTCGGCCTCGGGCACGTGCACCGTTCCGCGCAGCTCCATCGCGGCCTTGGCCAGGGTGAAGTCCAGGTTGGGATTGGCGATGATGCGCAGCTCGCTGGTATTGGACAGCAGCACATTCTCGCCGTGGATCTTCAGCTGCAGCGGCTGTGCATCGCCGAACCAGGACAGGCCGCCGTCGACATACAGCGTGCCCTTGCCCGAATTGGCCTGTGCGGTGATCTTGGCCGACCCGTCGGGCTGGGCGACGAAGCTGCCCTTGCCCTGGTCGAAGGTCAGGCCCAGCGCCGGGAACTCGCCCTTGAAGTTGCTCAGCTGCGCATCACCGCCCAGCGACGGCTGGCCGCGCGTGCCACGCAGGCTCACGTGGCCTTCGATCAGGCCGGTCGGGCGCACCACATCCGGCGAGAACAGTTCCAGCCAGTACAGGCGCGACATGTTGAGGTAGAGCTCGCCGTTGAGCGGCGCACTCGGCTCCCAACCGGTCTGCATCTTCGCATCGACGAAGCCGTTGCCCTGGAAGCCCATGCCCAGGTAGCCCTTGATGCTGGCCGGGGTCATGTCCAGCTTCAGCGAGAACTGGTCATAGCGCACCAGCTCGCCACGGTTGGCATCGCCGACGCCGGTGTTGCGGTTCTCGCCCAGGCGTACGCCGCCTTCGGCCGAGCGCACTTCCACGTGCCCTTCCCACGCGTTGCCACGCGGCCGGATCTGCGCGTCCAGGTTGAGTTCGCCACGCAGGTAGATGCGTCGGCCGGACTGTGGCGGCAACCACGGCTGCACCAGCGCCAGCGGCAACGCATCGCCGCGCACCACCAGGCCTTCGCGCGGCCAGTTGGCATGTGCGCACAGGGCGCCACCGGTCGCAGCGCCCAGGCAGGTTTCGCCCAGCGTGTAGTTGCTGCCGTTGATGGCGAATGCCGCGGGCGCACGCAGTGCCCACGCATCGCCCTTCACCGGTGCGATGCGCAGCGTGGCCAGTTCGCCACGCCATTGTTCACCTTGCTGGCGAACGCTGCCCTGCAGCTCGATCGCCCCCAGTTCGTTGCGGGTCTGTGCGGCCAGGCGCAGGTTGGAGACACTGCCCTGCGCATCGATGTTCAAGCGTTCCAGCAGCATGCCGGCATTGACCTGCTGGCCCTGTATCGCCAGCGTGCCACTGTCGCCACGCCACGGCAGGCGGCCCTTGATGCTCAGGCTTTCAGCGCCATAGCCGTCCCAGTTGAGATTGTTGCCGACCAGATCTGCAGTGATGTCCGGTGCATCGCGCGGGCCTTTCACCTGCACCTGGCCACGCAGGCCACCATCGGCGCCGGGCAGCAGATCGCTCAGCTGCAGCGGCTCGAAGCGCGCATCGATGTCCAGGCGGTCGCCGACCTTGCCCGAGGCGGTCACCCGGCTGCTGCCGACGGCCAGTTTCAATTCACCCTGGCCCTGTTCACCCTGCAGGGCGAACTTGCCTTGGGCATCCACATTGCGCTGGCGCAGAATGCCCTTCAGCGACGGCAGGTCCACCGTGGCCTCCAGCGTGCCCGCAGTGCCCGGCGGCGCATTGGCCGGCGGCGGCAGCTGGCGTCCCTTGGACGCGAGATTGCCGGACAGACGGCCATCCCAGCCCGGTGCGAAGTAGCCCGGGTCGAAATCCTTCAGCGTGGCCTTGGCATCCCAGTCCAGCTGCGGTGCCCAGGCCACCTTGCCTTCCACCTGCAGCTGGCCACCCGGGGTCTGCGCCTGCAGTTCGCGGATCTCCGCAGCCTGATCGTTGCCACGCACATCGAAGCGCAGCTGCGCCTTCTGCTTTTCGCGCTCGACATCGGCACGGCCGATCGCCGCCCACGCCTTCAAGGTACCGGCCAGTCCAAAGCGCGCTTCCTTCAGCGTCACCGGCACCGGCGAACTGCCGGCGGTGTTCGGGTCCGGTGCCGGCACCCAGGTCAGGTCCTGCGCGATCACCGAGAAGTTCAGCTTCTGCTGGTCTTCCTGGCTGAAATCGGCGGTACCTTCCAGGCGTGCTTCGCCGCCCAGGCCCTTGACCACCAGCGGCGAGACCTTCAGCACCTGGTCCTGCAGCGAAACCACCGAGGGCGCCAGCTCCAGTTCCTGCTCACCCTGCTTCACCCGGCCATGCAGGTTGGCGTTGCCGCCCTTGCCGGAGGCGGTGAAGTCCAATGCCAGCGGCGCGATGGCCGAGCTGGCCAATGCCGGCGACAACAGCGCCAGGTCCAGCTCGTCGCTGCGTACAGTCGCGTTCCAGGTCGGATCGGTGCGGCCATCGAACACCAGCATCGCGTGCAGCGGCTTCGGTGCGCGGCCGGCCAGCGCCACTTCCATATGCGCCAGGTCACCGCGCGCGACCAGGCCGACCGTGGCCGCGGTACGCCCGCGCGGTGCCGGCAGCACCGCAGTGACGGTGACGTCGGTGTCGTAGTCCTTGGCCGGGATGTAGCGGCCCTGGGCAGTGAAATTGCCCATGTCGCTGTCCACCACCAGCTTGCGCGCCTGGAACTCGCCATTGGCGATCTCGATGCCACCGCGCACGCGGCTGATGTCGATCACCGGCTCGTTGGCCTGGCTGATGCGGAAACTGTCGATGGCGATCACATCGGCCTGGATCGCCAGCGGCATTTCGATCTGCGGCAGCGAATCGGGCCACGACGGCAGCTTGAACGGCTCATCGCTCTTGGCCAGATTGAGCGTAGCGTTGGTCAGCTCCAGCTTGTCCAGCAGCAGCTTGCGGCCCAGCAGCGGGCGCAGGTCCGGCTCCAGGTGCGCGCGCTCGGCGTGGAAATGGATGTCGTCGTAGCGGAAGTCGACGTTGTACAGGGTCAGCGGTCCGGCCACCGGGCCATCGACCTTGTCCCAGGTAAAGCTGGCACCCACCGGCAGGCGCGCCACCACCTGCGCCAGCAGCACATCGCGGCCGGCCACCGTCTGCAGCAGCCAGTACACGGCCAACAGGGCGACCAGCACCAGGCCGACCACGCCCGCGCCGGACCATGCCCAGAAGCGGCGACGACGGTAGAAGCGCACGCGCCGCGGCGGCGTGTTCGGCGACGGAGTCGGTGCGGGCGTGCTCACAGGTCCGCTCCGATGTTGAGGTACAGCTGGAACTGCGAATCAGGGTTGTTCAGACCGTGAGCGATATCGACCCGCACCGGGCCCACCGGCGATTTCCAGCGCACGCCGAAGCCGACGCCGGTGTGCAGGTCGATGTTGGTATCGAAGGCGCTGCCGGTGTCGACGAACACCGCTGCACCCCACGGACCGCCATTGAAGTAATGCTCGTACTCGGCCGAGCCGACCACCAGGTGCTTGGCACCAAGCGCGTACTTGTCCGGCTTCGGCGTGCGCGGGCCGACCTCACGGTAGGCATAACCGCGGATGCTGCGGTCGCCACCGGCGAAGTAGCGCAGGCTGGGCGGCATCGCCACCAGGTCGCTGGTCCAGGTGGTGCCGCCTTCGCCGCGCAGGATCAGGCGATTGGTCGGCCCCACCGGGATGTACCAGCGCAGCACGGCATTGGCCTGCACGAAGCTGGTGTCCGATCCGACGCCTTCGACGCCGGCACGCACCGTCGCGGTGCCACTGATGCCGCTGCGCGGGAACAGCTCATCGTCCACCTTCACGTAGTCGGCCACGATCTGCGGGTAGACCAGCGTGGACGTGTTGTAGACCGCATCGGTGAACTCGGTGCCCGAGGCATAGCGCCAGCGCTCGCGCAGCGCGTTGATCGAGGCGATGGCGGTCCAGTTCTCGTTGATCTCGCCGCTGCGGCTGGCGATCAGCTTGAAGTTGCGCAGATCGATGTAGTCGGTCTGCTCGTCGTAGGCACTGGCGGCGAAGGTATACCAGCCATCCAGCCAGTTGAATGCGGGAATGCGGTAGCTGGTGATCAGGCTCTTGCGCTTCTGCGCATAGTCCAGCTGGGTGTTCATCTTGTGGCCGCGGCTGTTCAGGTAGCGCCGTTCAAGGCCACCACGCACACCGGCGCCACTTTCGCTGCCGTAACTCAGGCCGTAGGAATAGATGCTGCGCTTGGCCCGCGTCAGCTTCACATCGACTGGCACCTCGCCGTTTTCATCGGCCTGGTCCGGGCGCGGCTGGATGTCGATCACGCTGAAGTAATCGAGCTTGGTCAGCGACTCGCGCAGGCGGTCCAGCTTGCCTTCGTGGAAGTAGCTGCCCTGGTCCCAGTAAACCAGCGGGTCGAACAGCTTGTCGTCGAAGTAGTTCTGCTCGAAGGTCACCGGGCCCATGTTGTAGCGGCGGCCGCTGTCCCAGGTCAGGTCGATGTCGGCAGCGTTGTCCGCGCGGGTGATCTGCACCTGGCGCTGGGTGTAGTCGGCGTCGAAGTAGCCGCGCTCGGCCAGGCGCCGGGTCACGGTGATCTTGCTGGCTTCGTACTGGGTGTGTTCGAAGCGCTGGCCCTTGCGCGGCTTGAACGCGGCCAGGTCGTCCTGCAGGTACTGGTCGTACATCGCCGGACCGGTGATGTCGATATGCTCGCGGCGCACCAGCACCGGCTGGCCCTTGTCGACATGGATCAGCACGGTGACGTGCTCGTCCTGGCGTGGCGCCTCGACCTTGATCACTGGGTTGTAGTACCCGAACGGTTCCAGCGCCTGACGGGTCTGCCGCTCGGCCTGTGACAGCAGGTATTCCAGGCGCGACTCGCCCTGCTCCTTGCCGATCGTGTCGAACAACGACAGCGATTCCTGGATGTTCTCGATGATCGCGGCGTCGTCGCCCTTGTCCAATCCCTTGATGTCCACCTTGTCGATGGTGCCGCGCGCATGGGCCACGGAAGTGGCGCAAAGCGAGAGGACCATCAGCGGCAGGGCGTATTTCGTTGGCTGCATGCGGCACAGCATACCGACCGGAGGTGACGATGCGAAATGCATCACGTCAATCCGGATCGGTTGTTAAGTGGCGGTCAAAATACGCGCCTTTGTGGCGATCATCGCGGCCGCATGCGGAAATATCGGCATCGCGTCGCTGCCGGCCAGCGGCCGGCTACCCAGTAGATCCACGCCATGCGTGGATACGGTCTGATTCATGGCGAGCGCGCAGCGCGGCCTGCAGAAAAGCCGCCGGGCATGGCCCGGCGCTACCCATCGTGGGCGATCAGCTGGACAGGTGCTCGATCGCCGCGACCTTGCCCAGGCGCTCGCCCAGCATCGTCAGCAGTGCCAGGCGGTTGCCACGCAGTGCCGGATCCTCGGCATTGACCATCACCCCGTCGAAGAACGCATCGACCTGCGGACGCAGGCGGGCCAGGCGCGCCAACACGGCCACATAGTCCTTCTGGTGCAGGCTGGCGCCGGTATCGTCGATGGCGGCAGTCACAGCTTCGGCCAGCGCGCGCTCGGCATCTTCCTGCAGCAGGGCCGCATCGATCTGGCCCGGAATATCGCCTTCGGCCTTGCGCAGGATGTTGCGGATGCGCTTGTTGGCCGCGGCCAGCGCCTCGGCTTCCGGCAGCGCCGCGAAGATCCCGATCGCGTCCAAGCGGCGGTCGAAGTCGTACAGCGAGGCCGGCTTCAGCTCGGCCACCGCGTTGAAGTGGCTGGCCGGCACGCCCTTGTCGCTGTAATAGCCCTTCAGGCGGTCGAGGATGAAGTCGTACAGCTCGGCCACGTCGGCCTGCACGTTGCGCGCGGCCAGCCCGGCGTTGGCGCTGGCCAGCAGCGCGCGCAGGTCCAGTTCGAAGCTGCTTTCGATGATCGTGCGGGCCAGGCCCAGCGCGTTGCGGCGCAGGGCGAACGGGTCCTTGTTGCCGGTCGGCTTCAGGCCCGCGGCGAAACCGCCGGCCAGGGTATCCACGCGCTCGGCGATCGCCAGCACCTTGCCCAGCGGCGACAGCGCGATGTCATCACCACCGAAGCGCGGCTGGTAGGCCTCGTCGATGGCCAGCGCCACCTCCGGCGATTCGCCACCGGCCACCGCGTAGTGGCGGCCGGCGATGCCCTGCAGTTCCGGGAACTCATTGACCATGCGCGACTGCAGGTCGTTCTTGGCCAGCTGCGCGGCACGCTTGGCCAGCAGCGGATCGGCGCCGACCTGCGGCGCAATCACTTCGGCCAGCGCCACCACGCGCGCGACCTTGTCGGCCACGCTGCCCAGCTTGGCCTGGTAGGTCACCGTCTTCAGGCCCTCGCCCATCGCCTGCAGGCCCTGCTTCAGGTCTTCGTCGAAGAAGAACTTGGCATCGGCGAAGCGCGGGCGGATCACCCGCTCGTAGCCCTTGGCCACTTCGGCCACGTCCTTGGACTCGATGTTGGCGATGCCGATGAACTTCTCGGTCAGCTTGCCGCCGTCATCCAGCACCGGGAAGAACTTCTGGTTGATCTCCATCGTCTCGATCAGCGCTTCCTGCGGCACCGCCAGGAACGCGCGCTCGAAGCTGCACAGCACCGCCGACGGCCACTCGACCAGGTTCACCACCTGCTCCAGGTTGTCCTCGGTGATGCGTGCGCTGCCACCGGCGGTGGCTGCAGCGGCTTCCACCTCGGCGACGATGCGCTGGCGGCGCTCTGCCGGGTCAACCAGCACGAAGGCGGCGCGCAGCGATTCCACATAGTCCTGCGGCTGGGTCAGCCACACGGTCTTGTCGTGCAGGAAGCGGTGGCCGCGGCTCATGCGGTCGGCCTTCAGGCCGAACAGTTCGGCCTCGACCACGTCACCGCCGTGCAGCAGCACCAGCCAGTGCACCGGGCGCGCGAAGCCCCAGCTGTGGTCGCCCCAGCGCATCGGCTTGGGAATGGGCATGCCGGCGATGGCCTCGCGCAGGATCTCCGGCAGCAGCGCAGCAGTGCGCGCGCCCGGGGTCACCGCACGGTGCACGAAGCGCTCACCCTTGTTGTCGGTGGTCTTTTCCAGCGCGGTCCAGTCGATCCCGGCCTTGGCCGCGAACCCCTGCAGCGCCTTGGTCGGCTGGCCTTCGGCGTCCAGCGCGATGTTCAGGTACGGGCCCAGCACTTCGCTGTGCTGTTCCGGCTGCTCCAGGCCAACGCCCGGCAGCAGCACAGCCAGGCGGCGAGGGGTCGACAGCGGGCGTGCATCGCCCAGCTCCAGTTCCACGCCGCGCTTGCGCAGGCCGTCGACAACACCGTCGAAGAAGGCCTGGGCCAGGCCCGGCAGTGCCTTGACCGGCAGCTCTTCGGTGCCCAGTTCAATCAGCAGGGGAGACAAGTGGCTCATCGGTTCGATCCTGTGGTGGGGGCGCAGCGCGCGACGCGGCCGGCGCCCCTGGGGTAGTAGGTGAAACGCGTGATGGGAGAACGGGCCGTCAGGCCTTCTTCGCGCCCGGGAAGCCCAGCTTCTCGCGCTGCTCGTAGTAGGCCTTGGCCACCGCCTGGGCCAGCGCGCGCACGCGCAGGATGTAGCGCTGGCGTTCGGTCACGCTGATCGCGCGGCGCGCATCGAGCAGGTTGAAGGTGTGGCTGGCCTTCATCACCTGTTCGTAGGCCGGCAGCGGCAGGTTCACTTCCACCAGCTTCTGCGCTTCGCGCTCGCAGGCATCGAAGCGGTGGAACATTTCTTCCACGTCGGCGTATTCGAAGTTGTAGGTGCTCTGCTCCACCTCGTTCTGGTGGTAGACGTCGCCGTAGGTCACCGGCTGCCCATCCGGGCCGTAGGTCCAGACCAAGTCGTAGACGTTGTCGCAGTTCTGCAGGTACATGCACAGGCGCTCGAGACCGTAGGTGATCTCGCCCAGCACCGGCCGGCACTCCAGGCCACCGGCCTGCTGGAAGTAGGTGAACTGGGTCACCTCCATGCCGTTGAGCCAGACTTCCCAGCCCAGGCCCCAGGCGCCCAGGGTCGGCGATTCCCAGTTGTCCTCGACAAAGCGCAGGTCGTGCACCAGCGGATCGATGCCCACCGCCTTCAGCGAATCCAGGTACAGCTGCTGGATGTTGTCCGGTGCCGGCTTCATCGCCACCTGGTACTGGTAGTAGCGCTGCAGGCGGTTCGGGTTCTCGCCGTAGCGGCCATCGGTCGGGCGCCGCGACGGCTGCACGTAGGCCGCGTTCCAGGTTTCCGGGCCGATCGCACGCAGGAAGGTGGCCGGGTGGAACGTACCGGCGCCCACCTCCAGGTCGAGCGGCTGGATGAGCACGCAGCCCTGCTGGGCCCAGAACTGGTTCAGGGTCTGGATCAGGCCCTGGAAGGTGATCGGAACGGTCGGGGTCGCGGACATGCGGACGAGTCTTGGCCGGCAAAGGGGTGCGCTAGTATAACGGCCGACCTGCGGGGCATTCCGTACCCGGAAGGAGCAGGTGGATGGAACATCGGCTGCCCACGGGCACGCCCGGCGAGCCTGGAGCGGCACCGTTGCCGCCCGGTCGCCTGCAGTTCGAACAGGTTGCGGCGGCCCTGCTGGCCGACGGCGTGGTGGCTGCGCACGAGCGCGAGCGCATCCGTTTTTCCGCACAGGGCGCCCGCAATGCCAGTGAAGTGCATCCACTGGTGCTGCTGTCCAACCTCAAGCTGGCCGCCAGCGACGGCGGCGACCTCAATCTGGAACGCCTCACCGAGTGGCTGGCCCAGCGTACCGGCAGCCGCTACCTGCGCATCGATCCGACCCGGGTCGACGTCGCCTCGGTCACCGCCGTGGCCTCGCACGCCTACGCGCGCCGCCATCGCTTCCTGCCGCTGGCGGTGGATGGCGAACGCGTGCTGGTGGCCACCAGCGAGCCGCTGGCACAGGAATGGCTGCGCGACCTGCAGCACCTGACCCGCCTTCGCATCGAGCTGGCGGTGGTCAATCCGCTGGACCTGCACCGCTACACCATGGAGTTCTTCGGCGTCACCCGCTCGGTGCGCGGTGCCCGTGGCGACGTACGGGGTGAGGCCAACACCACCCTGCCCAGCTTCGAGCAACTGGTGGAACTGGGCCGCACCGGCGACGTCAATGCCGACGACCAGCACATCGTGCACATCGTCGACTGGCTGCTGCAGTACGCCTACGAGCAGCGCGCCTCGGACATCCACCTGGAGCCCCGCCGCGAAATGGGCCGCATGCGCTTCCGCATCGACGGCGTGCTGCACAAGGTGTTCGAAGTGCCACCGGCGGTGATGACCGCCGTGGTCAGCCGTATCAAGGTGCTCGGACGCATGGACCTGGCCGAGCGCCGGCGCCCGCAGGATGGTCGCATCAAGACCCGCTCGCCCGGCGGCCGTGAAGTGGAAATGCGCCTGTCGACCATGCCGACCGCCTTCGGCGAGAAATGCGTGATGCGCATCTTCGACCCGGAAGCGGCCTTCAAGAGCATCGACCAGCTCGGCTTCAGCCCGCAGGAAGCGGCCGGCTGGACCGCCCTGGTCGAGCGCCCGCACGGCATCGTGCTGGTCACCGGCCCGACCGGTTCGGGCAAGACCACCACCCTGTATTCCACCCTGAAGCGGCTGGCCACGCCGGACGTCAACGTATGCACGGTGGAAGACCCGATCGAGATGATCGCGCCGGAATTCAACCAGATGCAGGTGCAGACCAACATCGACCTGGATTTCGCCAGCGGTGTGCGCACCCTGCTGCGGCAGGACCCGGACATCATCATGATCGGCGAGATCCGCGACCTGGAAACCGCGCAGATGGCCGTGCAGGCCTCGCTGACCGGCCACCTGGTGCTGTCCACCCTGCACACCAACGACGCGCCCTCGGCCATCACCCGCCTGCTCGACCTGGGCGTACCGCATTACCTGCTGTCGTCCACCGTCAACGGCATTCTCGCCCAGCGCCTGGTGCGCACCCTGTGCCCGCACTGCAAGCAGCCGCACACCCTCGGCCGGGCCGATTGGGCAGTGCTGGCTGATAGCGAAGCTGCATATCCAGATACCGCCACGCCCTGTCGGCCGGTCGGTTGCCTGGAGTGCCGGCGCACCGGATTCCTCGGCCGCATCGGCCTGTATGAGTTGCTGCCATTGGGCTCGCGCCTGCGCGGGCTGATCCGTGCGGACATGGATCTGGCCGGTTTCAACCGTGCCGCGCGTGCTGAAGGAGTGCGAACCCTGCGCCAGGCCGGGCTTGAAAAGGTGGCACAGGGGCTGACTACAATCGAGGAAGTCCTGTCGGTACTACCTCCCCCGGATGAATCCAGCGCCCTTCCTGATCCTTGAAACCGGCCGCCCCGTGCCGTCATTGCGCCGCTACGGGCGCTTTCCGCACTGGATCCGGGTCGCCGCCGGCCTGGAAGAACACGAGACCGTCGTGGTCGACGTCGAGCACGGCGCCGACCTGCCCGATCCACGCCAGTTCGCCGGCGTGCTGGTAACCGGCTCGGCCGCCTTCGTCACCGACCACGCCGAATGGAGCGAACGCAGTGCCGCCTGGCTGCGGCAGACCGCGCACGACGACGTGCCGGTGTTCGGCATCTGCTACGGCCACCAGCTGCTGGCCCACGCGCTGGGCGGCGAAGTGGCCTACAACCCCGCCGGGCGCGAATCGGGAACGATTGAGCTGGCACTGGACCCGCAGGCCGCGAAGGACCCGTTGTTCCAGGGCCTGCCGAGCCACTTCGCGGCCCACGCCACCCATCTGCAGACCGTGCTGCGCGTACCCGAAGGCGCCGCCGTGCTGGCGCGCTCGCCGCTGGATGGCTGCCATGCCTTCCGCTGGGGCCGCCAGGCCTGGGGCGTGCAGTTCCATCCGGAATTCGCCACCCACCACATGCGTGGCTACGTGCGCGCACGCGCCGACTGCATCGGCCGTCATGGCGGTTGCGCGCGCAGTATCGAGCGCGCGGTCAGCGCCGCGCCGCTGGCGCGCCAGCTGTTGCGGCGCTTTGTCCGCCAGGCCCGGCTGTCTTCAGCCCAGCCGGTGGCAAAACAGGGATAATCGGCGGCACGGGCACACCGCCCGGCCCCTCCTGTCCCTCCCCGGATGTCCATGAAAGAGATTCGCAAGCTGCCAGCCTCGGCGGGCGCCCAGTGGTTGCTGGATACGTTCTCGCTGTATCGGCGTGCGCCGCTGCAGCTGGCCCGGATCGGCCTGACCTGGCTGCTGGTGAACTGGGTGGTCACCCTGCTGGGAACGATGCTGCCCGGTACCGCCGGCCTGGCCCTGCAGATGATGACGCTGGTGATTTCACCGGTGATGTTCGGCGGCATGCTGTACGCCATGGGTGAGATCGACCAGGGCCGTCCCGGCCTGGCCACCCATCTGCTGCAGCCGATCCGCGACCGTCGTGTCAGCCACCTGCTGGTGCCGCTGGCGATCCAGGTGCTGGCCGTGCTGCTGCTGGGCGCGCTGCTGTACCTGATGATCGGCCGCGAGGGCTTCACCGCCTTCAGCGACACCATGACCAAGATGCAGGAACTCGGCCGCAGCGGGCAGCAGATCAGTCCGGAAACCGCCGCCGAACTGGTCGCCAACCTGCCCGCGCAGCGCATCGCGCTGTGGATGCTGCTGGTGTTCTGCACCGCCGTGGCGCTGACCCTGGCGATGTTCACCCAGCCGGCACTGGTGGTGTTCGACCGCCAGAGCGGCATGCACGCGCTGCGCCTGAGCCTGCAGGGCTGCATCGAGAACATCGGCGCCACCGCCGTGTTCACCGTGCTCGGCCTGATCGCCGCGTTCTGCGTCTATGTGCTGTTCGTGATCGTGGTCCAGCTCGGCATGCTGCTGGGCGGCCCGCTGGCGGCGGCCTTCATCGCGCAGCTGGTGTTCACCACGGTGCTGATGCCGCTGTATGTCGGCGCCGTCTATGCGGCCTGGAAGCAGATGTTCGTGCATCGCGGCAGCCGCGGCGCACCGCCGGTGCCGCAGTCGCCGCCTGCCAACGACGTCTTCCACGCTTGAGCGGGGCTCAACGGTAGCGCCGGGCGATGCCCGGCGGATGGATGTCACTTCACCCCACGAACGCCGGGCATGGCCCGGCGCTACCGGGGATCAGGCCGCAGGCTTCTTGACCACCGAAGACGGAACCAGCCAGCGCGCGGCGTGGATGCCCAGCTCGTACAGCAGGCACATCGGGATCGCCAGCATCAGCTGCGACACCACGTCCGGCGGAGTCAGGATCGCAGCGAGCACGAAGATGCCGACGATCGCGTAACCGCGTCCTTCCTTGAACTGCTGCGGCGTGATCCAGCCCAGCAGCACCAGGATCACCATCGCCACCGGCAGCTCGAAGCTGCCGCCGAAGGCGAAGAAGATCGCCAGCACGAAATCCAGGTAGGCATTCGCATCCGGCGTGATCGCGATCACTTCCGGGCTGAAGGTGGTGAGGAAGTGGAAGACCGCCGGCAGCACCAGGAAATAGGCAAAGGCGCAGCCGGTGTAGAACAGCAGCACCGAGGAGACCAGCAACGGCATCGCCAGGCGCTTCTCACGTGCATACAGGCCCGGCGCGACGAAGGCCCACAGCTGGTACAGCAGCCATGGCACGGCCACGAACAGGGCCACGAAGAACGTCAGCTTCAACGGCGCGAAGAAGGCGCCGGCCGGGTTGGTGGCGATCATCGTCTGCCCATTGGGCAACTGCGAGATCAGCGGCTCGGCCAGTGCGTTGTAAAGCTTCTGGGTAAACGGCAGCAGGCCCAGCAGCACAACGCCCAGCCCCAGCAGCGCACGCACCAGGCGCGAGCGCAGTTCAACCAGGTGTTCCACCAGCGAACTTTCGCCGAAGTCGTGTTCGCTCATGACGGGCGCTCCGTGCGCGCGGGCGTTTCGGTCGCGGTATCAGCAACGGCATTGCCCGCAGCTTCAGCGGTGGCAGGCGTAATGGCTGCACCTTCAGTCGACGCCCCCCCCGGCTCGGGCGCATCCGCCAGATGTGGGGGCTGTTCGGCCGGGGCCGGTGCACGCACCTGCTGCGCCAGTGTGTCGCTGTGCTGTTGCATCTGCTCGGCTTCGCGGCGCATGGCTTCGCCGCTGGCACGCAGCTGGTTCTCGGTGTCCTGCATGCCCTGGCGCACGTCCTGCATCTGCCGCTTGATGTCTTCGGCCTGCAGTTCGCGTTCCAGTTCCTGCTTGACCGAATCCCATTGATTGCGCGCGCGGCGTACCCACAGCCCGGCGAAGCGGGCCGCCTTGGGCAGGCGCTCAGGTCCGAGCACCACCAAGGCGACAACCGCGATCACCAGCAGTTCGCTGAAGCCGATATCAAACACCGCAACCGCTCCGGATCAACGCGGCTTGCGGTCGTGCTCGTCCTGCGCGGTGCGCGAGGCGTCCTGGCTGCGCGACTCGTCGCCCAACTGCGCGTTCGGCTTGTCGTCGTCGTGCATGCCCTTCTTGAATTCCTTGACCGCCGAGCCGAGGTCCTTGGCACCACTGGTCAGGCGCTTGGTGCCGAACACCAGCAGGACGATGGCGAGCACGACCAACCAATGCCAGATGCTGAAACTGCCCATAAGTCGCTCGTTACGTTAGTGATCAGATTGCCGAGCATAGCGCACCGGCTGTTAGCCGGCGCGCGTGACGAAAGTCAGTTGTTGCCCAGTGTTTCAGTGCGGATTTCACCGTCGTTGACCGGCTGGAAACCCTGCTGGGCCGGCGGCGGGGTCTGCGGCACGGCCTGCAGCGGCGCCGTGGTCGCTTCAGCAGGTGCCGCCGGCGCTGCCTGAACAGGCTGCGGGGCAGGCGCTGCAGCAGCCGCCGGACGCGGTGCGTCATTGCCACCATTGCGGTTGTTGCGCGCCGCGTAGGTGGCCTCTTCCAGGCGATCACGGAAAGCGACCACATCCATTGAAGGCGAGCCAGCCGCGCGGCCCTCGAAGATCATCCGCGGGGTGGTGTTGCTGCCGTAGGCGTCAAGGTTGGCAGCATCGTCGATCTGCAGGATCGCACCATCCAGGGCCACGCCAGCGAACAGGCCGCGGGCGCGCGACCACGACCAGATCTCGGCCTTCAGCTGGCCATCGGTGGCGGCGGCGGCATTGCGGCCCACAGGACCGGCGGCCACACCGGCATCGGCGCCGAGGGTGAACTTGCCGTTGACGAGGTTGTCCAGGCTGCGGTCGTTGCGGAACACCAGCACAACGTCGGAGGACTGCACACCGGCCTGGAAGCCGATGCTGCCGCCGGTGAGCTTGATGAATACCGGGTTGGACCACGCACCATTGGGCATGCGCACCGACATCAGGCCGTGGCCACGACGGCCGCCGATCACCAGACCGGCCTTGATCGTGTCGGGAATGACGATGACCGCGCGGCCTTCGTCGAGCAATTTGTCCGGAATGCCCTGTTCAGGGATTCCCTGGATTTCAGCCAGTACACGCACCGCGTTGCGGGCGCGCTGGTCTTCCTGCGGTCCGGCCATGGCCTGGCTGGACAGCAGGCTGGCGGCGATCAGCAGGGCTTGGATCGGGCGACGCATGGCAGGCTCCAGAAGTCAGTCCATAGGAAGATATAGCAAGTGACTGAAATTAGTAGTGTTGTGATGAATCCCCAATGAGCGTTGCCTGCTCATATTGGCCTCATCGATGACATCCATCCGAACCCTGCATGCCGACGTGACGATGGAATCGGCGACAATACCGCCCATGCTCGACGCACCCGATACCGCCGTACTGGCGGTCAACCTAGGCACGCCCGAGACGCCGACGGCCCCCGCCGTTCGCCGTTATCTGGCCGAATTCCTGTCCGACCGGCGCGTGGTCTCGCTGCCGGCACTGCTGTGGCAGCCCTTGCTGCGCGGTCTGATACTGCCGCTGCGCAGCAGCCGTTCAGCCGCCAAGTACGCCCAGGTGTGGCTGCCGGAAGGCTCGCCGCTGATGGTCCACACCCGCCAGTTGGCGCAGGCGATGYAAGCATTGCTGCCGACGCTGCGCGTACGCCACGCGATGCGCTACGGCGAACCCGCGCTCACCACCGAACTGGATCGGCTGGCCACCGAGGGCGTGCGCCGCATCGTGGTATTGCCGCTGTATCCGCAGTATTCGACCACCACCACGGCCTCGGTCGAGGATCGTGTGGATGCCTGGCAGCGCAGGAACCCACAGGTCACCGTCAGCCTGGTGCAGGACTATTCGATCGATCCGGACTGGGTCGCCGCCGTTGCCGGCTCGATCCAGCGCTACTGGCAGCAGCAGGGTCGCGGCCAGAAGCTGATGTTCTCCTTCCATGGCATTCCGCAGCGCCTTGCCGATGCCGGCGATCCCTATCCGCAGCGCTGCGAGGCCAGTGCGCGCGCGATCGCCGCAGCACTGGGCCTGGGCGCGGACGACTGGCAGATGGGTTACCAGTCGCGCTTCGGCCGCGAACGCTGGCTGCAGCCCTACGCCGAGCCCAGCCTGTGGGAGCTGGCCGAAGCGGGGGTGAAACAGATCGACGTCGTCTGCCCCGGGTTTGCCACCGACTGCCTGGAAACACTGGAAGAAGTCGCCATGGGCTTCACCGAAACACTGGCCGAGCGCGGCGCACAGATGCGCTATATCCCCTGCCTCAACGCCGCACCGGATCACGCCCGCGCACTGGCTCGGCTGGCCGTGGCGTCGCTGGCATGAGCCTGCAGCCGTTTGAGCTGCAGGTCGCGGGCGTCCGTGTCGCCGGCCTGCGCCGGCCGGGTAAGGGTCCGCGGGCGCTGGCCCTGCACGGCTGGCTCGACAATGCGGCCAGCTTCGTTCCGCTGGCGCCGCATCTGCCGCACCTGGACCTGGTGGCGATCGATCTGCCCGGGCACGGCCACAGCGCGCATCTGCCGATCGGGGCGGTGTACACCACGCCAGCAGCAATCACCCATGTCCTCGATGTCGCCGATGCACTGGGCTGGGACCGGTTCACCCTGATCGGCCATTCGATGGGTGCCGGCATCGCCAGCCTCGCCGCAGCGGTCAGTGATCGCATCGAACGGCTGGTCGCCATCGAGGCACTCGGCGGCCTGCGCGGGCCGGAGGAAGAAACTGCCAGCCGCCTGCGCGAGCACGTCGACGCCACCCGAGCACTGGCACGCAAGCAGCTGCGCGTGTTCCCGGATCTGGCTGCACCGATCCGGGCGCGGATGATGACCAACCAGCTCAGCGAAGGCTGCGCACGCCTGCTGGTCGAACGCGGTGTCGAGCCGGTCGAAGGCGGCTATCGCTGGTGCAGCGATCCGCGCCTGATGCTGCCCACCGCGATCCGCCTCAGCGAAGGCCAGATCGACAACCTGCTGCAGGCCATCACCTGTCCTACCCAGGTGATCTATGCCACGCCTGCACAGTCGTATTATCCCGAGCCGATGCGCAGCGAGCGCCTGCAGCATCTGCGTGATGGCCGCCTGGCGGTATTCCCCGGCAACCATCACCTGCACATGGAACACCCGGCGCGTATTGCCGCCGTCATCGATGCGTTCCTGAGCGAAAACGCCAACGCACGCTGACCATCGTCGGCCGCGCGCACTTCACTCTGCGCCAGTGCGGCCGATAGAACGGTAGTGGGCCCCTGCGTCCACAGCACGCAGGCCCTTTGTGCCTGCGGCTCGTTCCTGGTTCTGCAAGGAAGACCGCATGTCCCGTCTGCTGCACCGTCATCCACAGGATGTGGTCACGGTGTCCGTCCTCCGCGTCGCTGCCTGCGCCGCATTCCCCGAATTCCCCGACCGTGCCGTCGTTGCGCTCATCCGCGCAGGGCGTTGCAGGGTCGCTGCCGTCCGTTGATCCAGGAGTTGCCGATGTCCATTGCGTCCTCCCGCCCGCCCGACCAGGGCCGTGTCCCTTATCTGCAACAGCTGGCACAGCGGGGCGATCGTCGCCTGCTGCTGGGCAGCGTGGTATTCGCAGCGATCGGCCTTGTGCTTGCCGTGCGCGGCACGTCGCTGCCCGCTGCGAGCGCCGTTGCCGCCGCGGTACTGCCAGCCGCCTGGCTGGGCTGGCGCCAGGCCGGCCATGCGCTCGCGCGCAACGGCCTGGCCGTATTGCTTTCACTGCAGTTGAGCCTGCTCTGTCATATCAGCGGATTGAATGCCGCATTGCCCATCGCGCTGCTGCTGGGCGTGCTGCTCATCCAGCGTGACCGCATGCCGTTGTGGCTGGCCGGCGCCGTGGGTGTCAGTGCGTTGCTGGCGCCGTTGCTTGATGGGGCGGCCGTCCTGCCGCCGCTGTTGAATGCCATGGCCCTGGCGGTGCTGACGCTGGTGCTGGGCCAGACCGCCGCGCGCCTGCGCCAACAGAGCGAAGCGCTGGGTCACGGACCGCACCGCCTGGCGGCATTGGCACGCGACATTGCCACGGGCGCCGACCTCGGCGCACACAGCGATGCACGCAACTACGCACCCGGTTCACTGGCCCACGCGCTGGCCGATACCGCACGCCATGTGCAGGCGCAGCGCGGCCGCGAGGCCGAAGCACATGCCGAGAACGCGCAGATCCGCCAGGCACTGGATGCCTCGCGCACGGCGATGATGATCGCCGACAACGATCACGTCATCCGCTACGTCAACCGCTCGGTGGTGGCGCTGCTGCGCAACCAGCAGGCCACGCTGCGCCAGGCCTTCCCCGATTTCGACGCCGAGCGGCTGGTCGGCAGCAGCATCCATCGCTTCCATGCCAACCCTGACCGCATCCGCGGCATCCTCAATGGGCTGCAGGCGACACACAACGGCAAGGTGCGGATCGGGCCGGTGCACTTCGCTCAGGTCGTCACCCCGGTGTTCGACGCACAGGGCGCGCGCCTGGGTTTTGCGGTGGAATGGCATGACCGTACCCATGAACTGACGCTGGAGAATGCCGTCGCCGGGATTGTCGATGCCGCCGCGCAGGGTGATCTGGAACAGCGCCTGCAAGCCAGCGAAGGCGCCAGCTTCCTCGACGGCCTGACCGGGGGCATCAACCAGCTGCTGGACACACTGGGCAGCACGGTCGACGAAGTGCGGCAGATGCTTTCGGCGATGGCCAACGGCGATCTCGACCGTCGCATGCAGGGCGAGTACCACGGCGCGTTCGCCGCCATCCAGCGCGATGCCAACGCCACCGCCGGCCAGCTGGCGCGCATGGTGGGCCACATCCAGCACTGCGCCACCACCATCAGCACGGCCGCCAGCGAAATCGCCGCCGGCAACGGCGCGCTGTCCGAGCGCAGCGAGCGACAGGCCGCTCATCTACAGGAAACGGCCGCCTCGATGGAGGAGCTGACCGCCACCGTGCGCCAGAACGCAGCGCATGCGCGCCAGGCCAGCGAGCTGGCCGCCTCCACCCAGGGCGCAGCAAGTGATGGCAACCACGCCATGCAGCGGGTGGTCGACACCATGCAGGCCATCGAAGGCGCGTCGAAGCGGATCGGCGACATTACCGGCGTGATCGACGGCATTGCCTTCCAGACCAACATCCTCGCGCTCAACGCAGCGGTTGAAGCGGCACGCGCCGGCGAACAGGGACGCGGGTTCGCGGTCGTCGCCAGCGAGGTCCGTGTGCTCGCACAGCGATCGGCGGCGGCGGCCCAGGAGATCAAGGTCCTCATCGACGAGGCAGGACGTCAGATCGGCGAGGGCGCCCAGTTGGTGGCCGATGCCGGACAGCGCATGCAGGGCATCGTCGGCGGCGTGGAGAACGTAAGCCACCTGATGCGCGAGATCTCGGCGGCGTCACAGGAGCAGTCATCCGGTATCGAGCAGATCAACCAGACGGTGGTGCAGATGGACCAGGCCACGCAGCAGAACGCGGCGCTGGTGGAAGAAGCCACTGCGGCGGCACGTGAACTGCAGTCGCAGGCCGGTGCGCTGAACCAGGCGGTATCGGTGTTCCGCCGGCGCGAGGCCGCGTTGATTGACTGATCCGGGCCTGCGTCTGCTGCATGGAAGGCGGCGCCCGCAGGGCGCCGCCTTTTTGTTGGGCGTGGTTCCCGGCGGGGTTGTTTGACTCAACGGGTACGAAGGCGGTCCGTTTGAGGCTGCATGCGACACGATGATAAGTAAGAAGGCCAGAGCACCTGCCGCTGCGGCGGAGTATGTCCGCCAGCTGCTGTGCTCCACAGAATGCGGCACTCCGTGGGCGCCGCATCTACGCGTGGGTATTGAGTTCCGTAGTGYCGGCCGCTGGCCGGCAACCTCATGAACATCACGCGGCTGCACGTGGTTGCCGGCC